>NZ_JBHUOT010000015.1:0-123330 GCF_042686225.1 Flavobacterium notoginsengisoli
GTTAGTTAGTTAGTTAGTTAGTTAGTTAGTTAGTTAGTTAGTTAGTTAGTTAGTTAGTTAGTTAGTTAGTTAGTTAGTTAGTTAGTTAGTTAGTTAGTTAGTTAGTTAGTTAGTTAGTTAGTTATGTGTTTTCTCTTTGTTTAGATTTTTTTATTTTTTGTTTTGGCCGGTGAATGAGAGGTTGGTTTGAATGGGAATGTTTTTAGAATTAGAGGATTAAACTTAATATTTATTTGATTTACTAGGCTTTGCAAACCAAATATGCAGTAGAGTTCCATCTGAAGAATTAAATGAAGATAGTTCTGCATCTGATGGATTAATAATTGAGAAAAAAATTCTGAAGATTGATGCTTTTCTTCTTAAGCTCTGCAAAAATTACATTAAAAAAAGGTATAAGTACGTATTGTTTTGAGTATATAAAATTATTAATTTACAATCATAAATAATTTATTAATTGTTTGATAAATAGTGTTTTGTATGGTGGTGTTAGAATACCATACAAGAGTTACAAATGTTAATATATTTATTTCTGAACCGAATGAGAAAACAATTTAAATCATTATTTGTATTTCTTATCTTAGGATGTTCCTTTTTTAGCACATTTGCTCAAAAGGGCAGGTCTATTGGTGAGCGCCCCAATCATTACCAGTCAGTTCACGAATCCAGTCAAAAATTCGATCTATCAAGAAGAAGAGAAGATGTTTTAAAGGAAGGGGATCCTTATAAAGAAAAAAGTAGTGAGCAATCGCGAATTGACTATTGTAGAGTACAATATGAGTTATTAGAACAAAAAAGAATCAACTTTTTTAGTAATCCTAAAAATTATACTGAAGATATTTCAAAACTGTTTATTTTCATTTCGAATGTTCCATTAACAATACAGAACCGCAGAAATGATAAAGAATATAATGAGACTAAATTCTATAGTAATTACGGCACAAAATTAGGGAATGCACATGATATAGAATTTCAAATTAAATTAGGAGATTACAAAAAATATAATTCTTTATTTAAAAGCTCGTTTGGCGATAATAGCGTCAAAGACATAATAAAAAATGCTCATTTTGTATTTGAAATTGGTAGTGCAATCGGTAAAAATGAACGAGAGATACTGGCCCTGTCAAAAAGGACTTATCTACAGTTACCGGGGAAATTAGCTGAATGTGTGTACAATGAAAAAAATAATAAACTGTATTACAGAAATGGTAATCATTTTATGGAAGCCCCCAAAAGCATTGAAGACTATTTTATTGTTAAAGAAGCAATTGAAAGAGAAATGAACTTTGAGAAAAACATAATAATTTCTTTTGTAGATGACAGACTAACTGAAGAGAAACTGAAAAGAAATTTTGGAGGCAGCTATATTAAAATTGACAATCAGAAAAAGTTGGACGGTATCGAAGAATTATTGATTAGCCACAAAAATGACAGAATAATATTAGTGGGCCATATGGAGGATAATGCATTTGCCTCAAATAATAAAAATAAATTTGATTTTAATTTATCACTTGATAAAATCAACCAAATTCAAGCCGATAATAGTCTTTTTTTAAATGCATTAGGATGTAATTCAATAGAAAATGGATCCAATGCCGGATTTTCTAATAATGTGAATTCGACAAAAGTTGCTGATGCAGTTTATAGTGCAACGCAAAAGAAAACATATCGTGAATTTTTTGATGCCATGTCTGTTAAAAACAGCAAATTCTTTGTTAATACACAATCTGTAGGAAATCAAATTCGCTTTGAAGCTGAATTTAAAGAATATCAGCAAAAAGTAACAAAGGAAATCAATGAAAAGATAGAAAGAAAAGGTGAAATTTCAAAAGCTATTGTCTATTCCAAATTAATTGAAGTTCAAAATACCAGCAAAGCCGATAAAGAAACAATACACGATGCTAATACAGCTCTAAATTTTTTATTTAGGGCTTTGGGAATCGTGATAGTTATTTTAATTATTTTTTGGCTTTTTTTGAAATTATTTCTTTATTCAAAATAAATATGAAAATGGATACACAAATAAACGAAATGATTTATGCTTTGGAAAAGCTAAATCCTGCAAAGCTTAACCAAATAAGAACAAGATACTCTGATCACTCCGAAATACTGGAGTCAGGAGTAGTCTTGGGAGAAGAAGTAAATAAAAATCCAGACGCTGAGATTCTTATTAAAGCGGAAATTTGCAAAGAGTCAAACAATGAAATTCTAAAAAAATGCGATGTTGAATTTCCCATTATAAAACGAAGAATAAAAAATTATCGCAAGCTAAATCTGTTATCACAAATAATTACGGCATTAAGCAGTGCAGGAGTGGTTTCAACATTATTAGCAGATAACATTAAAAACCAAAAAAGTATTGGATTGATAATGGGGTTTATTGGTTTGGTATCCTCACTTATTCCTATTATTAATGAACATATTATAACGGGAATCAACAATAAAAAAATAAATGAATCATTTGAGGATATAGTAAAATACCGCTTGGAAATTGAGAGTAATAATAAAGAGCTATTTTATTTCATTACCGCTAAAATACCTGACTATGAAAAGATCTCGGCTATTATAAATAACTGCAATGAAAAAACATCCTTAATCATGCAAATTTTAATTTTAGCATAAAAAAATTATACAATTTTACAGATCATTAGATCCAGATTGGTTTTAATTGTACTGATTTGCTTCGCCGGTTTACTATTGATCGGGTGGCGAATCCAAAGAATGTTTTACTTTAGTATGTAAACTATTTTTTTATCAGGTGATTGTGTGCTGTTTTCAATCTTAGCATATTAAGCTAATGTAAGTAAGGGGATTTTACGGCTTAATTTGTTTAATACTGTTTTTATTTTTTTGTGATTGGTTTTGTGTGGAGAGAGAGGAGATAGTCTTGTATTATTCTGTTTAAACAAATCCTCTTGTTTCTGATGCAGGTAAAAGAATAAGAAAAGAAGAGCTGGCTGTGGAACCTAATTACACAAAACCTTATCATTCACCTGCATCATGCCTTTTATGGTGATGGCGCTCTGGTCGGTCTCAGGATCTAAAAAGACAAGGCGCTGCTGGTCTAATAACATCAGGGTTTCCAGTAGCATTGCTTGTTTATGGTTTTCGGCATTGAGCAGGCCTTGTGCATATTCGAAGCCTTTAAAGGCAGGATATACCTGCTGTGCAAGCTCTTCCAGAGAACAGCTCTTGGTGTAACTGGAAGCTAGTACCTGAAGCACTTTCTGGATGATCGTAGATGTTTCCATTAGATTAAGATTTTTAATTATTTACGCAAATAAATGAACTGCGGTTTTATCACAGGACATGATCTAAAATACGGCTTGCGGCCTGAGTTTCGCCTGGAAGAACTCAGTATATAATCTGCTGTACCAAAAAAAGTGCCATCATTATGGAAAACCGTAAGATCCCTTACAGGCCTTTTTTTAAGTTTGCTTCAAAACCAAAATATTTAACCATGTTTAAAACAATATCTTTTTACATTTTATTCTTTTTTAGTGCATTGGCAGCTGATGCGCAGAACAGTAAACTGGTGGCAAGCTGCTGCGAGCCAAAAAAGGAAGAGGCGGGCAGATGTACCTGAAGCGCCTACTGCAGTGCATGCTCCAATTGCAGCCGATGCGCGCACTGTTCCAGCGGGGGAAGCTGCGGGGTATGCGCTTCTTATTCAGCGCCTGTGAGGTATACTGCCCCGCGCAGCTCTAATAGCAGTTCAGGCTCAGGTTCTTCAAAGGGGACTTCTAAAGCTTCCGTAAAGGCTTCTTCAAAAAATAGCATTTATACGGCTCCCAAAAAAGAACCTTCCAATGCAAAAGTGAAGGAGGTTTACCGCTCGGAAGATATGCTGGCAGCTAGTTCCGATAATGTGAGACTGCTTGAAGGGCCGGGCAACGAGTACGAAGTTATCGAAGTGCTGAAAAAATATGCGGTACTGAAGGTGATAGCCGTGGACGGGGAGTGGCTGCAGGTGGTGGTGATCGAGTCTAAGAATTTTGGGTATGTGAATGCGAAGCTGGTGTATAAGATTTAGGGGATTGTGACACGATGGTTTGGCTCCATTTGTTTTTTTTCTTTTTTCTTTTTGGCCAGTGATGGGGATGATGGTTGGTACAGGGAGTTGATTAGAAAGGTTAAGATTCTTTTGGCATTATTTGATTGTAGAATTCATAATATCTACTATTGGAGAATTATTTGTCAAATGTTGGGTAGTCTCTTGTTCATGTTATCAAATAAAAAGCTTCAGATTCATCTGAAGCTTTTTATATATTTAACCTTCCTGAACAATTCTATTGATCACAACAATAGGAAACTTTTTGGGCTTAAAGAAAGAAAAGAAAAATATTAAAGGTTTTTTAGGTATAGTCAAATATCTGTCTCCAGTGCTTCCAGGGAATAGAAAATTTGGAAGTTTATATTTGCCGCAGGTGACGACTAAAGTTTCTATTAGTCTATCCCAGTCTGAGGATTTAGAAATGTCGAAATCTTCACCTTCTCTTCCTTTGAGCATTCCAATTATAAGAGAACCCATTGATTCTTTACACTCTTCTTCATAAACTGGTCTGCCGATATACCATTTTTTTGAATTATAGCCCGCAAATTTCGCATTTGGTTTTGTAGAGTCGAGCTGAATATTATTCAGTAAAGGGGTTTTAGATTTCGAGGTTTGATACAAATCAAATTCAGGCCATGAACTTAGCAATGCTAATTCTTTACTGGTGGATGATACGCGACTGTCTGATATTTTTGCAATTGGAACTTTAGGATTTTTATCGCCTGCAATTTTTGCTTGAACGATGGCTGCTCTGTTTTCAGCCGATTGAACCTCCGTCCCTTTTGAAGTAATATTTATTCGGTTATGAGTATAAATGAGCAATAGATCTCCTAATTCCATTTTTGTTTTGATAGGATTGCCGTTTACATCATTTACGGCATGAACAAATTTCGCCAGCGGAATTTTGTCAATCCATCCGACGCTCACTTCATATCGATCTTTGTAGTGCTTTTCCATGCGGCTGTTTTTGTTAAGAATATTTTCCAATTCCTTTAAAAATGCTGTATCAAAAAGTTTGGAAAGAGCCTTCAGTTCTCCATAATTTGAAGATGAGTATTGAGCGCTAACTAATTTATCAATTTCTTTTATCTGCTGTGTTTCTGTCATATATAATTTTTATAAAGGTTGCTTATTTATTCTTTTCGGTGACCGAAGGCGGATATTATGGAACAGTTGTCAATTATTAGTAAATTATTTTTTAGATTGTTCCTAGGTTATAAGCTGCTGCTTATCCATCTAATTATGATATAATCATTGATAGCAATTAAGATTTTTTAGCGCAATTACTGTTTCGGCATAAGCATCTGCCATTTTACGTTTGTTTTCTTTGATTGATAAATGCTTCCATTTTCAATATTTCTTTGTTGTTGAGTTCATTTTTATTTGATGCATTGAATTATTTTTTAAGATGTTCTTTTAAATTTTTTTTTCGAATTGCTAAAAACTTGTAAGAATTCCTTTGTGAAAATAACGTGGTGCACTTCACTGTCACTGAAAATAAAAGTATGCATTTTCCCTTTTTCATCCTTTGCGAGTATGAAATACCGCCCATTCATGGATGATATAAATCTGCCTCTTGTCCTGGATCCGTCATTGCAGAAAATCTCCATATCGGGGTTTTTAGAATCCTTCACCAGTTTTTCTGCATCGTTTCTGCCTTTAGCACTGTAGACAAAAAAGGAAACTAAATACATTATGAGTAACGAGAAGTAAATAAAGATCCTCTTATCAAAAGATCTGGAAGGGATTTTGAATTTAGGGGCTAGAAATAAATAAAGGCAGAATAAAAAAACTGCTCCTGTAAGCAGAATCGGAAAAATTACGTTATTGAAGTACTTTTCAAATACGCATAGGACAGCCAGAATAATAGTTGCTATTGCCGTGTGGGCATCTATCCTGCTTCCTGTGCTGTCATATGCATGCACTGCGCTTATCGAGAAAGAGAAGATAATAAGTACGGAAATATTCCATGTTGTCGCAATTAATTTTTCAAAAGACATTTCTACAAAGGAAGAGTTTATGCTGAGTGCTGAAAAATAGCTCGTCCAGTAAATCCATCCCATTTGATATAAAATTATTCCACCGACGGTTATGACAGCGGCAGTGTCAACTAATTTAATTTCCGATGTTATTTTTGCCATATATTTTAATTTATTTTTTGCAAAGCACATTCTTTTCGGTCTTTGAATTAAATGCTGCTTCAAAGATCAAAATAAGAAGTTTTCATTTAAATTGGAGAAAGCCGGTACGTTTGTCTTCAAGTTTTTCGATTATTTGCGGAAGTGATTCAAGTGCTTTTTTATATCGTGCTATTAATTCATTCATATTATCCAATACATAATCTTTTTCTGAATCTACAGCACGGAGATCATTATATAAAACAGATGTGGATGTTGTAATAGGCAAGATGCGATCATCCTTCTTTAGCTTTTCCAATTCGATTATAGCAGGTTCTAAAAAATCCTTGTTTAAGTTATGCATATTATAATTTGCATTCTGCCGTAGCTGTAAAATAAACTGAAAATACAAATTGAAAAAAGGCTCGTAATCCGCTTTCTGATATATTTTCAAAACGTCGTTTGAAATATGAAATCTAAAGGTATTAAACTGAATATTTAATGTTTCCATGTCCTGATTTAATTTCTTTGTGGTTGCGGAAATTCCATCTTGAAATTGGTCCCAGTTGTAGTTAAGCATCTGAAAATTATGATTAAGAACATCAATGAAGCCGTGTATGTGATTTGAAATCTTTACAGCTTTGTTGTTCTGCTCTTGATTTTTACTGCTAAAAAGCTGTTTATACCAGGGAAATCTGGTGGTATAATCTATGTAATCCATTAAATCATTTTTGTCCAGCGATGAAAACCTATCACTATTGATTGTGGTCATTAATTCTAAGGAATCGTATTTCCATTCTCTTTTTGCAACACTAGTCTTAAATGCTTCGATATATTTAATCTGATCTTTTATTGGTTCTTCCAATGTCTTCAGCTCAATGTTCCATCTCTTTCCGCTTTTCTTAATTTTCTTTTTATTGGTATACCATTCGTAAAGTCTGTTCATGAAAAAACCAGTAACCAGACCCGTTAATGTAAAGATCAGGGGAAGTAACCTGCTCAGGCTGTCAGATGAATCTTTTTCTTTAACTATGATAGTTTGGACAGCTGGATTTCTTTGCTGGGATATCGAGGAAGGTTTATCATCCAATTCTATTCTAAGGGTATCGGTGAGTTTTATTTGTGGTTCGCTTCCGGCTTTAGCCATTTGAATCTTGGCTTTTGGTGTATCGGGAGGATTAGTTTGTTTGGATTCAGCTGGGAATGAAACCGCGATTAGGAAAGAAATAAATATAGGGGCCATATTCTATTTATTTTTGTGTAAAATATTTCAAACTTATTGATTACGAGTCAAAAAATAGTAAGTATAAATACTTGTTTTAAATGTTTAGAGTTTTCTAGATTTTATTGAATTAAATATAACAGCAACAAACAGGCCTCCTTTCTTTTTTTTGCTTCCCATGGATATGTAATCTTTGAATCTTCTTACTATTTTTAGTATTATTTTGGCGGGATGTTATATCGTTAATCAGATACTGAATTTATTAAAATGGATAGACTATTAAAAAGTTAGTTAGTTAGTTAGTTAGTTAGTTATATTTATTTATGTTTTTCTTTTCTTTTTCCTTCCTTTTTTAAGACTATTTTTAAATGTTTCAGATTTTTTTTAGTTTGATTTTGACCAGTGAAAGGGGAAGTTGGTTGGAAAGGCTGGTTATTTTAATGAAAAGGATTATTTAAACTTTATTTTTCTTTACTTTTTGAAGGTCTGTTGTAAATACAGTCAAATGCAAGTTCAGCCTGTTCTCTGATCATTTTTGAACTATCTTTCATTTTATGTACAATTATTTTCCAGGAGTAATTACAATAGGGTTGTTGGTTAATATTTATTCCTTCAACACCATCCTCGATTTTTAAACAGACCGTATATTTGGTTCTGTGTTTTGAAGGATTTTTATTGTAATCCAGATTGAATAGATGGCTCATAATTCTGTCCTTTACAAAATACGAATGTCCACGATAGATAGCCTGAAAGTCATCATGTTGAAATAAACAGTTATTGTCTTCAAATTTTAAATCGGTCATCAGGATATAAAATCCAGGACCCGAGTAAATAGCCTGAAGGTCCTTAAGATTTTTGATATCAATAACTTGAAAAGAACTTGAAGGGCTTGCATAATTACATTCTTTCAGATATCCGATTATATTAGTGCGAATTCGCTGCTCTTCCGCCTGCATTCTGATTTTGCTTTTGCTTTCTTTTATAATATTTATCATTATTGTGGTCTGTTATTTTTTTATTTTGATTAAGCTGACCTGATCTTCTCGTATTGGTTGTGTTTTCATTTTCATTTAAATTGCTCAATTCTTTATCTGTAAAACATGTATATTCGGGTTGTTTTTGAATAAGATTCCGAATTTAAAAACAAGTACTGAATTTCATTAAAAATTAAAACTCAAGGGGATATCCCATTTTGTCTGCCAGTTCTTTACAGATCGAATACGGGAATTTATCAACAGAGCGGTAAAATGCAATTTTTTTCAGGTTTTCTTTTTGAGTCTTCAAATCAGAATAACACAATTCGGCCAGGTCACTTTTGCTGAAGCTGTTACCTTTTTCTATTCTGTTCAGATATTTATTTAAGTCATTGTTCAAATCCAGGTTTTCATCATTACCTGAAAAGAAGGCCTCAAAAATTTCGATATATTCCTCAATGGTAATCTTTCTCCCTTTTCTTTTAAACCTGTCTCCGAAACAGATTTCAAGCCATTTCAATAAGGTTCTTTTACTGCATCCGAATTCTGCGGCAATACGCTCCTTGGTGGTAAAAAATATTTTTTTTGTAAGGATCTTGCTTTCTTCTCTGGTTTTGTTTTCTAAATGAATGCCAAAAACTGCTTTTAACTGACACTCAGCCAATGATTTTTGAATCGAAAGACTCCTTTTCAGGCCTTCGGGATTCTTAATAAGACTCAGTAACTCACTGCCGTCCTTTTGCTGTGCGCAGAGCATTTTAATTAATCCTGAGATATTTTCCAACTGAAAAGTTTGAAGTGCCATGCACCAGAAATCCAGATTGGTTTCATTTTTGAGGATTTCGAAAATTTCCTCATCAGTGTATGACTGCTCCTTTAATTCCTTTAATCGGGATATTAGTTCAGTCTCATCATTATAAAACAGGTTGAAGAACTGGTCTGTTAATTCCTGTTGCTGCTCCAAGGAAAGCCTTTTATAATTTATGGCATAATTATCTAAGAATTTATTTAACATATAAAGCGTGGATTGTCAAGAGGTAGTAAGCTAATAACAGCGAGGTTTCAGGATTCGAAACTAAATATATATATTATAAAAATTAATCATGATTGAACTCCCAGTCATCACCAAAAGTATCCTCTTTCCAGTCACAATCATCCTGGTTTTTATAATTTGTTTTTGTACAGCTCTTTGCATAAGACTTGCAATATTGAATATTATTTGGATTTAATTGATTAGCCCTGTTGTCCAATGATTTTTGGTCAGTCTGTCCTGTCGCGTTTTTTTTAACATTTCTATTGTTTGTTGTGACTTGATTCTTTTTTGACATTTTGTATAATTTTATTATTGCTCTTTCAAAATTAACACAAAGAAAAACGGCAGATCCAGATTATGCACGATAAGGAATTATTCCTTGTTTTTTTCACTACATGCTCTGATATTGATTGTACAAATATCGTGGTCTGATACATATGGAATTTGGGTTGCAAAAAATATGACATAGGGTTAATAGTTGATTTCCACTTCAACACATTTTATGTTCAATTTTTGCCAGTTGCCTTGTCTGAAATCTGATCTGCTTCTCAAATTTCTTAAAATATCCGATTTCTCACTCATGTTAGATGCATTCCATTCCTTGATTACTTTAGTGCCGTCGTTATAAAAAATGGACAGATTGGCCCTTTTGTATTTCAGTAGTAATTCCTTGAATTTCAAAATATCATTAGGTATCAGTTCGATATCCAGTGTGGTTTTAAGCAGCCTGTTATCTTGTTGCTTTTCGATGGACTGGTTATCTTCGCCGCTCTCTACGCTTATATTTTCGATAGTGATACTTTCCGTAACATTGTCATATTTTCTGTGGCATTCCTTACAAAGGATCATAAAAGATTTTTCCAGGGGATAGTGCAGTTTGACAAATGTCTTTTCAAACAGATTCAAATCCAGATCAACTATTCTGCCATCAACAATACTTTCACCCAGTGATTTTTTGATAAGAGTCTTTCTATCATTTCCGTGTATATGTGCAGCTTCGAGATTTTCTGTAGTGCCACACTTTTCAAATTGGCATTGGGCAATACTCCTTTTGTATTTTCTTGCAATGGAAGTTTGAACAATGTTTCTTAATCTTGGACCAACGAATTTTTCAAAGTCCTTGATAGTACCATTAAATTTAGCCATTTTGATCTGTTTTGATTAGAGGGGTGTACTGATTTGCAATTTCTTTTTTCTCTTAGGCTTAAGGAACCTTTCCACAGGTGCTGCGAGTTCGCTTTTAAACCCAAGGTTGGATGGTTGCCTGTGATAAGTGTCGGTGCTTTTTATTCTCAAAAATAGGATTTTTATTTCATAAAATATATGATGTATTTTTATTTGCTTCATAGTTTTCATGCGGAGGGAGGGTGTGTTTTATGGTCATGCACCACTAAATTGCATTATATGGGGCTGTAAGGCTTTTGTCTGATCATCAGCCGATTTAAAAAGGATTCTTTTAAAGTGCAAATTCTGGATTAGTTCTATTTTTAAAATGTATTCAGGGGTTTCCACCTGCTGCTTCTTTTATAAAATAGCTGATTTTTGCAGTTACGGAAAGCCGTAGGATTTATCCATTTTATTGTTTCATTTTTGCTGAACGCCAGAGCATGAAATGTCTGAGGATATAAGAGGCCAGTATAGGATGTTTTTGCAGAACTAGACAAATAGGGTCTCCTGCTTCAGACAGCCGACTATAAAGATTAATATATTACATAAAAAAAAACAGTTATGAACAAAGAACAGCTACATGCATTGACAGGGGACATTGAGGTGATTTCGAAATACTTTGAAGAGAAACCTTTTACTGATAGCGTTAAGATGCTTAAGGAGAATTTCGACACTGAATCGGTCCAGTCGCCCGGACATTACCTGCAGGTGATGGATCAGGTTTCAGAGCTCCTTAGGCAGACCAGGTTCCTGTTTATCTGCTCGGTATTGAACAAGGTATGTTTGGAGGAAAACAAATGGTATTCTTTCAGCGAGCCTTTTCAGGCAAAAATGGCGTACAGTGCCGTGATGAAAAGGGACGGATTTTTTTATGTTCTGGACGAGGACGGTGATCATAACGAAATATTCACCAGTGAAAATTTCATGCAGTTTATTGATGACCAGTACTGGGAGCTGTATGAATAATTAGTTTTTAATTAAAACCATTTTTGATGACTGCAACAAAAGAAGAGCTGATTCAATTTTTGGAAGAAAACGTACTGACACCTACCGAGACCAATCCGGATGCGGATGCAACAATCAGAAAGAAAATTAAGTTTACCCGTATGAGGCTGAACAGTCAGGTAAGCGCAGAGAAGGTGAGGGATTATTTCTGGAGTGCCATGGCAACCGATAACGGAATAGATTCTTATCACAAGATATCCAATATAGGGGCACCTACATTTGAGGATGTAAGATTTGAGTTTAAGAGATTATGCGGGGACAGGTAAGGCTTTTTACTTTCAAAAGGTAGTCTATTGTAAAAAAATATGCATAATAGGAATAGAATGAAATTATATGTAGATGAAAGCGGAAACACTGGCGGTATCATACGAAATAGGCTTTTTATTTAAGTGACCTTGACGGGATTCGAACCAGTGCTTTTCAGTAAAGATTTGTTTAGTTAGTTATTTTTTTAGATTGTTTTTAATTTTTGTTTTGGCCGGCGGGAGTGATGTCGGTTACAAAGGAATGTTTATTTGAATAGGAAGATTGTATCAGCTGTTTTTCATTTATATAAAAGAAAAGCAGGATGTTGCCTGCTTAAACTAATTGCACAAAACGGTATTGTTAACCTGCATCAGCCCCTTAATGGTGATGACGCTGCGGTCGGTATCGGAGTCCAGAAAGATAAGCCCCTGCTGGTCCAGAAGCATCAGAGCGTCTAACAGCACGGCCTGTTTGTGCTTTTCGTCATTGGGCAGGCCGTGATCATCCGAAAAGCTTTTAAAAGCAGTATCTGTTCTCTGTGCCAGCTCCTCAAGGGAACAGCTTCTTAAGTAACTGCAGGCAAGTATCCGAAGCACTTTCTGCATGACGGCTGATGTTTTCATAGGATACGGTTTTTAATTTATATACGGCAATAAATCGGATACAGTTTTAAACGTAAGGCTGATTCTAAAATCTTCGGTTGGGAAACTTTATTGATATAGGCCTTGCATGTAATCCACTGCTTCAAAAAACATTCCACGATTACGGAAAACCGTAGCAACGGTTTGAAACCTTTTTTTATGTTTGCCGTAAACCAAATTATTGAACCATGATAAAAACCATATTTTTTTACATATTATTCTTTTTTACGGCACTGGCGGCTGATGCCCAGAACACCAAACTTGTGGCGAGCTGCTGTGAGACAAAAAAGGAAGAGGCGGGAAGATGTACCGGAAGCGCGTACTGCAGTGCCTGTTCCAACTGCAGCCGTTGCGCGCACTGTTCCAGCGGGGGAAGCTGCGGGGTGTGCGCCTCCTATTCCGCGCCTGTGAGATATACGGCTCCTCGAACAAGCGGTTCGGGCAGCAGAAAGGTTTCTTCCGGCTCAGGGATTTCTTCTAAAAGTACCGTAAAAGCTTTTTCAAAGACTGATGTATACAGCACACCTAAAAAAGAAGCCGTAAGTGCAAAAGTGAAAGTAATCTACCGCTCTGAAGACATGCTTGGGGTTAAGCTGGAGAATCTGAAGCTGTACGATGGACCAGGGACCGA
Source organism: Flavobacterium notoginsengisoli (assembly GCF_042686225.1). NCBI lineage: Bacteria > Pseudomonadati > Bacteroidota > Flavobacteriia > Flavobacteriales > Flavobacteriaceae > Flavobacterium > Flavobacterium notoginsengisoli. Next base: position 13,088 of record NZ_JBHUOT010000015.1, read on the forward strand.
ATATGAAGTACTTGAAGTGCTTGAGAAATATGCAATCTTAAAAGTGATAGCCGTGGATGGGGAGTGGCTGCAGGTAGTGGTGGTGGAGTCCAGGAATTTTGGGTTTGTGAATGCGAAGCATGTTTATAAGATTTAGATTTTCTCCTATAATGATTTTATATTTTATTTTGGCCGGCGGTTATTGTCGCTTTGCTCTGTCAAAATGCTTATTTAAAGAATAAGATTATATAGCATTATTTTTTTGAGAATTAAAATTTTATATTATGAAATCTCGATAATTAAGATAATCTAGAGGAACTTTACGCAGATTAAAGGAAGTGTTAAATAAAGCTTCAAAATCGAAATGGATATAATGCAAAATGATTCTGTGCTGAAGCATTTGGTGTTAGTGGAGAAGAAAAAAATTAAGCCTGAGAAATCTATATTTCTTTCTCAGGCTTTTAATTGTTAAGGCTTACACTGGATAGCAGAATTACCACAATTTTTAATGCATAATCAAAAAAAATGAAAATAATGAGTTAGTTCGAGATATCGTGAAATTGCGGTACTAATCTTGTTAATTTACTTTGATTTTTATCCTTGTTTTTTACTGTAAAATAGGGAATCAAGCGCTCGCATATTTTTCCAATTCAGAAATTTCTTTAGAAACGGTTTCATGGATAATTGTTTTTTTTGCTTCAAAATCACTGGAACTGATAAAGGTCCTTCTCAAATAGATTCTGACCATTACGACATTCATGTTCATTAGCGAGAATTCTTTATTCACATTTTCCCACTTCGCATTGAACTGATAATTTCCTTTTCCTTTTTGTGCTATCAGAATGCATTTTAAATCCGAATCCTTAAATGTCTTATTCTGGTAAATATCTGTTGCAGCATAAATCTCATCGGAAACCAAAGGTTTTAATTTTTCATTAATGGCTTCCTTTATGTTTTTTATTTTATTAAAGTCTTCGAAGTTGTCCTTGGTCAATATAATTTTTACCTGATAGACCCTCTTGAATAATTTTCTTTTCAATAAATCATCTAAAACTTCTTTTTCTGCTTTTTGTGTGCTTACTTTTTCTTTTACTGTGTAATTTAGAAAAACTTCATCGCTGTTTTTAATATAAAAATCCATCAAGGACTGTATCGTTGTCCTTTTATCCAAGAGTTTTATGCCTGAAATTTTACTTGAACTGCTTGCGTAGGCCAGCATTGAATTGGCTGATCTGTTTGTTTTATGAAAATATACTTGGTTATAAAGGTGGGATCTGGACTGTATGAAACGCAGCATGGAGTCTAATCCGCTTTCCTTGTAGGCTAAAAAAACATTTTTATTGCTGTCAATAGTCGCCATAAAAGAGGCGAAGATCCTATTGATATCATAGATCCCGTAGGTGACTCCGGAAAAATAGCTGTCCCTTAAAAGGTAATCCATCCTGTCGGCATCAATTGGAAATGAAGTGATTATTCGGGAAAAGAAAGAAGTATAGTTATTGTCTTTTGAATCTTTAAAATCTTCAAGATTTTCAAAATCGGGCTCAATCAGTTTGACAATCCTTTCAGCAGATAAACTTTCAATGATAAACTTAGCTGATGGTGAAAACCTATGGACATCATGTATGTTTTCATTTTTTAATTCGTCGATTAAAATAAAGATGAATGCGCATGATATAATTTCATGTTCCACTTTATCATTATTAGCCGTTATAAGATTTTCAAATCCTTTAGAGTAATTTTTAAGTGCTGAAGAATGATTTACAATCTTTAGAAAAGCATCTTTGCTTATTGCGAATTCATCAAAAAGATGAGATAGCGGGCCATGGCCGATATCATGCAGAAGGGCGGCAAGCCTTAATTCCTGATAATAAAACTGTTCTCGGTTATCCAAATTATTAAGATTATAAAAACTGGTTTCCCCTTTGATGGAATATTTCTCTTTTTTCTTCTGTCCCGTGGCAAAATTTTCCTTGCAGGAATCAAATATTTTTCCTGCCAGATGCATTACTCCGATGGAATGTTCAAATCTTGTATGATTTGCTGAAGGAAATACATAATATAGAAATGTGTTCTGTTTTACTCTTCTCAACCGAGTAAAAATAGGCTGTTTTATTATCCATTTTTCAATTTCCGATAATTTGATATCGCCATGTAATGGATCGAGAATGCTTCCGTAGTAATTATCTCTGTAATTGTCAATCATAATATTCCATTTGCTTGTAAAACCGATTATATAAAAAACTTTTCCAATGCGATCTGCATCAGTTTTTCCAGACCTATCCCAGCTTATAATTCACAGCTCTCTTATTAGGGAACCTATGAAAAGTCATGATAAAAACATCGGGATGGCACCCCATGGCGAAATGAACTGGGAATCGTTAAAGTTCCAGTTTTCCTCCTTCATGAGCCTGAATGCCGCCTGCTAAGGGACTGCTGTTGAAAATGCTGTAGGATTAGGGGTAAAAATATAAACTTTTTTCCGTTGAAAACAGGGGGTTTATACTTGATTTGATTATATATATAGGATTGATCAGTTCCTATGGGAACCTAATACGGGTTTTAATTTTTTGGCCAGCTCAATTTCAAGTATGCCGATTAAGGTCTTCATCTCCGGCTCGAGAACTATATAGTTTAATTTTAGATTGCCGTACAGTAGGGTGTCGTACCAATAGGTCAGCTGAAGGCTTCCTGTCTTTGCGTTTACAGAATGCCCTAAATGATTGACAAATCTGTAATGGAATTTATCTTTCACTTTGCCGACATACAGCGTCCCGCAGGATTCTCGTGGAATTTTCGGTATTTCCGCTGTTTTTCTTTTTTGGACAAGTCCATTTATGCTTCCCAGCGCCTGCTGCAGAGTTTCATTTTTTAATTTTTCCGTATCGAAGCTGAACCAATACAAGACCGGTTTGTTTTTCGGCAGGCTGTCATATAGGCCTTTAAATTCCCTGCACGTTGAAAATGTCTTGGTCTGCCTGTAGCATTCAGCGAGGTGTGTGCTGTCTATATCGATCGATTTAATTTCCAGGCCATTTTTTGCCAGGTCATCAAAGTAAGCTGTTAATTTATCAATCTGGTCGCCAAGAATGTTTTGTATGATTTCTTCCATGTGTTTCTGCTGTTTTTTTAGCATTAATATGCGGCATGCAGTTTCCAAAGCCTTTTTATGCCGCCTGTTGGTTTGTTGGATTTTCTCCCAGCACTGGAATATCGCTTTTGTGCGTATTGGCCTGCAGTGCTGTCAGTATGCACTGCTGCCTGAAATGGTCAGCACGTGCGGGGTTCTGATGGAGGGACAGCAGTGCCCGTCATTTTCTGCATATTCCAGCAGTTCGACATGAATGCGACCACCGGTGATTTTATCGAACTGGAACAGCGTTGCAGGTTCGTATCCGGCGATCACCTTGACATCGTGTCCGCTGTTCTGGTAAAGCGTTAAACCCTGTGCAACAATTGCATTTCCCCCGTCTTTTGGAACCAGACAGAAATATACCGCTACATCTTCAATGCCGTCACCAGTGAAATCTCCTGTATAAGACTGTTGGAGATCAAGTGCCGCGTCATGGGAAGCCAGGATTTTAGGCAGGTATTTTTTGAACTGCCTCTCGGCAAGTCGAACCGCATCGTTGGTAGTTATTTTTGGCCTCTCAGCCTGCTGTTCCTTAAGGGAAAGTTCCCTCTCCTTCAGCAGCAGCTCTTTTTCCTTAAGCTCCAGTTCTTTTTCTTTATTTGAATTGTTGCAGCCAAGCAATGCTGCAGAAATAAGGATCAGTAGGCTGAATTTGATGTTGAGGTTCATTTTATAATGCCTGGTTTTGGTTAAGTTAGTGGTTAAAAGATGTTATACTTCTAACGAAGCTTGTATGGAACTAAATTAAGCTATTATTTGGATTTGGCAAATTAACATCTTCAAAAGCTCTTTTTAAATAGGACTGCTGTGGTTTTCCATCTTGCTATCTTTTTTTGGGATTGCTTTAATTTTTAAAGATTGTTTATAATTCACCATTTCCTTGCCATCAAGTGCTGACACGCCTTAAGAAGGAGAAGCCCGTGGCATTCTTTTTTTAATTGAACTACTCAAGCTGTAAAAAATAAAGGAGCATTAAGATGCATTTTAACTTTTTATTCAGATTAAAAAGTAAACAGAGGGCTCTGAATGCGGGTGTCCCTGCATGAAATTACTAAATCCGGTAATCGAAGATTAAGAAGAAAAATAGTATATTAGGTGCTTGTAAATTCAGTTTCACAGCGTAAAAAAAAAGAGAGAATGTCAAATGATTTAGTTGCCTATTCAAGGGCAGGTGATGTATTTCACTACAGATGGGCAGCAAGACGCTGCTTAGCGCTTGTGCATCCTAACTCAGAACTTACCCACATGGTGATCGAGGGGTCTGATCCTAAACAGGACCAGAAAGAAGGAGAGTATGTAATAGATGTTTCTGAATATTACGAACAGTCGGGTAGAAAGCGGGTTAAATACTATCAGCTCAAGCATACAACTGTGCAGATGGACAGCCCATTTACGCTTAGTGATCTTGAGGAAACCATTATTGGTTTTTCCAATAGGTTTTGCGAGCATATGCAACAGAGCGATGCCCCTGAATTCTCCTTTGCTGTGGTTACAAACCGCCCGATCAATGCGGAATTTAAAAGCAATATTTTGCTGCTGGCAAAGGGAAAAAAGGTTCCGGCGAGGTTTAGAAAAACAATTGAGGGATACACCGGATTAAAGGATACAGCACTTTCGAAGTTTTGCAGTCTGCTCGGCCTAAACGATGGCGAAGGCAGTTATCACAGCCAAAAAGACAGCCTAAGGATGGAAATGGCACATCTGCTTGCAGGAACTCCGGACAATTCACAGATTGAGAGCCTTGTTGCAATGGTACAGGAAAGAGTGCTGCCAAAATCAGCTAGGGTGATTTCACGTGAGGATGTTCTGAAAAGATTTGATGTTTACTTTGAGAAAGACCTTTTTCCTGCACCTGCGCTTTGGGAAAACAGTGTAAGCTTAATCGGAAGAGCACAGCATGAAAGTTTAATAAAAGAAATAGCAGCATCCGATTATCCGGTAATAGTGCATGCGCCGGGAGGCGTCGGGAAATCTGTTTTCTGCAGACAGCTGGCCGATTCGCTTCCCATTGGATCTTTTGCAGTAGCCTATGACTGCTTCGGTGCCGGCAAGTATCGAAGCAGCAGCGGATTAAGGCACAGGCATCGTGATGCACTGGTGCAGATCGTCAATGAGATGGCTGTGAAGGGTTTGTGCGATCCGCTGCTTGTTACCAATACGTCTCAGGATAGTGATATTATGAAAAAGTTCCTGATCAGAATTGCATCGGCTGTTGAAACGCTTCAAAAAGCAGCAAACGGTTCAGAGCTTTTTATTCTCATTGACGCGGCGGACAATGCCGAGATGGCCGCAAAGGAATACAGCAGTCTTTGTTTTGCCAGTGAACTGCTGCGGGAAGATATTCCGAAAGGCTGCAGGCTGGTCATGCTCTGCAGGACCGAGCGCATCGAAATTTTAAAACCAATATCAAAAATTGTGAGGCTGGAGTTGGAAGGTTTTTCGGAAAATGAGACACTGCAGCATCTAAAACTGAAATTTCCGGATGCCGGTAAAAAAGAGGCACGGGAGTTTCACCGCCTTACCAGCGGTAATCCGCGCGTGCAGTCCAATTCTTTAAACGTTCCCGCAGATGCGGTTTCCGAACTTCTTGCTAGACTGGGGCCTTCGGGAAAAAGTGTGGAAGAGCTTATAGAAAAGCAGTTAAGGGAGGCCGTTTCTTCTATGAAAGATCTGCGGGCTGAGCTATATCATGAACAGATTGATGCAATCTGCGTTGGTCTGTCGAGCCTCCCTCCTCATATTCCGCTTGAGATACTGGCGGTATCAGCAGGAGTGTCTGCCAGTGATGTCAGAAGCTTTGTCTATGACATAGGGCGATCTCTCTGGCTGACTGATAACGCGGTCCAGTTCAGGGACGAGCCCACTGAAACCTGGTTCAGAAAGACATTTCTTGCGGAAAAGAAAAATTTTGAATCATACGTCAATCTATTGGAACCCCTTGCCTCAAAGCATACCTATGTGGCAGAAGTGCTTCCGCAACTCTATCTTCAGGCTGAAAAGTATGATAAGCTCATTGAAATGGCTTTATCTGATGATCTGCTTCCGGAAAATAATCCCATAGATGCAAGAAATGTAAGGGTGTATAGGCTACAGTTTGCATTTCGGGCGGCGATAAGAACCGGTAAAATCAATGATGCCGTGAGGATTGCAATCCTTGCCGGGGAGCATTCCGCGGGAAGCGAGAGACAGAATCAACTTTTTGAGAAAAACTTATATCTTCTAGCTGCTCTTCAAGATAAGGAGAAAGTTCAGGAGATCGCATTTAAACGACTGCTTCATGGCGGCTGGAATGGTTCTGAAAATATTTATACGGCTTCTCTACTGTCCGGTATTGAAGAGTACAAAGGGGAGGCAGCGGGCTACTACAGGTCGGCTATCAACTGGATCCAGATCTACTATGAGGAACACAAAAAAAGAAAAGAGAAGTATCACAGAAGTGAGGTCAGCGAGAGGGACGTAACGGAATTGGCTTATGCCTGTTTTAATATTTACGGCGAACAAGAATGCGTAGCTCTTTTAAACCGCTTTAAACCTAAAACATTTATTTTTTCCGTAGTGATGAATCTAGCCAAGAGGCTGATTGACCAGGGAAATTTTGCAGCAGTCGACTCTTTCTTGCAATACAGCAGATTAGAGCCCTATTATATCATAGCTATTGCTGATGAACTTTTAAAAGTCGGCAGATATCCTCAAAAAAATGATCTTGAAGACTGCCTAAAGATGTTAGCTTCCGCATCAAAACGCATTAAAATGAAAGGCCGTTTCTACGAAAATGAAGCCATAGTGACAGCTGTAATCTCTTTTCTGGAGGTGGCCATCCATCGAGGGCTGCCTGCGGTAAAGATCAGGGGAGTCCTGGAACATTACATGCCGCAGAAAGCAGGCCGGATGGTCAGCAATGAAAACCAGTTTGCAGAAAGATCCGTTTTTTTAAGGGCGACTGCCCTGAAAAATTTAATTGACGGCAGACCGGAAATGGATTTAGATGCGTTAATGCCTGATGAACTTCTGGAAAAAAAGAAGAGTAAAAACTATCAATATGACAATGATATAAGCAGTTTTAATGAAAAGGTAGGCGGAATGTATCCTTGGTACCTCCTTCGGGCCAGAATCATAATGGGGCAGGAGTTTAATTTTAAGCAGGAAATCAAAGATACAGCGCAGCAGTCCAGCAAAGCCAGAGGCAACCGATACCGTGCATATGACATATTGCCGAGGGAGACAGCAGCGGTCCATTCTTCAATTTTAGCTGTATACAATGTTGGAACTGCTGAAGAAGTCCAATGGTTCTACACTGCCTACATGAAGGATAATAAGGCGTTTGGAATTAAAAAACAGATTGAAACATTAAGGTCGACTGTCCGTTTGAAGCACTTGAGCGGGATTAAAGATGAGATGGAAATTGCTATTTATAATACCCTGACAAGCATTACGGACGAAGGGCCTGAAGATACTGCTGACAGATATATGCTGCTGGCAGATGTGGTCTTAATTGCTTCACCCCAGGATGCTGCGGTATATTTTGAGCAGGCGGTTGATATCGTATCTAAATTCGGTGATGAAATAGTCAGAAGGTGGGAGGCAGTAATCGGCCTTGCAAATCAAGTCTGTCTCGGCGGTTCTGTTTCAGAGGAACTCGCCTATCGATTTATCCGCTGTGCGGAACTTGTAGGTAATTATGTAGACCGCGAAAAATACTGGGAACGCAGTGAGGCGTCTGCTCTATGCGCAAAAATGTCACATGGAACCGGAATAGCTGCTTTAAGCAGATGGAGAGACCGAAACATCGGAAGATTTGAAATTCAGCTCGAGGCTCTGCTTACTGAAGTGCTGGAGTCAGGCAGCATATCGCCAGCAGCAGGATGGGCAATGTGCAGGTTTTTCTCTGAGCATCAGAAAGAAGGACTTCTCAGGCTCTGTCTGGAAAAAGAAGCAGATAACGACATAAAGCAAAAGCTGTTTGAGGACGCCGTAAGGCTTGTCCAGATGCAGGGAGGCGATGCAGCATACTGGAGAAAAATTATAAAGATTGCCAAAGATCATAAGATTGCAAGCGAATATATTACAGAGCTGCAGGTTTTAGTGCCCGAGCATAAAGAAATGGAGATCGAACCGCTTGCTGATGATTTTTTTGTAGGTTCCCAAAAAAAGAAGTCGCCCATGCCTTGGACTTCTATCTTTGGCAGTCTGGATATTCTCAATGCTGAACAATTTGAAAAATGCAGGCAGGCATACCAAAAAAAGGCTGGCAATTTTTACCAGGCAGGCGAATTTTGGAGCCAGACAGTTGTAAGGCTAACTGAGAAAAATCTCTGGACTTTCATTGATATGCTGATGCTTTCAGCCGATATCAGCCGTTATGATCTTAAGTCATTTCTTGACGCCGTGCCTGCGATGTGGAAGGAGAAGGCAAGCTTTAGGAAAAATAGAATCCTGCTGCTAAAAGCAATTGGAAGAAAATTCGCACTTGAACTTTCGTCAAGATATGGTTTGAAATATTTTTTGGATGAATTTGGACTGGATGGACCTGATATAGAACTTGTAAAGCAGGGAATATTTGAAGGGCTTGGCAGCGGTTATGAATTCTCTGATGCAGAAACGTATTTTGGTTTTGCCTGCCTGGCCGCGCCAATGATTGCACCGGCACAGGCAGCCGAATTACTCGATTTTGCAGTCTCCAGATTTGAAATCCATATGGAAGATGGTTTTGCAGATGGTAATTGGGACAGCTGGCTGAAAGTAGAAGACGGAATCGAAAACCAGATTGCCGGTTTCATCTGGTCTGCTTTGGGGTCGCCTAGTTCAAAGCAAAGATGGAATGCCGCTCATGCAGTGCGTGTACTGGGTAGCCTTGGATGCCAAAATATTATAGCAGAACTTATGAAATGTCTGGATCGTGGGACGGCAGGTGCGTTTTCAAGCAGGGAATTTCCTTTTTATAATCTTCATGCCCGGCTTTACCTTCTGTTTGCCCTTGCAAGAATTTCACTCGATAATCCTCAGATTCTTCGAGAATATACCGAAATGTTTATTGGGATTGCCAAAGGGCAGCCTCATATCATTATCCAGAAGACAGCCGCTGACACGGTGATAAATCTAGCGGCTGGCTTCCCCGATTTATGTGGTGCGAAAATTCTTGAAACCATGAAGTATGCAGCAAAAAGCAAGCTTCCACTTTTGCAGCAGAGAGATGGAGAATCTGTGGAGAGCTGGTGGCACCTGAATGATCAGATTATAAAAGATTATTCTTTTTACTTTTCCCATGATTTTGACAGTTATTGGTTTGAGCCTCTGGGAAGTGCTTTTGGCATATCAGCAAGGCAGACAGAGCAGATCGCTGCAACAGTACTTGTCAACGACTGGAGGATTGATGCCCAGGAAGACTTCGGCATTGATCCCAGACAGAATCTATGGAGCAGGAGTTCAAAAGAAATGGATACATGGCACGATCACAGCAGTTATCCTCTGACTGACAATCTGGAGTTTTATTATTCTTATCATTCTCTGATGGCAGCAGCTTCAATGCTTCTGGATAAAATGCCGCTGGTCATAGACAGGTATTCAGTACATAGTGAATGGAAAGATTGGCTGTCAGGACATCTTCTTACTTGCAGGAAAGGGAAATGGCTGTCGGATTACCGAGATGCCGTGCCGATGAACAGACCGCAGTGGACAGAAGGCGAAGTAACTGAAAACTGGCAGGAAAATATTTCGGAAAATGAGTTTTATGAAGCACTTTGTGCTGAAAAAAAAGACGGAATTGACTTTTTTAATGTACGCGGAGGCTGGGAAGAAATAAGCAGCGGAAGGTCTGAAAAAATTTCTTTTTCCTCTGCGATGGTATCGAAAGATGCATCGCAGGCACTATTACGGGCTTTAGAGAGCTGTGAAGATGATTACAGCAGTAACCTGCCGGATTACAATGAAAAAAGAATGGAAATCCATTCGGATATTTTTCAGCTCAAAGGCTGGATTAAAAGCAGGAATGTTTCCAAGGCATTAGATGAACTGGATCCCTATGCGGACAATATTTCCTATCCCTGCTTTGCAGTCGGAAAAAAAATAGCCAGGCAGCTGGAGTTATCCAAGGCTACAGAACACGGCCAGTGGATTTTAAACGGATCGCAGATTCCTGATCTGAAGTATACGGGCTGGAGCAGCTATAGAACAGACCGTGACCGAAGTCCCACCCAGTCAGGAGGAGTGATGACAGCATCGATTACGCTCCTGTTAAAGATCTGCAGAACTTATGATTACGATTTGATTTTCAAAGTTAACATCAAAAGGGATGACCCGCAGGCCAAAGCAAATACCAAAGAAAAACAGCGATACACAAAACCAAAAGCAAAATTTTTTATACTCTCATCAGATGGAGAAATCAGAACAGCAGCAGAAACTCATAGAACTGGGGAAAAAGATCGTTAAAGAGCTCGAAAATGAAAAGGGATTGACTACCCTGTCAAGATGGATGGCACATTATCTGGCTGAAAAAATAACTGCAGCCGAACAGGCTGAAGGAACTAAAAAGAAAGCCTTGGAGAAGGAGTGTTCAGATCTGATACAAGAACTCTGGAATAAACGCTCTTTTTTTCCTCCCGAAACTAAACCTTTGAAGAGTTTTGACCCATTGCTCAGAGCACTGCAAAATATCAATCCGGATAATAAGCAATCCTATTTTTATGAATTGCGGAGCAAGAGAAATAGAAAGGAGCTGGATATAGATAATTTAAAAGAAAAATCTGTTGATATGTGGCTTGAAATCATGCTGGCAGCAGACCGATCCGCAAGAATCTGGATCGAGTTTGCCCTGAAAAAGGCCGCTGCAGCGGCTGAAGATGAAAAAACCAGACAGTGGATTGAAAATGCATCAGCTGTTTCAGAAGAACATACCGATATCAGGATAATAAATTCTTTGGTTCATGAAAGCCCATTGTTTTTTTTTGATGGAGAAGAAGATGAGTATATCAGAAATCTTGAAATCGACCGCTTAAAATTACGGATATCCGACCTTGAAAAATTCGCGCATTTAAACGAGGTCCTTTTGGAGAACTACCAGCAGGAACTTAAAAAAATTACTGAAGAAAAAAAATAGCGTCAATACCATATTATAGTGTAGAAATAGGGAGAGCTGCAGGAACTCCCCAATATCAAAAGCCCTTCTGATGAATTCGCAGTAATACTATCTGCTTTCACTATTTTTAAGCTGTTTTTTAAATGACGCCAAACAGATAATTGCTCAGGGGAAGCTATTATATCATAAAGTCTGCTGTTCTTGAAATTGATCTAATCTTATCTGCACCTTTAAAAAGAATTTGTGATATTTGTATTTAAAAGCTAAAACATAAAGAACAAGGTTATTAAAAAAAAGCAGCTGATGGCACTACAGGCAAAAGGGATTTTTTATAAAAAATTAAATGATAATGAAATAATTGATTTAGATATTACTATTGATTATGAAATTATTCTTGATCAGTCTGTTATCAACTGGAACCGAAGAACTATAAAAGGAATAATTTTTAAGGAGAAAGTGCTCATCAAAGACGCTGAAATAAATTTTGGCTTTTTATTTATTGACTGCAGATTTGAAAAAGGAATTAGATTTAATAACGTAAAAGCATCAGGTTTTGACGGTGCATATAAATACAGTATAGAATTTGAAAACTGCCATTCCGCATCCTTTGTTATTGAAAACAAAAGCATCCTGACAAGAAATATTTTTATAAACAAATGCCAGATTGAAAAAATTATTATAAGCGAAACAGCAGCTGATAATGATGCTATTGCCATTCATGATTCTACAGTATCTTTTTTGCATATTCTCAATTCTAAATCCAATCTGAATTTAAGGCAGTCTGTTTTTAATAAGCAGGTCAGGTTTGACTCTATAGCAGGGGATTTCAGTTTTTACGGCAATGAATTTAATAAGGACATTGAATTCTGGGATATTGAATGTTACAGCAGTTTTTCATCAATTCATAATGTATATAAAGAAGAATTTGAGATAAGTGCATCAAGAATTAAAAAGCTTTCCTTGTTTGGCGATCACTTCCTGAAAAAATCAGAACTTGAAAATAGGGATATTTCGGTCAGATCAGCAGAACCAGTCAAGTCATTTATTAAGGAAATTTATATATCCGAAACAAATTTTACCCAGGGCTTTGATTTTAATGGTCTGGGCGAAAAATTGGAAAGACTTGAAATAAAAAGCAATCCGGAATTAAAAGGAGTTTTAAAATTCGAAGGCTGGGAAATCGATAATGTATTAATTACAGGAGTTAACCAGAATTTAAAGTTATTGTTTAAAAGAGTTTCATTCCGTTTTTTCGTAATTAATGATTTTACTAATTACACTGATATCAGCTTTGATAAATGCAGAGGTTATGATGGTAGCACGCTGAATCTGTCGGATTGCGATTTAGGCAGCACTCGGTTTAATGAGTTTGATTTCAATAGTTTTGTTGAGTTAAGGTTTGATAATGTAACACTGGATAAAATCAGGCCTGCAAATAATAGATGGTTTGATGATGTAAAACTGAAAATTGAAGTTGCAGGGCAGACCGTTGAAGAAAGATTCAAAAGAAAACGCGAAGTGTACAAACAGCTGAAACACGCTTTAAAGAACAATGGAAATCAGATAGACAGCCTCTTTTTCCAGGCAAGAGAAATGCAGGCATACAGAGATGAATTAAGGCATTCAAGAAAATATGGAAATGGCGATAAAATAATTATGACTTTCAGTAAATTTAATGATTATGGACTGAATTGGATAAAACCTGTAAAAATAGTCTTAATTGTGACGTTTCTGCTGTACTTATTGATTCTTCCAGGCATTTCAGATAAAATATTATTTTCATTTTCCTGTGATGCGGATGATTTAAAAAATACTTACGAAATTTTCATTGCTAATTTCAAAGTTTTATGGAGTCTTTTTAACCCCGCTAGAAGAACGGATTTGGCTTATGGGAAGACGATTCAGACAGATTGGATTTATTTTCTAGACCTGCTTCATCGAATATTTCTTGCCGTTATGATTTTTCAGATTATTAAGGCATTTAGAAAACATGTATCCAGTTAAGCTCTAAGTATTATAATAAAAGAGTTTTTTTTAAAAACTTTAAATTATTCTGATAGCTCTGTGAATTGATTTTTTTGAATTCAAACATCAGGATAAAACATTCAAAACATTATGCCACGTAATATTATAAAAGCGGAACCAGCATCTTATCCCTATACAAATACGGCAGAAATAAATGCTGTTACGGTTCTTACGCACATCTTGGATAAAAGCAGGGTAAAACCTTTTTTAAATACGCTGGATAAAGTTCCAAATGTTGACGGATACTTTGAAATAGTTAATGAAAAGCAGCAGCCTGTCGGCAAGATCGAAGTTCAGATAAAATTTCTACCGGAAAAAAAAACAGTCAAACCAAAGCAACAGTGCGATGTCGCTTTTTTAGCATACTGTGAAGGAAGCATTCTCCCTGTACTTTTAATTGTCGTTGAGCCAACGGCAGAAAAAGCATTCTGGATTCATCTGAATAGAAAGAATCTTGCCGTAATCAGTAAGAGGATTAAGGGGGGCACGGTAAATGTTGACATTCCTTCTGAGAATAGAATTGAAAAAAATCAAAATTCATATATCGCATTGTGGGAGGAGATTCTGGCAGAGTATAAAACGCGGCACATTAATTATGACAGTATCAAGGAGGAACTTGACACAGTCAGGGCATCAGAAAAAAAAATAAAAATGATAACAAACCCGGCATTAGGGATTGAGAGAGATTATTTTAGGGAAATCCACCATTTTCTGGATTATTACAATCATCTGCTTGAAAACGATTTTGAAATTATCAAAGAAATTTTTTTCAAAGACTGCTGGAAAATTGGATTGGCATATTCTGCTTATTCAGATCATCTTTTAAGTTATTCTTTGTTCACAATTTTATATAATGCCAACGATATCCAAATAAAAGAAATTCATCAAAATCATTCCTACCAGCTGGAGAATGTCCTTAACTATAGAAGCCACAATGCAGCAAATCCGATCAGGCATTCACCTGAACAATATGCTTATGAACACATAATAGAAAATCTGAAGAAAATTGTTGATGGGAAAATGCTGCTGCCGGTAAATGAATTTGTCGCAAATGAATATATTGTTTCTTTTTTAGACTGTTACGAAGAACTTACTGGATTCGATAAAGGCGCTGAATATTATAAACTTAACGATATCTTATATGCCATTGATGTATATATGCCGCTGATCTGTTCGGAATATTTTCAAAGCGAAAATCAAACAGAAGAAAGCAGTTTTGACCTGGAACATTTTCGATGGCATATTTTTGCTGAGGAAATCGAAGAACTCAATAGAAACGTCACAAAAAAACTAAAAGAAAACAAAAATCTAAAATCAGCGGTAAGGATTTTTTCATCGGATTTTAATTTAAAGTATTTAAGGGAGCTTATAAAGTACTTGGAAAACTTAAATGAATTATCAGTGAAAAGACTTTATCCCCAAAAACGCTGGTGGCCGGAAAAGCGATTTATTTGGGAATCCTATGATAAGGAACAGATAAAAAGTATTATGACTACCATATTCAAATGCCTTCCGAAAGTTTATGATGAATTTGCTGCAGAATATTTCCCTAATATAAAAGATCATATTTCTTTTTTTTCGCAATTTGACATGCTTATCATAAATCTTGAGGTTAAAGAAGAGGTATTAGAGGCGCAAGACGCTCCTGGCATAGAAATGATATATTTGGAAAAGCTGGGTCATAAAGCGGAGCCCCAGATAAATCTTTATTTGAACGGAAAGAATATGCCTTTTGTTTTACGCGATGCTTATTTAAACTTGGACCGGACAGTGATTATTGAGAATGAAAATTATAAAGTTTTAGGCTCTTCTTCGAGTTTTCTGGATAATATTTTTCATGCTGTGCCAATGCAGGATTATATCTATGATACCTTGAAAAACCGGCTAGAAAATTACCTTCATTCTTTTAAGGCCGGCAGCTCTTCAATTTTCAAATTTACAAGATATTAGATAATTTTTGCAGGATGATTTAAATGAAATATTGCCTGAGAATATTTCAAAGAAAATAGGGAAGAGAAGATTGCTGTCTATGTAATGATTTCCAAGTATACTTTTGCAACACCCTCAATGTAATTTTCTTTCAGTGCGGCCGCTAAATGTTTCTGAAGCATTGGGCTTCCTTTAAAGGCTTTCATATAATAAGAACTTTTATTGTAAAGAACCCAGTAGCTGTTGAATTTCGTATAATCAAAACCGTTCAGGTTCATCAACCAGTTATAATATTCTTGATCAAGCGCCTTACTGGATAAGCTGCGGATTTGCTCGGTAAATTCTAAGTCAAATTTAAAAAACAGACTGATTAGCTTTTCTAAATAATAATTTCTGGTTTCTTTCTTTCCATAAAAAAAGGCAGTACTAAGCGGTTCTTTGGTATAATCCGGAGTTGCGTCAATGTATTGCTGCATAAGGACAGCATCGTACTCGATAATGTCCAGTATAGTAAATGAAAAGAAATTGCTGCTCCTGAAATCTACATGCAGTTTTTCAGCTGCATAATTTCTTATTCTATTTTGAGTGGTGTCGGTTAATTTTGGTATAATAGATATTAAGCCTGAAAATTTGTTTCGATGATAAAAGTCTTCTGGATTAAATTTTTTAATGGAAAGAATGCTTTTAAGTTCATTTTCCAATAGCTGTCCTTTTGGAAATTTTGCGGCATATATAGTGACCGCCAGTGAGAAAGTGCCATAATTGTATTTCTCATAGGATATTACAAAAGCAATTATTTTTTGGAGGTTTTCAGTAGAGATATTTGAAACAGTATTTAGAAAAACATGAAGGTACTCAAATGAGGTGAAATACCAGTGGTTGAGCTTTACAATAAGAATTAAATATTTATTTAAAAGAATATTTCTAGATTCATCTTCAATTTTGACTGCAGATATGATCAGAAGATAGTTTTCGATAATGCGTGAAATTTTTTTATTATGAGAATGATTTTTTTCTACAAACTCAGATTCTATAAGGGAGGCGGAAGCTGTTAAATTGTCAATATATAAAGACAGGCGTTCCAGCAGACTGTCATCTGCTGCTAATTTTATAGATTTCACGCGATATTTTTTAAGTAGCTTTTGCACATGTGCCGGCTCTGCGTGAAAAAGCCACATATCGATGATTGTTGTTTCAAAATTCCCATATTTTGAAGAAATTGGATTCTTTATGGAGTGCATCGCAAATATCCCTTCAAGCAGTTTGTTTACCAGTATTTCAAACTCTCTGTACTCGTTATAAATCAATAAATTATATTCTATGAAATAATAGGTGCGTAAAAATTCTGTTATTATTGTTCTGGAAAAACTGTTATTTGAGCTTCCTCCGAGCTGGTCCTCCAACCACATATTTTGAATGTCAGTCAAAATACTGTCAATCGAAAGAACACTATTTGGCACCAGTCTGTTTTCCTTGGTCAGCTTTAGAAAATCATGGAAATATCCAGGAAGTATAATCTCATCCAGAACGAAATTTTGTTTGTCAAGTTCTTTTAATATTTCTTCTCTTGAAGAACTGAATACATTATTGGATATTAAAGTTTTTAACTGAAGTAGATTGTATTTAGCTGTAATATAGATTCCGGGATTATCATTTCTGCTGATTTCTTTCAGCAGGCTGCTATATTCCCGAAAGGATTTCTCATAATCGCTCATTAGAAAAAAGGAATATGCTTTTTTCAGTTTATCCTCCTGTTTTAAATTATTGTTTTGTGCTTCCAATAATTCTGAAGTTTTAACCAGATCAAGCTTTTTATATGTACACCTTTCACATTTGCAGTCATTTGAAATGAAGAGATCATGCACACAGATACGCGTTTGTTCTTTTTCAGCAGGCCCTTGCCAGTCAATGTGGTTAATTAAATTTAATTCGAAAAACTCTATAATTCTGAGGAGTTTATTCTCAAGGTCATCTACATTTTTATATTTTGTAAATTTCGTGCTAAAGGAAATTGTATTCTCGCTGAGATTGAGGTTCTGAAAGAAATCAAAGAAAATCTCATTATCGGTTGTCAGTATGTCACCGGACAAGGAAGTTCTGATGCTTATGAAAGCAAATATTTTATTGATTATGAATGTAGGGAACACATTTATTCCACGATAAAGATCCAAAATTTTAACAAATGCATCTACAATATTTAGCTGCTTCACACTTTGATAGATAAAATCATAATTTGAAGTGTTGTTGATTTTTAATTTGTTTTTATGAATCTGGGATTTTCTCGAATTTTCCAAATCAGTTAAGAATCTTTCAAAATTTTCTTCATTGAGTATATTAAAAGTGGAAATATTGACCTTTAAGGATTCTATATTGGAATTGGTCTGTGTAATAATTCTGTCTTCCAGCTGATGATCTAACTGAACGGGATACCAATAGACTTTCGTCGATTGAATATCGCATACAAAAAATATGAGAGGCTCCGAAAGCTCATAATAAAAGTAATTCGCATGCCTGATTGACATTTGAAAAGAAAACGTATTGTCCTTCTTGAAATTAAGGTTACCATTTGTTCCCTTGCATTGAATTAAAAATAGAAGCTCTCTTTTTGTTTCTTTGTCAAATACCTCAATATAGTAATCAATGCCCCAGTCTTGGCTTGAATCGGTTTTGTTTTCCCCCAGCTCTCTATGCTTGAGAAGGAATAAGTCTCTCAATGATCTTGTTATGGTATCATTGGCCGTTTTTTCAATATATCTGTTGCTTGGAACACTTTGTTTATCAATCATAATTTTACAAATAATATTCTAACTTAAGTTTAACCAGCGCTTAATTAAATGCGCATCTATTCAAATTTTGGCTTAATTTACATTTTTGCATCAGCAAATCTTCTTAAGCAGGTTTAATATTTTCTAATAGGAGTTTAGGGTTAAAAAATATTTATGGTTTCAAAAACCTGTCTATATATTTATAAATTATCAGGTTTTATTGCTATGGTCAAATTGAATAATTTTAACGCCATTCTTGTTTCTAAATATGACTGTTCAGTCAATTGGCATCACTACTTTTCACTTGTTTTTACTCCTTTTTAATTTCATTTTCATTCTATGTTTTACGCTATTTCAATTTGCGTGATTATTTATAACATAAAAACATAAAGCTGACGTAAATATAATAGAATAACACAAATCACATAGCAGGTATTTATACCCGTTTGATAATACAGTGACAGCTCTTAAGCAAACGAACGGTAGGCTGTTGTTTCTCTGTAATTAATACATAATACTTTAGGTTTTATTTACTGTGAAATAACAGAATTTGATGTTTTCATTCGAAACGGCTAAAAAGGCAGCCAAGATAGCGCCGGCTAGTCTGCTTCGTGCGCATAACAGACTCCGTTTCACTTCTTCTGCCCTTCGGGACTTATAGCACTGTGCAGCCTTTCTCTTGCGCTTAACTGCTGCTTTCTTTTTTTCCGTTTTTTCTTTTGAAAACAGTTTTCAAGGGCGGAGCGGGACTTAAGGGAAGCAGTTAAATCATTCAGTATTAATAGGTTTTACAAGCCTTTAAATTTTAAGATTATGGAAATTACAGGAAGAGTCACAGCAGATGCCATAGTGCATAAGGCAGGCGAAAGAGAAGTGGTTAATTTCAGCATAGCGGTCAATGACCGCTACAAACCGAAAGGAAGCACAGAGTACAAAGAGGTTACAACCTTTATCAACTGTTCTTACTGGCTGAGTGTGAACTCAGCGCAGTTTATCAGGAAAGGGGCGGTGGTGCAGGTATCAGGAAGAATCGGAATGCACGTCTACATCAACAGCGAGGGAAACCCTATGGGAAGCATTGATTTTCATGTGAATTCGGTAAGCATTATTGTTTTTGCTAAAAAGGGAAATGAAGCTGACGCGGCAGGCAGTAATGCGGGGCAGAAAGCAAACAGTAGAAAAGCTGCTAAGAACGCAAATGGCGCGCCTGCGGACGATGTGCCATTTTAAAGGAGTCAGTTTAACTATTAAAAAATCAGAAATCATGGCACATCATATTTATTTTAATGAGCAGACAGGAAAACACAGTTTTTTCAGCGTAAAGGAAAAGCCGTGGCACAACCTGGGTCAGATAGTGCAGGACTACCCGACAAGCGCCGAAGCGATAACACACGCAGGACTGGATTTTGAAGTGGAGAAAAGAAGGCTTTTTACGCCTTCTGCTCCGATTGTGACGCAGGATGATATTATATCGGGCAGACTGGATATAAAAGACTACTGCAGCACCGTGCGCACCGATACTGATACGGTGCTGGGCGTGGTGGGTAAAGATTACCATATCGTGCAGAACAGGGATGCTTTTTCTTTTTTTGACAGCATTGTGGGCGGTGACGGCATTCTTTACGAAACAGCGGGGGCGCTTGGAAACGGCGAACGCATTTTTATCACGGCTAAACTTCCCGATTATATCCGTGTGGGAAAGGATGACCTGATTGAAAAGTATCTTTTCCTGACCACCTCCCATGACGGAAGCGGCAGCATTACGGCAGCGTTTACGCCCATCCGCATAGTATGCGCCAACACTCTTAATGCGGCCATGCAGTCTAAAACCAATACTGTACGCATCCGACATACCTCAAACGCAAAAGAACGTTTGGAGCAGGCGCATAAAGTAATGGGCATAGCAGATAATTTAACTGCGAATCTGGAAGCAGTATTTAACCATTGGACAAAAATACGGGTAACGGATAAGGAATTTAAAAAACTGATACAGCATGCCATGGCACCAGGAAAGGAAGTGCTTAAAAAACTTCAGGAAGGAAAAAACGAGCAGTTATCTGCCTGTTTCAACAACATGGTGGATGATGCTTTTGAATACGGCATGAGTCATCCCACGCAGCAGACAACAGAAACAAAAGGAACGGTTTTTGGCGTTTACAATGCCGTTACGGGCTATTTTCAGAATGTGAGGAAGTATAAAAGCGGGGAAGCGAAACTTGCTTCAATCCTAATGGGAGGCACAGCCCAGCTCCGCGGGCAGGCAGCTTTTAATATCTGCAGCGGTCTCGCCTTTAAGGGAATCGATTCTTATGTGATGCCGAATTAAATTAGTTTAAAAAAATTAGGATGCAGGCAGTTTTAGACTGCCTGCATTTCTTGTGCCCGCCGCGCTGCAAATCTAGCCGATTTACAGCGCGCTATTTTTGAAATCCGCTTTGAAGGAAAAATCCCTGTTTTGGAAAAATTAATCCCTGATTTGGATATGTTTTATGCGAAAATACTGATTTACATTTGTTTAAGTTTTTATCAGGATCGTTTTCTGTTTCATTTCTAATCAAAATAAGTTATGGCCCTTTCACCAAAAATCAAAAGTATCATCATTGAAATTATCTGTATGCTTTATGTGCTGCTGTTCGTTTATGCGGCAGCAAGCAAGTTAATGGGTTTTGAGAATTTTCAGGTACAGCTTGGACAATCTCCTCTTTTAAGTGCATTTGCTTCTTGGTTATCCTGGATAGTTCCACTGGCTGAATTATTAATTTCAGCACTACTCATTTTTCGCACTACCAGATTATGGGCGTTAGCGGCAGCTTTTAACATCATGGTTATGTTTACGGTATATATCTTTGTTATACTCAATTACAGTTCTTATGTTCCTTGTTCGTGCGGCGGCATATTGGAAAAAATGAGCTGGAATGATCACATGCTGTTCAATCTAGTTTTCGTTGTCTTAGCTTTTACCGGTATAATAATGCATTGTCAAATAGATAGGGATGTAAATAATAAAAAATGGTTTATGCCATCTTTAAAAACAATAATGCTCTCTAGCTTTACAGGTACAATTGGGGTCATATTTTTGTTTTTATGGTCCGAGGATATAATGCGCTACAATAATCCCTTTCAAAGAAGATACGTTAAAAATGCTGCGGAAATGCTAAAACAGACGGATTTAAAGTTTAATTCATTTTATATAGCCGGATTTACCAACAAGAGATTATATCTGGGGAACTACAGCAATCCTCAGATTATGGTATCTTTTGGCAGCAATCTGCAGAATAAAAAAATTGAAAAAATTGATTTTGATCCTGGTAATATCCCTTTCCAAAATGTCACTTTAAGCGTCAGGGGTAATTATATTTTTTTAAAAGACGGAAGAGCTCCTGCATTATTCAGAGGCAGTGTTGGAAACTGGAAAATTAATAAAAAATTCATCGGGATGCCTTATTTCACCCGTGCAGAACCGGCGGACAGCACTACAATAATATTTCGCAACAATAGCGGCCGGAATTTATCTAATGTACTGGGGATTTTTATTGCCGAAAGCAAACCCAAAATAAAATACCATAATTCTATTTTGGAGAAACAGATTGACGGGATTTTTGATACGGATGGTGCCTTGTTGTATAGTGAACATCTTGAAAAGATGATATATTTATATTATTACAGAAATGAGTTTATTGTTACCGGCAAAGACTGTAAAATTGATTACAGAGGACATACTATCGATACTATTTCAAAGGCAAAAATTAAAGTCACTTACGTAAAGAACGGATCTGGAAGGACTATGTCTGCACCGCCGCTTTTAGTTAATGCTCACGGTTATGCCTTCAAAAATCTACTTTTTGTCAATTCCAGGATAATGGGAAGATATGAAGATGAAAAAACATGGAAACATTCTTCTGTAATTGATATATATGATATTAGCAAGCATTCCTATCTTTTAAGTTTTCCAGTTTATAATATTAAAGTAGAAAAGTTAAAATCCTTTATAGTTACAGATACATATTTATATGCTTTAATAGGTAATCATCTAGTGGCTTATCAACTAAAAGAAAACATCAGAAAGGAAATAAAGAACTCATCGCTGAAATCGAACTGAGTTTTTAAATTATACCGGCCGGTTTCAGGATAAAAGATCGAACACCTGTAAAAAAGTAGATCATTGTTTAATATAATCTTAATTATTATGAAAACACCATTTAAAAATGTACTGCCTATTGCTGTTGTTGCACTGGCGGTATCCGGTGCCTTTGTAACTACTTCGATGCAGAGTGCATCTAAGAGTACTGCACCTCAAGTTGGTTACCCAAGAAATGCCATGGGAAATTGCATACTAAATCAGCCTCAGAACTGTAATACCACCGAGGCAGACTCGTACTGCTATGTTGGTGGTGGCACAAGCGGAACACGCGCCTTTGGCACAGCTGATGACTGTAAAGAGATTTTGTGGCGTCAACCATGATTATGAAATTTATTAATTAAAAAAAGAATGCCGCTCAATTGAACGGCATTCTTCATTTTTCTTTAGGCTATAGCTATTTCATTGCTTTGCTTATCCATGTATATTTTTTCTCGTCCTTAAGATAATAATCCATCCACTGCAAGACTCTTTCGAAAATATCATTCTGGTTAACAGGATTTGACAGTACATGATTTTCCCCCGGATATAAAAGTAAAATGCTTTTTTTTTCAAGTCTTCTGAGAGCTAGATAATACTCAATACTTTGATGCCAGTCAACTTGCGTATCTTCTTTACCTGTCCACATAAGCAGTGGGGTATCGAGCTTTAAAATAGATTCAAGCGGGGAATTCCTGTCAAAATCTGTCGGATTTTCGAATGGAGTTTTTCCTTTAAGTCTCCACTCTTCAGTTGCAAAGCGCCACATATTGGCTTTCAAATGGTTCCATCCGACAGTCAGATAATAACTCCTCAGATCTGTTATAGCTCCACTGGCTACAGCTGCAGCAAACATATTGGTGTGATTGATTATAAATGCAGTTTCATAACCTCCAAAAGAGTGTCCTAATAAAGCTATTTTCTTTGAATCTACAAGTCCCATATCTATAACTTTTTGCGTCCCGGCCGTCACGCAGTCAAAGGATGATGGTCCTGCATTTTCACTTTCATGAATAATATCGGGAAGAAAAAAGAAGTATCCCTGTGTAGTAAATACAGTTGAATTTATTCCTGCCGCATTATAGGACGTAGGGTTTTTGTAAATATGCAGATCCCTAGACTGTTCTTCATAAATGCTTACAATCATCGGATACTTTTTTTGCGGATCATAATCTGCTGGATAATGCAAGACCCCTTTTACTTCTTGTTTTTTTGAATTTTTAAAATGTATCAGTTCAGTCTTTCCCCAATAAAATTTATTGTGCTGAGGGTTACTCTGAAAAATTGTTTTGCAGTTAGATGTGTTTTGGCAGGAGATTAAGCTAGGCGGCAGGTCAAATTTTTGTTCAGTAATAAAATAGGTCTGCTTTTTTGAACTGTAATTCAGATCACTGATGTAAGAATCTCTAAATACAATTGGCTCTTCTCCAGTTTTTTTATTCCATCTAAAAAATCCAGTCTTTCCGTCATCGCCTTCAGCTTGCAATAGGAACTCCTTTTCGATATCAATATTTGGAATAACTAGTCCGCTATAAGTGAATGCAAGAACATTTTTGCTTGGAATTTTAGCAATGCGAAATTTAATTTTTGATTCACGTCCTTTTGTAAGCCGCCTAACATATTTGCCATCTGGCGTTATGGCCCAGATATCAAACTCATCATAAAGCAAAATTTCTTTATCTGCTTTACTCCAGGCGGGATTTCCAAATGTGGTGTTATATTCAAATGTTCGTATCTTTCCTTGAAAGGAAACCCCAGTTTTTAAAGTTATATTAGTATGGGATTTAGTTGCGATATCATAAATCCACCAATTTTTTTCACGATAATATGCAATGTAACGGCCAAGCGGCGAGGGCACTAAATCCCAATATATTGCTGACTGTTTTTTAAGTAGAAGCTCTTTACAGCCATTTTTAACATCCATAATGTAAAAATCTCTCGGCCCCTGGAAATCGAACTGAGGTTCGTAATCCTTGGGATTGGATAAAATGGCATGCTCATAGTTTCCCGTCAGGATGACCTTTGGAAGTGAATCTGAGGAAATTGCAGAAATGCTTCGTGAATAAGGCTGCCATAGCATTATTTTTTGCTTCTTGTTAAAATTCCCACGGCTCTGCTCATCAGGGTATATCCATTTATCATTTGTGTTCCATATTTCCACCTTTGATTCCGGAACATTGGAGGCTGAAGATTTTGCCGCTGCATTAAAAAAGAGCATCTTCGCATTGTCGGCAACAACCAAGGCATCCCCATATTTATCTGCTAAAATCATATCATTTGGAATTGTAACATCCATCGCAGGATTAAGCTCAAACAATTTTTCTGGCTGCAGAGCTAAAAAAAATAATGATTTTATGCTATAAGCATCGCTTTTTGAATAAAATGCAACTGCTTTAGAGTTATTGGACCATTTAAAATTCTCAAACGAATTACTTCCTTTTGTAATTGTTTTTGTACTATTGATTTTACGGAGGTCTACAATTTGTGCAGAATTAATTCCATTATAAAAGGTTATGTAAATAAGGCTGTGTGAGTCTGGACTGACGGAATAATTCTTTGCATGGGAAATTTTTCTTAAAATTTTTCCAAAGGGGATTTTGATAAGCAGTTTGTTTTCTTGCACGTCCTCTATGATAAGCAGATCAGTAATTTGGGAATAGTTGTAATTCTGGGAAGCAGGAAAACTCTCTTCCCTGTTACTCTCAGGATCAAAAATATGTATAGAGTCCTTGGAATGGTATATAAAATAGTTGTTCCTGGTAAAAATTGTCTGGCGAACAGATGGAAACTCATATACTTTATTTGTAACCGTATTTTTGACAAAAAGAGTGTCTGCTCCATTTTCATAAGTCATTCGATAGCTTGTCCAGTTTTCATTAGGTGATATCCTGTCGACTTCTAGCGACCCCCATAAATCATAATCAGAGGATGAAAGCTGTTTTTTTAGTACTGCCTGCCCACGTATCGGACAGGCTACTAAAAACAAAATTGAAAACAAAACTAAAGCTGGTATTCTAAAAAGAAGTTGATTTGATTTATAAAGAGTGTGCATAAGTGTAAAAATTAATATCCTGGATTTTGCGGTCTTAGATTAGGATTAGTATTAAGCTCATTTTCTGGAATCGGGAGCAACTGGTCATTGATATCCCAGCCAGGCTTAACTAAGGAAAGAACGGCGTCAAGTTTTTTGAAACGCTGCAGATCAAAAAACCGATGTCCCGATTCTGTAAAAAGTTCCCATCTTCTTTCATCAAGCACCGCTTTTAGGACTTCGTCCTGTGACTCGGCAGCTGTATTTCCAAGTCCGGCACGGGTTCTGAGTTTATTCAGGTCTTCTTTAGCTCCAATCAAATCTCCTATTCTGGCTCTTGCTTCCGCTCGTATAAGGTACTGTTCGGCTGTCCTGAAAATTATGGAGTATTCCTTTGAAACTGGAGTGTTACTCTGTTCTTTGTATTTATAAGCATGAAACCATGACTGTCCATTGTTTTTCACTTCTTTTGTCCAGTTAATTTTTCGAAGATCCTGTTCTGAAAATGATTGGACAAGAGAAGAACTAAGGGCCGTAAATGCAGGTGGCCCTTGGTCAAATATAAATAAGGTCCCCTGCAGAGTATTCTGTCCTGCTGTGGCTGACTGAAGCTGCCAGATGGTTTCTGTGGAATTTAGTAAAAAAACAGAGTTTGGTGCAGGAAGCGAGTACATCGCAGTATTATTAATTACTGATGATGACTCATTTGCCGCTTGCTCATAAGAGTGGTTTTCTAAATATGTACGAGCCAGTAATGCCTTTCCGCAGTATTTGTTTGGACGTATTCTCTGACCGCTGCTGTAGTTTACAGGAAGAAAAGATATCGCTTTTTCCAGATCTGAGATGATATTTTTGTAGACCTCTTCTGCACTAATCCTGTTTGCAGTACTGTTTTGCCGATAGTCCGTGCTTTTTATGTAGGGAATACCGCCAAAGAGCTTAACCAGATAGAAATGCGAAAGCGCGCGAATAAACATTGCTTCCCCTAAAAGCCTGTTTTTATTCTCTTGTTCTATATTCTTGCTGGCTTGAAGTCCTTCAATTACTGCGTTGGCGGCATAAATCTGGTTATAGGAAGTATTCCAATATGCTAAAACATTTCCTGACGAAGCTAGAAGAGTATTATTAAAAAAAGGAATGCTGGGGTTCGAGGGACCTCCAAATGCTGTCAGTTCATCAGTATAGTTTCCTAACTGATTTGATATTCCCGTATAAGAACCGTTAAGCAGTCCCGAGTCCCTTATTTTTGCATAAATATCAGCCATTGCTGCATCAGCGGTGGCATAACTTTCAAAAACGGCTGTATTTGTTAACTGCGATTTTGGAAGATTAACTTCAACAAATGAATCGCATCCAGCAAGCATAATGATTGTGCACAATATGCTTATTTGCATAATTATTGTTCTCATAATTTTAGATTTAAAAATTCAATTGTACTGCTGCTGAAATAACTTTTAAAGGGGGTAGAAAGCCATAAGTTATAAATTCGGGATCTCCATCTTTATAATTTGTAAAAGTCAGCAGATTCTGCGCCTGCAGCATTATTGTGCAGCTTGTCTGCTGCGGTTTTAAAGGCAGTTTGTAAGAAAGTGAAATATTTTTTAGTCTTATAAACGAGGCATCAGTCAATGTTGCGTCGCTGTCATTGTAATAAAACTGCCCCATAACAGCTGCACTGTTCTGTCCTGTAGTGTAAATTTGGTACTGGGAAGCATCTCCAGGATTCTGCCAGCTGCTGGTAAATCTTTGCTGCTTATTGGACATATCACCTGCAGCTCCCATGGGATATATCTGGTTCTGCTGTTTTACGAATTGGAACAGAAAGTCAAGTTTCCAGTTTTTATATTCTATATGGTTTTGCAACCCTCCAAAATACTTAGGATTCAGGTCGGCAGCATATTGTTTGTCTTCTGGATAAGTAATTTTTCCATCGTTATTTAAATCTTCGTATTCATAAATGCCAGTCTGCTGATTTATTCCTTTTAATTTGTACAGGAGTAAAATATTCAAAGGACTTCCTATTCTATACCTTTGGCTGTAGGTAGAACTTTCCAGACCTGGAAACTGGAGAAGCTCATTTCTTTGCAAAGTGAAATTAAAGCTGGTGGAAAATTTAAAATTTTCTGAATTGAAGTTAATGGTTTGAAAAGTAAACTCAATGCCTTTGTTTTTAACAGTTGCCGCAAGATTGGCCTGCAGTGTCGAGAACCCTGTAGTTCCAGGCAGCGGTATCCCTACGAGCTGATTAGAAGAGCGGTTTTGATAATAAGCTGCCGACATCGTAATACGATCTTTCAAGAAGCCAAGTTCAACAGCAGCTTCCAGCTTTTTATTGATTTCCCATCCAAAATCAGGATTAAAAAGTCTGGATGGCTGAAGACCTATAACTCCATTGTAATTTACTCCGGAACTTGAATAAGTGTTTAAAAATTGGTAGTCACCAATTTGATCGTTGCCTGTAGAGCCATAGCTGGCTCGCAGTTTTCCAAAACTCAGCCAAGAACTATTTTTAAGAAAATTTTCATTGGAAAAAAGCCATGCAGCTCCGGCCGCTCCAAAAACTGCGAACTGGTTTCCCGGACCAAACCGGCTTGAACCATCACGTCTCGCAGTTAGGTTTACTATATACCTCTTGTTCCAATTGTAATTTATCCTGCCGAAAAATGCTTGATACTTATATTCATTTTCATTGTTCCCTCGAATGCTGACACTATTTGCCGATGCAAGATTATAAATTAGACTGTTTGAACTGAATCCGTTTGCATACAGGTATAGAGTAGTACTTAACTGCTGCTGGTATGTAGCGCCGGCCAGCATGTCTAAATCTCCATCCAAAATGTTTTTTTTCCAATTAATCTGCGGTTCAACAATCCAAGATGACCTTCCGGTATTATTGGTATAAATTGACGATCGAATACTGCTTATATTATAAATTGGATTGTACAAAGTGGAAGGATTGGTTCTGGTTTCCAGCGTGCTAAGATCAGAAAAACCGAAGCTGCTTTTAAGGCTTAAACCATTGAAAATCTCATAAGACAAAAGGGTACTTGCAATTAAATCTTTTGTATGTGAATGAAACTGTGAATTATTATTACTAAGGGGATTCTCCCAGGTTGCATTCTCCCAATTCAGAGAACCATCTGGATTATATAAAGCGGGGGCATTTGGAGAAAGAAATCTGGCGAGACTTGAATAATCAGTTGATGGCAGGTTGTTGTCCTGTATGGTGTAACCTGCAGAAAATGTAATGTTGAATTTATTATCTTCGGAGCGATGGTTGATATTTAGTTGTTCGCCACCCCGCACATATTTAAAATCGCCCGGAAAGACGCTGGTTTGGCTATGGTAATTTCCATTAAACAAAAACTGCGTTGTATCGCTTCCTCCTGAAACACTGCCTTGCAGGTCATTCATTTGCGCTGTTCCGCCTAATAATTCTTTCTGCCAGTCAGTGTAGCGGTTTTGATCCCATGTTCCATTTACATCGTAATCAGTTTCTCCATATGGAATTCCATCGTTAATAAATGCCTGTCTTCTCATTTTGAGATACTCCTGTGTATTCATTAGTTTAAGAAATCTAGTTACGGTTCCAGCTCCCGTTGAACTGGTAAGGCTGAATTTTGTTTTTCCGGCTTTTCCTTTTTTGGTCGTGATAAGCACAACCCCGTTTGCTCCTCTAGAACCATAAATAGAGGTGGCATCTGCATCTTTTAAAACCTCGATACTCTCTATCGTATCAGTGTTGATGCTATTAAGAGGACTCGTTGAGGATTGAAATATGGTAGAAGTGGCAGTTGAACCAATTGGATCTGAAGAGTAAGGAACTCCATCAATAATATATAATGGCGCATTTGCTGTGGCGCGCAAGCTATTCTGTCCCCTGATTTTAATATCGAAACCTCCGCCGGGAACTCCGGAAGACTGCGTAATGCTAACACCTGCAATGCGCCCCTGCATGGTTGCAAGAACATTGGTTACCGGCTGGGTTTCTATGTCTTTAGAAGTTATTCTCGCGATACTACCGGTGCGTTCGCTTTCCTTAACGGAATAATAACCTGCATTGACCCTGACTTCCTGCAGCGTAGTAGTATCATAAAGAAGAATAACATCTATCTTAGTTTGTCCAGACACAGGAATAAGTTTAGTTTTAAAACCAATGAAAGAAACTGTAAGAGTGTCATTAGCACCAGCATAAATTAGATAATTACCGGTATAATCTGTAATAGCGGCTTTATCTGCCCTGCCTCTGACAGAAATTGTTACGCCGGGAAGCGGAGCACTTCCGTCAGTAATAATACCTTGAATCTGATGTTGTTGAAAAAATAATTTGTAACTCCGTGCTGAATTTCGTGCTGAAGAAGATGAGAAAGACAATATAAAACCCATAAAAAAAAGGCAATAAAGCATTTTCCCACCCTTGTAAAATGAAAAATAATTCATAATATTGGATTGGTTAGTTTAATGATAGTTTGATTAGCTACGGTCCTCTATGCTAGTTTGGTCGCTGCGGTAGAGGGCCATTTTTTATGCATTAAGTAAACGGCTTAATGGTCATATAAGGAAGATAATTTGTTTAATTCACATTTAAATAATTAAGTTAAAGGTTCAACACTTGCAATGCGAAACTTTAAAATAAAGAAAGATTTACTTTGAATTTTATTCGAGTTATTATAAAAGGACGCAGAACTCAGCTTATTGTTTCAGAGGCATTGGCATACCCAACCACTAATAAGTGAGCCCACGTCCATAAGGTCGTGAGCATCTTACTTATCATCTCGTGGTTTTAAAAACGCCAATTTTCTGAAACGAGATTCAAAGCGAATGCTTCAAATATTTTATAAGAAGTATCGCAAAAATACAATCCTAACGGATTAAAAGCAAATATAAGAAAAATATTTATCCGTTTGCTATCGCAAACGATTTTTTTATGTAAATGGTTTTATTTTGTTAATACAAACTGATAAATTGAATACAAATAAATCTACTTCTTTCGCAACTAAATGTATGCTTTCCAAAAAGCATATATGTAATTTTATTGCAAAAAAATGGATAGTTGGTAGAAAGGATGAAGAAGGAAAAGATGTGAGTTTTACATCATATGGTAATCAATGTGATCTTGTAACCAGTACTATTTCAAAAATCGCAAGTGATGAAGGGTATAATATTCCCATAAATACATTAATAAAAATTTTAAGGAAAGAAGAGATGACATTATCACAGTTCTTTATAGAATGTGAAAAGGAATATTTATAACTATACAATCAATTGATAAAAAAGATGCCAAATGGCATCTTTTTTTATGCTCAATAATTTAAAAACAGGTATTTCTACGGTGGTCTTTTCATTCTTAAAAGAATTATTTTGCAGCTACAACGATAAGGTTATGGAAAACCGTAAAGAAAAGTAAAATGATTTGTAAGTTTGGTAAATTAAGTGCAATGACATAAAGCTAAAAGAATTTGGATTTATTTAAACTATTTTATGACTAGTATATAATTTACCAGGAATTAACCCACAGAATCAAGAATATAATTCCATTTTATAATTTAATTTATGAGTATTTCTGTAAAAACACGAAAAACACTTTGGGCAAAATCAGGAAATCGCTGTGCCATTTGTCAAAAAGAATTAGTTTTAGAAAAAGATCAATTCGATGTGATTTTGAACCTAGGCGAAGAGTGTCATATAGTTAGTAGTCAAGACAACGGTCCACGTCATGAAGTTATACCAAATTTTGATTATGACCAAACTGACAATCTTATTTTACTTTGTAGCAATGATCACAAGATGATTGACGAGCGTGTCGAATTTTACCAAAAAAATTATTTAAAAATTATAAAGGAAAAACATGAAGCATGGGTGCGAAATACTCTTGACAATCCAAAAGAAAAAATAACTAAAGAAATTTCAGTACAAGAAAATTTATTAGCCTTCATGGTAAATAAGAATCAAAAAATTACAAGTATGAAATATTCGACAGAAGCTCTGTATCATCCTAAAAGTTTAGATCTTGCATTCACTGAGGTAGGAGAACTTAAACAACATATTAAGGACTTTATCTCCAAATCACATTCAATGGCTCCAGACTTAAATATTATTGCTCGGGATAATCAGCACCATATTTGCGATGTAATGCTCAACGGTTTTTCCTTGTTATGTCAATTTTACCAAGCTTATGGAAACATGGCGCTAAATTCATATTTGCTATTTGCTATTGTAAAGGGTTATTTTGATAAACATGGTCGTAGTGATCCTTTTAATCCTGTCACAAAACAAGAATTAATACGCCTAGAAGTTTCATGTGACAATACTGGAAAGATTGTTTGGAGGGATAAGCAAAATAAAGAACAGTATTTTGAATCAGGAAAAATAGCAGACATTTGGCTTGACAAATTTATTAGAAAATCGTTAAAATAATGCCAACCTGTAATAGCCACGACAACTTATTTAGGCATTTGCCTAATGTAAAAATGATGTTGCATTTGGGATGATTTTGCAAATCCGAAGAATGGACTTTAATTTAATTCCAAACCCGCTGTAAGTTCCAGAACTCCAGCTGTAATCATGTAAAGAATTCTATAAACAAATATGAGCTATTTTAAATACACAACATTAGGCACTACTAAACTTATTATTGAAAACAAATCATTAAGATGGTCAAGTCCTTTACAATTTAACGATATTGAAGAATGTCAATTTGTTCCATACTCAAAAGAAAGTTTTGAAAAAGCTAATCGTGAATATTATGATATTCTAACTAGAATAGCTAAAGGTGAAACTTTAGATTATGATTATAATAAATTCAGTTCTATAACAAATATGATTATAGGAATGATTCAAATATCTTTACAACAGAAAACATTTGATTCATCTTCTATAGTTGATAAGGTAATAAATCTTGCAAGTAATCCTGAAGCAGATTTTCGAGAATATATTAATAAAGGATTAATAAAAATTTTTAGAATACTTTGTGTTACAAACAAATATGATAATAAATTAATGTGGGCACATTATGCTGACCAACATTATGGCTGTGTTATAGAACTTTCAGATTTATATATTGAGAGACCATATAATTTAAATGAGGGAAAAGTTGAATATCATGAAAATTTACATCCAAAAACTAATTCTTTAGATTTACTACTGTATGGTGAAACACAAGAATTACGTGATTTAATTATTAAAGATGTTATTTTTTCCAAAAGGTCAGCATGGAGTTATGAAGAGGAATATAGGTTAATGTATGCTGAAAACTTTGGTCAAATTAAATTCGAGCATAATTTCCAAACAAATCAAAAATCTCTTATGGCAATAAATCAGACCGATAAATCTTATACTGATGTACCTATTGATAAAGAATTTATTAAATCTATTACATTCGGCACAAGAGTGAAAGATGATGATATATTTGAAATTAAAGATCATTTAAAATCAAATGATATAAATTGCACTTTATATAAAATGATTTTAAATGGAGTAATGTTAGAGAGAATCAATATATAAAGATTAACTATAACTAAACATTAACTACAAATTATTTGAGAAAATTGGCTTAAATAGAAAGAATGCTTTGTCAAAGAAGATGCTTTGAAAATTTAAATTAAGGGGGGACTAATTTAACCCTAAACCAAATATAATTAAAGATTTAAGTTTTAATAGTTATAAAAAAAAATGTTAGAAATAATTAGAGAAATATTCAAAGATTTTCTACCTGTCGGTGTTTTCCTTACTTTTTTAATTTCTTTGACCAATATTATTGTAACCACCAAAAACCTTAAAAAGACCAAATTCATTGATACAATTACATCAGAAAGGATAAAGTGTTTAGAGACAATAAGAAACGAAGGAAGTGAAATAATAAGTGAATTATCTGGCTTTTTAAATTACTTACAATTAGAAGTTGAAGAAATTAAAAATGAAGATCCATCTGAAAATCGAAGAGTCGAAATAACTTTCGAGTATCAGCAAAATTTTTTTAATGCAAAAACTTCAAATATTCTTTCAAAAAATAGAATATGGACAAGAACTGAATTTATTAAAAATCTAAATTTATTTAAGTTAAGACTCAATTATAAAGAAGACATTGAAATTATCACATTAATCAATGGATTTATTAAGCTAGTAAAAAATGAATATAATTCAGAAAAAGACATCACTGAAGCGAATGAGAATTTGGAAACTTTTATAAATAAGCTAAAAGTAATTCTTAAAAATGAATGGGAAAAAGTTAAAAAAGAAACAAAATAAAACAACTTTCAGATTTACCTTTTGGGTACTAAATCCTAATTTTCAATAATGAAGAGTTATTAAAAAAAATAGCCATTAAAGTTGACAGGGGGTATTCTTCAAAAAATGTTAGTAGATGTAAACAATATTAATAATGAAGTTATGCATTTTAATCGAAATGCTGAGGAAGACAACTATTTATCAATATTAAGAAAAACTCATTTTTTACAGTAAATTATAAAAAACACATAAATATCAATAATAAATAAGTCTCTATGTATTTGCAAATAAACCTGAGTTATCGCTTTATCGTATTTTCGTCTAGCCAAGAACATTTGTTTTTAGCAAATGCAGCTAATAAAATTAAATTAAGATATGCTTGGAAGTTTTAAAGCAGAATACATTATCGCTTACAATTTTATGACTACTGATGTTCAATACCGACGAGAATTGCAAATATCACTAATAGACCCTAATAAAAAAGTAAAAAATATTCTCTAAGAAAAAAAATGAACAGAACAGCCTTTTTTTGAAATTCTAAAAAATATATTTATGTCGAAATCAACTCTTATGGGTGAGAAAATTATTAGTGAAATAGAGAGTGGACAAACTATTGAACAATTAAAGCAAACATTAAATATTGATGATAATGAATGGTTTAGATTCAGTTCAAAAGCAAATCAGTTATATCTTGACAAGAAAAAAAAAGAAAGAAAAAAACGATCGACCGTGCCAAATACACAAGGAACTTCTGAAAAAGAAATTACCAATCTAATTAACCTAAATAATACTTTGGCTAATTATGCGCTATGCATGAATATTTTCACAACTCAATCTGAAGTGGATTATGCCAATAAACTAGTAGTAGATCTTCCGGTTACAGAAGCACAATTAATCAAATTAATAGGAGATGTAACTATGCATCCAAAATTAAGAGTAATGCAAAAAAAAGGCAGGATAGAAAAACTACCTCATTTTGATTTATTTACAAAGATGATTGATGCAGCTACAATTTCATATTATAGAAATAATTTCATTAGTTGTTTTATGACATTGCTTCCCGTTGTAGAAGGTATTCTTATCCGTTGGATGGGTTATAAAGATTCGGAGGAGAAACCACCTTTCGAAGATATTAGAAAGTTTTTTAAAAATTCATTCATGCGTCAACCTTGCCCTTATAATATTTTATTTCATGATGTTTTTTGTAAAGCATGCGACAAAATTATTAATGACCATTTCTATAAACCGACTACCAATGGATTGGCTCACTCAAACTTTAACCGTCATGTAGCTTCCCATATTTTAAACGATAATCAATTTGCAACAAAAGATAATTGTATTAGACTATTTATACTAATAGACGCTATGACGGAAATATATATTTATGAAGCACGTCAGCATGATTTTCGTTTTGATTTAGGTAAAGAAGACACCGATGCTGAAGTTGAACTATATGTCGACCTTATGTTTAACAATATAGATCAAAGTCCAGAAAACAGTCTATTATTTTAAACTGCTAAGAAAAATGAACGAGAAGATTAAATAATTTAGTTTAAATGCGATAGCACCGTTACTTAATGTTTTGGAAAAGGACGCAAAACATATTTATCAATTTGACATTGACTGTTTCGGAATGAAAGATTACAATTTTATAAATGTTTTAAAACGGAGTGATTTTTCGTATATTCTTGATGTAGTTACAAAAAGAATCAGGACCTTGTCTTTACTATTTTGAAATTCAATCAAATCATTCTGCCTAAGAAATAGTAAATAGAGTTACAGAATACAAATTGAGAGAAAATTCTAAGGTAGTACCTGCAATTAAAAAGAATTTTCCAAAAAGCAAAGTTCTTTATGTAGGTAAAGTCAAGAAAGGAATTTGGGGAAGATTAGCTCAACACTTGGGTTACTATAAAACTACTAGAGCACAAGGACTTCAGCTTTTCTCTTGGACAAAAGGTACTAATGTTTCTTTAAAAATGAATATATTAGAATTTGAATATGAAATGGCAGATTATATCGGAGTTTTGGAAAATAAACTTGCAGAAGAATTGAAACCGATTTTAGGAAAACATAAATAATTTAACATATAAAGATAAAGAGTTAGTTAATAGATTGGGTTTACTTAATCCAAAACTGTTTTTAGCTCTAGAACGTTTTGAGGAATCAAAACTCAACAAACCAAAAAATATGCGAATATGGCAAAATCAGAATTTAGTGAAACACAATTCGTTTTTGGGTTTCTAAATGAATTACATAGTCGTAGTTCTGCATTTGGATATTCTCAATGGAGCTATTTTATGTTTCCTTCAACTTCTCTTGAAAAGGATTTACCTGTAGATTTTTTTGTAGATTTTTATAGTCACTCAGAATATTATCAATTCAAACGAAGTGATTACTTATTCGGAAGAAGAGGAGCTGCAGAAATTAAGTCAGGTCTAACAAATACATATTTACCTTATTATAGATTTCATATTTATAATAAGGCATCGACGAGAGGAGGAATGATTTATCCAGGCCAATTTGAAATGTTAAGAAAGCTAGCCTCTACTTTTCCAACTGATAGGGTTTATTATTGTGCACCATGTTTTCATAATGAATTTGATTTTCATAATTATTTTCAAAACAGATTAATATTAGCCAATTCCATAGTTATAGATTGTAGTCAATTTAATCAAACCAAGTTTTTCCCTCCTAACTTTGATATCAATGATGGAGATGAGCATTATATGATTTACAAATTATCAACGAACGGCTATATCTGTTCTCAAACACAGGAAATATCCATTCAAAAAGCAGAGAAAATCTTGGAATATAGTGAAACTAGAAAAGATGGAAATTTTTTGGCGACTCTAAATACCTTATATAACGAAATTTACTTAAATGATGGTCTTGATAATATTGAAAAACTTGCATCTGAAAACATAATCAATCAAATTATTTTAGTTCAATCCCATCTTATTCAAAATTATAATATTATTTGGAATCCTATTTTAAAATGAAAATATTGGATACCAATAACAACTAACACTATTTATTTGAACAATTGAATTAATTGAAAGTTGGTTTTGCATTTGAGATTATTTGGCAAATACAAAAATTGTAAATTCTAAATCAAAGAAAACTATCTATATCTGTTTTTCAAAAGTATATTTCCCCAGTCTCAGTATACAAAAGAAAACAAGCGATGCGGTTTGTAGACTATAATCTGAATATTCCATAAAAGAATGCGCTACATTATTGCGGATATTTTTACCCTTTTTTGTAAAGGTGAATTTAAATAACTCGATATCTTTTTCTGAAAAATACTCTTTGGTAATAGGATTTTCCAGCAACTCTTCCAGTAAATGTTCCTGTGTTTCTCCTTTTCTTTCTCCCGTTGTAGAACCACCGGAGAGTCTAATAAAATCACGTAATGCACCCTCGAATTTAATTGTCATTGAATCAATGCAAAGAATAAAATTGCTAATTTTATTTGTGTTCATTAATATTGATAATTCAAACTGAGAAAGAAAGTTATGTATGCCGGGGGCTAATAGAGAAAGCCAAGACGAATTGGCTTCTTCTTCATCATTTTTTAAGCTTTTTCGAAACTTCATTCCGTACCATGAATGTTTTTCAAGAAATTCAAATGTTTTATAATAATTTAGCTTACCATATATGACGCCATCAATAAAAACTCTTAAAAACAAGACAGAAACTTGAATGTTATGAGCAACAACATATAAGTTAAGTTTTTCAAAATCAAATTTTTCCTTATCATTTAATTTTTTTGTATTGCCGTTTATATCAAATATACTAGTACTGCAAAGACCGTATAAAGAGTTATTAATTTTTTGGTTAGCCTGTTCAGAAATATTTTTTGGATCCACTAATATTTCTTCATTGATAGACAAGAAAGCTAGGATCTCTTCAGTAGGGTGTTCAAGTATTGAATCAGATTTTGCTCTCAAATATATATTGAATATTTCGTTGAGATCGTCATCTAGAGGAACACTTATTTTGTTTAGTTTAATTTTCTGTTTAAGTCTGGTGTATTCTAATTGAACTACATTATATTCCTCTTCTTTCTTAGCTCTTTTTAAGTATTTTGCCTTTTCAGCTAACGCAGTTGATTTTACAAAACTTTCATCGTCATGTTGAGCTAT
Source organism: Flavobacterium notoginsengisoli (assembly GCF_042686225.1). Classification (NCBI taxonomy): domain Bacteria; kingdom Pseudomonadati; phylum Bacteroidota; class Flavobacteriia; order Flavobacteriales; family Flavobacteriaceae; genus Flavobacterium; species Flavobacterium notoginsengisoli. The sequence goes on from NZ_JBHUOT010000015.1 coordinate 50,512, forward strand.
AATTTCATCTTCGTTTTCAGCTAATAATTCATAAATTCTTTCATTTGGGCGTTTAACCTTGTCAAACAAAATTAAAGCCACTTCTAATGTTTTTTTGTTGTTGAAATATGCTACAGGCGATTTTTCATCAACCCAGTCTAAAATTTTATCTGCAATGCTATTTAGTTCAATATGTTTCAAAAAATTATGTTTCAAAATACTATTTAGAATTACAGTTTTAAAATAGTTTGGAACACCTTCGATTAAATCTAACGTTATCTTTTTAGCTTCTTCCTGTTTTCTTTTTGTAGATTTTGATATGAAAAAAATTGCTTCTAAAATGATGTCGAGTTCTCGAGATTCTTTTGCTTTAATCAAATTTATACTCTCCATATAGTTTTGAATTGCAATTTCGGCATAATTATTATTTTTGGTTTCTTGCCAAAGAATATGTGAATATCTTGATTTCAACCATACGTTTGATGTCTCATTTAATCGAGTAATGATGTAACTAATGTCAGTTTTGGAAAACAGTAATGTTTTATCTGATCTACCCCTGTTATTTGTGCTTTGTGCATTAGAACATAGCTGTCCATCATTCAAGTTGTGAAACAAAACTTTCCTTTCTATGATGATTTTTTTTCGCCAAGCTGTAGTTTTAATTTTATCACAATCACTTAGTTCTTTAGTAATATTCCAAACGTTTAATGATTTTATATTTTCAAGAGAATTGAAAAAAGCAGTAACTTCTTCAGGTCTTTTCATTGATGAAATTTTATGTTACATTTAATTAAAACTATTTTAACTAATTTATGAATCATTGATAAATAAAAGATATGTATTATTTAATAGATTACGTTCAAAGTAATGCAAAAGATTTTGCAAATATATTATTCTGGATATTTACGGGATGCTTAGCTTTTATGACTTATGTGAATGCGAAGAAAACACTCTTTAATCCAATAAGAAGTGAAATGGTTAAATATCAAATGAAAATTATTACTGAATTCATTGATAATCATACAGGAAAAGGATTAAATTTAGACTTGTCAATTGATTATTTAAGTATGACGAAAATAAATTATGATATAAATTATTTACTTGATATTTATAAAAGCGAAGAAAGCTTTGAGAATCACATATTTGATGATCTAGATAAAGAAGTTATCAGATATTGTGAAGAAAATATAGCTGGATTATTTGAAGTTATAAAAGATAAAGATCTTTATAGTTTTGGTTCAACTGTTATAGGCGATTACCAAACAATTAAACAATATGCTCAGAGAATATTTGTCAAATCAAAAGAGGCTACAAATAAAGGTTTGCCTTTACAAAAATTGTACTTTACAAAGAAATTTTACAATTTATATTCTGATCTAATTAATTTACAGACAAATCCATTTATCCCAAGGGAAGTTAAAACTTCTGTAGATACTATATTGCTAAATATAACTAAAAATTTATGTTTATTATACGAGAGTCTATCTATCTATATTCCGGAAGAAAAAGCAAAGTTTTATCGTGAAATATATTACCATTTTGAACAAAAAAAAATCGATCATAAAAAAGATTTAGAAATATTACGTGAGACAATAACCAAATATTTTAAGGTGAATAAAATATAGTTACCCAATTCTGTTCCTATATGAAAATTATTCTAATAAACATAGTCCTATCTAATCTAACAATATATGAACAATCCTTTTGATAAAATTGATTACAAATTTGGTACGGAAGGTATCTTATCGATGTATATGGATACATATCAATTAATTTTGGGAGCAGATTTAGAAAGCTACTCGAAACAAAAAAACGAAACTTTTAACGACAATAATCCTTGTCATATATATTTTATCCTTAAAAGACCAAAGGTTACAATAAATCCAGATTCATTTAAAAGCAGAGGTAAAAAAGTCAAATTTGATTTTATTATTCATCATCAAGACGGTTATGGAATAGTACATTTAAATGCAGAATTCCTTGAGGCAAAATCAAAATTAGAACTTATTACAGAATATCCGTATAATTTATTTGCAATCATGGAGAAAGAAAAAACTCATATTTTTGCCAGACCCAGCACACTGATTGATAGCAATGGAATTTCTGATAATATTAATCCAGACATTTTAAATTATGAAGTCTTATATATCGGACAAGCTTATGGGAAAAATGGAAAAAGGACTGCTATCAAAAGGCTTTTTAAGCATGAAACTTTACAAAAAATTTATACTCACTCATTAACACAAAATCCTGAAAGTGATATTTGGATAATGCTAACTAGTTTTTCTCAGGCAGACATGCTGCTTTCAATTGGAAAGAATCACATAAATCATATAAGAAACAGTTACAAAAGAGATAAAAATTTAGTTGAACATTTTTTTAATAATAAAGGATTCAAAATCTCTGAAAATCAAAAGATAAATTTTACTGAGGCTGCACTTATTAAATACTTTGAGCCAACTTATAATCTGGATTTTAAAAAGAATTTCCCAGATAAAAAACATAAGTCGTACTCTGAATGTTACAAGCTCGATATTCGAGCCTTAAATATTGAATTAGATACTTCAGAACATATTCGGAATTTGTACTCAAAGAAGGCAGGTAATAAAAATAATCATTCTGCAATGTTTAATTTTGAAAATGATAGTGATAGAATTAGTTTTTTAGATATGTATGAATAAATCATATACTATTTCTTTGAGTTTACTTTTAACAATACATAGTTTGAAGCAATTTTACATTTCTATTTATCATTAAATCAGGTAGTGAATTACCAACAAAATTAAACCTGGTTTAATAAAAGAATAATTGCATAAAATGGCAGAGTTTTTAATAACAAGTGGAACTTCACATCATCTGGAAAAAAATATAATTGAAGCGAAAAGAGAGATGATACTAGTGTCTCCGTATTTGCAAATATCAAAAATACTTCTTCAAGCCTTAAAGAAGCAGCGAGTAACAACATTGTAATAAAGATAATTTACGGTAAAGATAAACTAAATCGAAATGAACGTAAGGCCTTTTAAGAGATAGACACTTTGGAACTATACTTTTCCGAAAATCTTCATGCTAAATTTTAATTCAATGAATCAAAGATGATTATAACATCAATGAACATGTGTGATTTTTCAGAACGCAATAATTGTGAAATAGGAATTCTTATTGACGCAAAAAATGAAGGAGAGATTTACAAGAAAGCTACTAAGGAGGTTAAATCAATTTTGCAGTTTTCCAGATTGGAAATAACTCAATTAGGTAAGCTTCAAAATTTCAAAAATAAATAAGTTTATAAAGCACAAGGATTTTGCATTCGATGCCACCAAACAATTTTTTACAATCCAAATGCCCCATATTGTCAAACTTGCTACAACAGATGGTCATATTGGAACAATTATAATTTTGGAGAAAATGTTTGTCATACATGTGGAGATAGCACAAGAGCAGCAATGGGAAAACCTCAGTGTTACATCTGTTACATTAAAAATTAAATTCAATTATTTACTACATGACATTAGTGTAAAACATATTATTGAAGGATTATTGCTTAAATTATAAGCATATAAGTAAGTTAACTTCGATTTTCCTAAAAACGTAAACTTAACAATAAAAGTTTCCGCTATATGGAAACTATTTGTAAATTTGTAAAATGACAATTAGAGAAACTTCTTCAGGAAAAATTTACAATGTAGAAATTCTGCCTGTAGAAGATAATGATTTTAAGTCTATAGATAAAAAACGCTATTTTTTTGATTGGAAGGCTGAAAAGGGTTACGAAATCTATAAGCTGAAAATTATCAATTCAAATGATATTTTAGGAATTATTTCTTTGGAAAGAATACCCGAAGAATTTAGAATTCATATTAGACTTCTGACTGTTTCATTAGAAAATAAAGGTACAAATAAGAAATTTGACAATATTGCTGCAAACTTAATTGTCTATGCTGCGAAAATTGCAGTAGTAGAGTATGCGCAGTTCGCTTGTGTATCACTTAAACCAAAAAGTAGTATTGCCCAGCATTATATAGACAAATACAAAATGAACATAACCGGAATGACTTTGAGTCTTGAGGTTCCGGAAATTTTAAATTTGATAAACAAATACGATAATGAATAAGAAAGTAAATATTGAAGATATTGAATTTGGAGTAGATTCAAGATACATATCAGATTCAGAACGTGATACCGATGGAGCTGCTTTAATGGAAGCACGTTTACAACGGATTAAAAGCTTACCTAAAGATCAGGTCATTCGTGCCAAATTATTACAATTAAAATTAAAAATGGAAGCTTATATAAGCAAACCGACTTATGATGATCACCATTATTTTTCAGAATTCCTATCCGTATATATTGATACTATTTACAATAAGAGAAGTAGTTTTGCAAAAGATATTGATATAACTCCGGTAAGTTTAAGCCAGGTCATAAACAATCATAGAGAACCTAAAGAAGAATTTATTTTGAAGTTAATGATACATTCGGAAAAAACATATCAGAATGTTTGTGAGTTCCATAAAAAGACATGGATTCAAGTTTATTTTCAGGAAAAAATTTGTGATACTATGTCAACACAAGACAAATGGAGACCAAAAATTGAAAAACATGTAAAGTTTAATGAATCTATAAAGTTAGAAACTCTAGATATCAGCCGGTAAACAACAATTACTCTTTTGAGTTCCAATTTAATTGGAGTACTTTTAATAAAATATTGGGTGGCTAGGTTTAAAATCACTTATAGATTTATATATGATTTATAAAAATCTATCTATTAAGAAAAAGCCTTCCAGAATTTCTTGAAGGCTTAATAATTAGAGTAAGATTGAATTATTTTTTTGATTCTTCAATAGAAACTTTTCTAAACTCTTTTAATAGTTTTTCCAGTTCTAAGGAAGATTTTCGCGCTCTTGCCCCGGCAGCTTTAATTCCTTTTTCTGATAATGATTCAGATTCTGTTTTGAATGTTTCGATTTCAGCATTGATTTTTGCTAATAGATCTTTCATAAATTTTCTGTTTTTTAATTACGGTGCAAAAATAGAAAGTAAAAAATAATATCCTAATGCGTGCTGCTTTAAAGAATTATATTTTTTCTTTTTTTATTTCTTCAATGAAAAACTGCGGCGTAATACCTGTCTTTTTTAAAAAGGCCTTCGTAAAACGTTCCGTGGTGCTGAAGCCGGACTCTACTGCTAAAGCTTCATACGTATAGCCTCTCAATTTATGTTCCTTGCGCAGCAGTGTTATAATATGCTCAATGCGGAGGCCATTGATATAATTAGTGATTCCTTTTTCTCTGGAGTCCTCCAGCACAATGGCCAAGTACTTGGGATTGGTGTTAAAAGCGGCGGAAAGGCTGGTCAGGTTCCAGTCTTTTTCTAGGAATCTTTTATTTTTTTCGAAATTGTCAAGTTCCCTCAGAAGAAAGTTCACCGTATCAGGACTGATATTCTTAATCGCATCTTTTACGGTTTTTGTCTTTGGCGCGGTGATCTTTGCATCAAACTCATCCATTAGAGCCTGATATCTCTTTTTGGCAGTTCTTTTAGTCCTTTTATGAAAGTAATTGGCTCCTAATAATATAAGGAATAATATAAGGATTACGGCAGCAAATATGATGTCATACCTTTTTTCTGAAATAAGCTCCGCTGTCATGCTTTCATTTTCCGCCGATATCCTTTCCTTTTCATGAAGCAGCTCTTGAGTGTCATACTGTTTATGGATTTTTCCAATTATGTATCTGTTGGTTTCGGTCAGAACAGTGTCTGCTTTTAAAAGCTGATCGATATAATAAAGTTGTTTTCGTAAATCTTTTTTGGTTTTATAAAAGCTGATCAGCAGTTCGAAAGCCTGTCTCAGATCTGCTCTGACATACTTTTTATCCCGGAATATTTTATCTACAAGTTCAAAATAGGGAACCGCTTTTTCTTTCTGGCGCAGTGACCAGTAGTTTTTGCCGAGATAAAAGTAACCTACGGCTTCATTTCCGAAGTCATTGTTTTCCCTGATGGGTTCAATTGAGGATTCCAGATTTTTGATTGAAGTGCCGTAGTTCTTTTTAAAATATTCGTTGATTCCTTCGGACTGCGTGAAATAAGGAACCATCTCTTCGATTTTTCTTGTTTTGCTTTCTGAAATTCCAAGGCTGTTTATTTCAGCGCTTTTTCCGTAATCTCCCAACTTAGTGTAACAAAGCCCGAGTGAATGAAGTGAATTCAGATACGGTCTAGGATCTTCCTTACTGTAGTAATCCGCACATTCGCTGAGAAGGGAAACGGCTTCGTCATAAAAACCGGCGTACAGTTTAGTGAGGGCAATGCAGTATTTTACTTTATGGATCAGGTACTGGTCCTTGGTTTTTGAAATATAGCCGTTTGCGATGAGGTAATTGTCCATGGCAGGCTGATGCATTTTCAGCCCGTAGTATACGGTCCCTCTGGTAAGGTAAGCTGATCCGATGAGTGCATTGTCAGAGGACTTTTTGGATGCGTTTATCATGCTGTCCGCATAAATGATTCTGATTTTTCCGGGCGAAAGCAGCATCAGATTCTGGAAACCGTTGACTATTTGTTTGCTATTTTGCTCGTTTTTTGCTTTTTGCAGAAAAGCGTATGCATACACCGACGCGGCTGCACTGTCCCTTTTCAGCTGGTAGAATCTTTTGTCCAGATAGTCGTAATTCCTATTTTGAAGGGAATCGGGTATTCTGGAAAGGTTTTTCTGTGCTAATGCTGGTAAGTGAGACAGCAGTAAAAAAAGGAGTAGAGTATTTCTATTCATAGCTGGCTGATTAAGTGTTTTAGGATATGGTAATCTGATTCCTCGGATTAATTGTCCGAATAATTTTACATTGAATCGCGCTAAATATAACACAAACTATTGGAATTTTATTGAATTCTTCGGAATAAAAGCACTGCGGATTTCTCGAAAATCCATAGCGGAAATGCCGAAAACCCGCAAAGCTTATGTTGCATGGTATTTTAAGGCTGTATAGATTTGCCTCGAATTCAAAAGCATAATGTCCGGCAGGGTGCCGGATAAAAGTTCTGCTTATCCGGATGAAAGGAACTGGGAAGAAATTTCCGTTCACATTCAAATAACTAAATCATGAAAACCATTTTATTATGCATTATAATACCTGTTTTTTTTATTTCATGTTCCGCTGAACCAGATGCTCAAACTTCGGTTAATCTCCCGAATGCCGACGCAGGAGCCGCTGCCCAAACCGGTGGTCCCGCCAATCCCGCTAACCCCTATGATAAAAATGGCGCCAAAGTTTACAGCGTGCTTAACGAATATTATAAAAACAGTCTGGCTCCCAATTCGGTTTCTGAACTGGCCGGACAGATCAGATTTGTAGCGGAAAATTTCTATAATAATAGAAATACAACCGGAAGATTAATACCCTTGAGCGATGAAATGGTCCAGTCCATAATGGAGGATCCGGATAACAGCATGATTTCGATTGTGCAGAATAGTGTCCTGCAGAGCCAAGTCAAAACAGGTCTTATTGCTTTTCTGCAGGGCCTTATCCTTAAAAGGCAGCAGGAATTCGATATTACCTACAGCTATATTGTTCAATATGAATCGGATGTGCTGGCTGATGTTGTTTTCTCAAATGAGGAAAAAGAAACCATTTTAACGATCTGCTCGATTTCCAGATATTCACTTTATTCCGAAGAAGAGCGTAAGGATAAAGACTGGGATATTCTTATAGGAAATAAGCGGGCTAAAAGGTTCTTTAGCGCCGGCGAAGCTCCGCTCATTTCTGTAATAGCCCTGCTGGAAGGATGCTTTTAGTTACAATATAATATATTAATCTACCCACAAATGAAACCACATGCTATTTTGTATATACTGCTGCTTTCCTTTAATCTGATCAGTCTTTATTTTATTATTGACCTTTTCCTATTTAACGGGATAGAGGATTTTATGAGATACGGACACAGAAGGTTTATGTTTTACATCCTTTATCTGACGATACTTTTGAATCTTTATTTTTTGTGCTGGATAGCCATAAAAAGAAGATTCGAAGAATGACAGGGCAGTTTTTTCAATTTTTTAAATGACTACTATTATATATTATGCTGAAAGATTTGATTAATATTGAACGCATTGAATTGTCTGCTAGGATGTTTAAGATCTATTTTGTTAAGAAATATGTCAGCAGGACCGCTGCTGATGAAACTTTTGTGATTGATAATCCTGCGGTTCTTTTAATGAAGTCCGGCAGTTTTAAGGTGCAGCTGAAAAAGATTAATCAGGATTTAAAAGCACATGATCTGCTGGTGTTGCCTAAAAACACTTCGTTTACCGGGATAGAAGCAGGCAGCAGGCTGCAGTTTTTTTTAATTACTTTTTCTTCCGGTATTAACGGACACGGTTTCAGTTTTAATCAGAATGATTTATTCTCGTCCGGCTCCGGAAATGAAGCTGTAAAAATCAGTCTGGATGAAAATGATTATATGGTGCTTTCCTTAATCTGCAGGCTGCTCTATGCAGAGATCAGCGGCAGTCTTGCCAATGAATTTGAAGTCAAGCTGCAGCAGATCAGTTTAAATCTGCTTCTTTTTGAGATGAATCTGATTACTGTCAAGTACCTCTCAGCAGGTGGCATGAACTTTTCAAGGTCAGAAAGCTTAGCTTCGCAGTTCCTCACAGTGCTGTCCATCCATTGCCGAAAACATCATACTGTCAAGTTTTATGCCGGCGTAATGTATCTAAGCCCCGAACACCTTAGCAAAATGGTCAAGGATGTGACTGGCAAAGCCGCCAAAAAAATTATAACGGAAGCCGTTGTTTCAGAGGCAGTCGGCCTTTTAGAGAATCCGCATCTCACGATGGCGGAAATAGCGGAAGAGCTGGAATTCAGTTCAGTCGCTTCTTTCAGCATTTTTTTTAGAAAATCAATGTTCTGTACCCCATCTGAGTACCGTAAGAATACTATCGAGAGATTTAAGAGTCGTTAGTTTTCACCATTAACTGCTATTAAAACATGAAAATGATAAACAACAAATATCCTTTAGAGTGGCTGGATTATCTGGTATTGCAGCATTTTAATCCCGCTAAGACAGATGTCAGTATGCTTTCGGAAGCCGATCTGGCAGTAATTTCAGAGAATGCGACACTTGAATCCAGCAGGATTCAGGTAAGGGTCAAAAATGAAATTTTCGCAATGAGGCGAAAAAGGCAGATCCGTCTGCTGGTAAGAAAGTATCATTCCACCCTGATTTATCTGATGGATCATATGGCGGAAAGCAGCAGATCAGCTTCTTTTCAGCGTCCGGAAATTGTACGAACTGCAGAAATCATAATGAAATGTCTCGATGAACTTTTATCCTTTCTTGAGAACAGATATACTGCTTATCTGAATCTGGATGAAAAGGTACCGGTTTCCTATCTGTTGGTTTTCCGAAAAGAGATGCAGCTTAAACTAAAAAAAATGCAGCATCAGAAGCATGTAGTCAATTCTGGTGACCAACAGGAGGTTTTAAAAATAGTCAATGACGAACTGGCAGCTGTGCTTTCACTGAAAAACAGAAACCGCTTGACATTTCGCCAGACACTTTATCAAAAGACAGTTGTAAGGGAATTGGAAAGTTTGGGTTCCATAGAAAGTGAGAGTGTTTTTTTTTCCGTGCTTGACCGCAGACTGATTGCGCTGAATTTCAACAGCAAGAGTTACATTAACCTACTGCTTAAGAGAGTATCGGGAAAAGTGGATGAATCAGAACTTATTTCTGAAAAGCTGAGCCTGATAGCTTATTGTTTTAAGGAGTTCAGCCAGATTGAGACAGACTGCCGCCTGTTTTTCAATGGGGATATGCAGTCGCTCAGGACGGTTGTAGAAAACTGGTTCAGGTATGAAATCGAATATTATGAGAAATTGATGAAACTTTCAGCGCTGGAAACCGAGAATGAGCTTCATCCCGGTCATAAGAATGTAAACAAGCTGGAATGTGATCTTTCTGCGGATCAGATAGGAATTATCCTTAGGGCGGCAGATGAGGCAAGAGTGGTGAAATCCAGATCCATGACCCTGGTATTCCAAAGGATTGTGCCTCATTTATCCACAACATTTAAAAAAGACCTTTCCTATCAGTCGGTCAGAAGCAAATCCTACAATGCGGAGGAAAATGATAAAAATATTGCCATACTGACACTCGAGAAAATGATAAGAAAGATTAAATCGTACTAGATTGTTGAATTTCCTGCACGTGAATGAAACAAAGTCATCCCAAGCGGGTCTGATATTGCAGCTTAAGGATTAACAGAGGGGCAGGTGCGGACTGAATTAAGACCGCCATTAGCTGCCGCAGATTGATTTTATGAATTATTAAAACAAAAACTATGATGACATTAATCGCTATTTTTTTTCCGCCGCTTTCATTTCTTCTGAGGGGAAAACTTTTGACGGCCCTGCTGTGCTTTGCACTGCAGCTTACTTTAGTCGGGTGGATTCCGGCAGCCCTATGGGCAGTAGTCTCTCTTCAGAATTCAAGAGCGGACAGACGAAGCTCCAAGCTTATTAAAGCAATGAGATCAAAATAAAACCTGCCAGCCGGCCAATGGAGCCTCTGGAAACCTTAATGGTTTTCAGAGGCTTTTTTATTTCCAATAATTGCATTAATCCCTTTTTTTACTCGGGGTACAAAAGGGTACAGAAAAAGTTGTACTTGTAGCACACCCGTTGCAATTGTTCCTTTGCCCTGTATTAAAATCGGAATGCGCAGGATGATTTGCAGATGTTCAACCAATAAATAAAAAATTATGCTTTCAAATATTTCATGGAGCAGCTACTTTGCTGCAATGCTGATTCTTGTGGCGGTATGGTACGGCTTTCTTATTTATAAATACAATCTGAAAGATCTCCTGGACCTTTTTCAGGGAAAATGGAATAGGTTTTCCGTAAAGGAGAAACCTGTGACGCAATCTGGATTATTTTCAGAATACAAAGAATCTTTCATTACTCTTGAAGATGCTGAGGAATTGTATAATAAAATTTTAGAAGTATTTACCGAAAGTGATACTAGAGGTATTTCCAAAATGGAGTTTCAAAATTATATGCGGTTTATTCTTTCTGAATATCCCTTCGTAAAGAAGTCCGCCCTTCGGGAAAAAATCAATTCACTTGTAATCTCAGAGAGCGTAAAATACCCCGAATTTGTTTTGACCTATGGGGAAATTGACGGGCTGTGGGAAGAGCAGCAGTAAAAAAATAGACAGAGAAATTTCCCCTGTTCACTCTAATGCGGTATGGCGATTTGTGACAAGGAGATAGTAGTTGTAACAGTGGGATTTCTCGGTCTTTATTTCAAGTACTAATTTAATTTAAATGAGCAGAGATGAAAAGATGGTGTAGGAAATTAAAGAGTTTCTGGAGAAGGAATAAAGTAGTAATTGCGTCAGTTTTTTTACTGATGGTAATTAATGGAACCGGATATGGTCAGGATGGTGTGGCCGGGATTAATGAAGCCAATCAGAAGGTACGAAGCTATTTTGATGCGGGTACCGAACTTATGTATGCAGTTGGAGCTATTCTTGGCCTTATAGGGGCTGTTAAGGTTTATCAGAAATGGAATGCCGGTGATCCTGATACGGGCAAGGTAGCAGCGGCTTGGTTTGGAAGCTGTGTCTTTCTTGTTGTGGTGGCTACAGTGATCAAATCTTTCTTTGGTGTCTGATGGCAAACAGTGTTTATACCGTCAATAAGGGTATTAATCAAAGCATTGAATTCAAGGGGTTAAAATCACAGTATATCTGGTATTTAGGAGGGGGAGTAGTGGGATTGCTGGTACTCTTTTCGATCCTGTATATCATAGGGATTCCTTCGCTTTTATGTGTTGGGATTATTGGAAGCTCGGGAGGTCTGCTGGTTTTTAAGATCTACAGGATGAGTAACAAATATGGCGAGCACGGCATGATGAAAGCGGTGGCGCGAAGACAGCTTCCAAAAAGCATTAAGGTTTACAGCAGGGCGGTTTTTATTAAGATATAGTCGCAGAACGTTAATCGTTAAAAAGCAGAGGGATGGAGAAGAGGATAGAAGAACTGCTGCCTGTTATGGCAGTGGAACACGATTGTATTGTGTCCAAACAGGGAGATGTAACGGTGGTATTCAAGGCAGAGCTGCCGGAGATTTTTACCTTATCGGATCAGGAGTATGAGGCTTTTCACCAGTGCTGGATTAAAGCTTTGAAGGTGCTGCCGAAATTCTGCGTTTTTCACAAGCAGGACTGGTTTTTGGAAAAAGGGTATAAAGCGAATTTCTCGGGTGCTGACAGCAGTTTTTTAAGCAGCAGCAGTGAACGGTTTTTTAATGAAAGGCCTTTTCTGGAGCATTCCTGTTATATCATGCTGACCAAGAAACCTGTAGGAAGGAAAAATTCCACCTCCTTATTTTCCAGTCTGATCAGAGGCAGTCTGGTGCCGGAAGAGACTTTGAATAAGCTGCTGCTGCAGGAGTTCATTGACTGTACAGGGCAGTTTAAGAGAATCATGGAAGACAGTGGTTTTGTCTCCCTTATTCGTCTGAAGAATGATGCCCTTAAAAGCGAAAGCCGGAGTATCGGGCTGATTGAAAAGTACTGCTTTTTAGCCGAACAACACGATTCGTTTGTTTTTTCAGATATTGAGTTTGATCAGGGATTGCGGGTTGGGGACAAACACTGTCAGTTGTTTACCCTTGGTGATGCGGCAGACCTGCCGGCTTTGTGTGGTTCACGGATAAACTATGACCGTTATTCCACCGATAAAACCAAGTTCAGTGTGGGTTTTGCTTCGACACTGGGACAGTTGTTGTCGTGTAATCACATTTACAACCAGTACATTTTTATTGAGGATGCTCAGAAAACCATCCGGAAAATGGAGAGTAAAAGACTTCGGCTCCAGTCGTTGTCGGCTTACAGCAGGGAGAACCTGATTGCCCGTGATGCGACGAATGATTTTCTGAATGAAGCGGTATCCCAGCAGCGATTACCGGTGAAGGCGCATTTTAATGTGCTGGCCTGGAGCACGGACAAGGAAGAGCTGAAGGAGATTAAAAATAAGGTTTCCTCGTCACTGGCGCAGATGGATGCCGCAGCCAAGCAGGAAACGGTTGGAGCACCTCAGATCTACTGGGCCGGCATGCCGGGAAATGAAGCGGACTTTCCCATGAATGATAGCTTTGACACTTTTACGGAACAGGCAGTCTGTTTCCTGAATATGGAAACGGGTTACCGTTCATCGCTCAGTCCCATGGGAATCCGTTTAGGGGACAGGCTGACCGGTAAACCGGTTCACGTGGATATCAGCGATGAGCCTGTTCGGATGGGGATCTGCACCAACCGCAATAAGTTTATACTGGGGCCTTCGGGCAGCGGCAAATCGTTTTTTACCAACCATATGGTCAGGAGTTATTACGAGCAGGGAACCCATATCGTGCTGGTGGATGTCGGACACAGTTACAAAGGGCTGTGTGATATGGTTGGAGGGTATTATTTTACCTATGACGAAAATAACCCGATCCGTTTTAATCCTTTTTATATTTCGGAAGGGGACAGTCTGGATACGGAGAAGAAGGAAAGTATTAAAACACTGCTTTTGGCACTCTGGAAAAAAGATGATGAAACCTTTAACAGAAGCGAGTATGTCGCCCTTTCCAATGCACTGCAGCTGTATTATGATAAACTGGACAGGAGTAAGGATATTTTTCCCTGCTTTAACAGCTTTTATGAATTTTTAAAGGAGGAGTTTGTTTCGGTTTTAAAGGGTGATAAAGTAAAGGAAAAAGACTTTGATGTGAGCAATTTTCTCTATGTGCTGCGTCCGTATTACAAAGGCGGGGAGTTTGATTATCTTTTGAATGCCACGGAGAATCTGGATCTTTTAAAGGAGAGGTTTATCGTGTTTGAGCTCGATAATATCAAAGACCATCCGATTCTTTTTCCGGTGGTAACGATTATCATTATGGAGGTCTTTATCAATAAAATGCGAAAGCTCAAAGGGATACGTAAAATGATCCTGATTGAAGAAGCCTGGAAGGCTATTGCCAAGGAAGGTATGGCAAGTTATATCAAGTATTTATTTAAGACGGTTCGGAAGTTCTTTGGAGAAGCCATAGTGGTCACGCAGGAGGTGGAAGATATCATTTCTTCTCCCGTGGTCAAGCAGGCCATTATCAATAACAGCGACTGTAAGATCCTTTTGGATCAGAGTAAATACCAGAACAAGTTTGACCAGATTCAGGAACTGCTGGGATTAACAGAGAAAGAAAAAGCACTGGTACTTTCGGTCAACAAGGCCAATGATCCGGCCCTAAAATACAAGGAAGTTTTTATCTCCCTGGGAGGAATGCTGTCCAAAGTATACCGAACTGAGGTATCACTCGAAGAATATCTGGCCTATACCACAGAAGAAAGTGAGAAAGTGAAAATGAATGCCTATGCCGCAAAGTTTGGAGGGGATATCAAAAAAGGGATTGCGGCGATGGCTCAGGAGATGCGGGAAGGAAATTACGTGATGGGAAAATGAAGATGAAGATAAAGATGAAAGCAAAAATAATACTCTTGATAGCGTGTCTGCTACTGGTCAGTATTCCGGTGAGACCGGCCAATACCATGGCAGTGATTCCGATACTGGAAATTGTAAAGACAGTGACCAAAAAAGTAATCAAGGCCATTGACCTGAGGATTCAGAAACTGCAGAACAAGACCATCTGGCTGCAGAATGCCCAGAAACAGGTGGAAAATGTATTGTCTAAATTAAAACTGGATGAGATCTCGGACTGGACCCAAAAACAGAAAGACCTCTATAAAGGTTATTACGAGGAACTGGCCAAGGTGAAGTCACTGATTACCTATTATCAGAGAATAAAAGAAATTACCGTGAAGCAGACCAGACTGGTCAGGGAATACGAAAGAGCCTGGAATCTTTTCAGGCAGGACCCGCATTTTAAGCAGAATGAGATACAGTACATGGAAAAGGTGTATTCAGGGATTTTGGAAGAAAGTGTAAAGAATATCGACCAGATTTTTTTGATATTGGATTCTTTTACTACCCAGATGAGCGATCTGAAAAGGCTTGAGATTATCAATAGGGCGGCAGACCAGATCGATGCGAATTATGATGACTTGTTGCTTTTTAATCAGCAGAATGTGATGCTGAGCCTTCAGAGGGCTAAAACAGAGGCAGATGTCAAGCAGCTCAGAGAATTTTACGGAATCCCATAACTGATAAAAAAAAGATCATGAAAAGAGGGTTGGTGGTTGTAGTAGTGTTGGTAATGCTGGTTTTTCATTCGGTGGTTCAGGCTCAGGCCAAACAGCAAAAGGAATTGCTGCTTCAGATTGCGGCGCTCCAGGTATATATGGATTATGCCAAAAAAGGATATTCGGCCGTGTCTAAAGGCCTGAATTTTATCGGAGATGCGAAGAAAGGGGAGGTGAACCTGCATGGGGATTATTTTACCTCGCTTGTTAAGATCAATCCAAAAGTCAGGAATTATTATAAGGTCGCAGAGATTGTTTCATTGCAGCTGAAAATCATGAAGAGCTGTAAAAAGACTTATGTTGCTCTTTCTACAAGTGATTTGTTTCATGGGGATGAACTGGATTATATCGAACGTTCTTTTGAAAGACTGCTCAAGAATTGCAGCCGGACACTAGACGAACTATTGGTTGTTGTCACTGATGCTGCATTGGAGCTCAAGGATGACCAGCGGATAGAACGTATTGACGTATTGCATGAAACCATGCTTGCCGATTATAATTTCTGTCTGTCTTTTGGAAAGGAGGCTAAACTGCTTTGTATTGCAAAAGCAGGGGATCGAAAGGATGCAGTTGATTTGGAGGGTATTTATGGATTGTAAATTAGACAGTGATGAAAAAGATAGGAATTATATTATTGGTACTGGTAATGTGCCTGGGTTTGGTGCCTGAGAAGGCAGCAGCGCAGTCGGCAGAAGTACAACAGCTGATTTTGAATATTGAAAAGCTTTCCCAGTTTAAGAAGATTCTCAGTGACATGAAAAAAGGATATGATCTATTGTCGGGAGGTTACAAGACAGTTAAGGAAATGTCTGAGGGGAACTTCAGTCTGCATAAAACTTTTCTGGACGCCCTGATGCAGGTGAGCCCTGCAGTTAAGAACTATAAAAGGGTCGGGGACATTGTCAATTTTCAGCTGCTGTTGGTGAAAGAAAGCAAAAACGGTTTGCATCGTTTTACGGGCAGCGGCAGTTTCAGTGCGCAGGAGATCGGGTATTTTGAAAAGGTCTATGGAAATCTGCTGAACCAGAGTCTGCGCAACCTGGATGAACTGCTGATGGTGGTGACGGCTGATAAACTCCGGATGTCAGATGATGAGAGGCTGGAAGCGGTAGACGGTATTTATCTGCAGATGCAGGACAAGCTTTTGTTTCTGCGCAGTTTTAATAAGCAGACCAATGTGCTGCTAGTACAGAGAGCTAAAGAAGTTTTAGATGTATATGTTTCGGGAAATCTTCACGAATTAAAAAACTAAAAGAGATGGGCCGTTATAAAACTTTTGGCAGAATGGTTTTTACGACTGTTGTGCTATTGATGCCTTTTCTTAGTGTGGGACAGGGACTTGGTGATGAGATGCAGAGTCTGCATTCGGTTTTGGACCAGCTCTATGAGGAGATGATGCCGTTATGCGGCAATCTGATTGCAGTGGGACAGGGGATAGCCGGATTTGGAGCGATCTGGTATATTGCCTCAAGGGTCTGGCGACATATTGCCAATGCGGAACCTATTGATTTTTATCCGCTCTTCCGTCCTTTTGTGATCGGGTTCTGCATCATGATTTTTCCTTCTGTTCTCGCTCTTATAAACGGTGTGATGAAACCCACCGTTATCGCTACCGGAGCTATGGTCACAGGTTCCAATAATGCGGTGGCGGTGCTTTTGAGAGAGAAGGAAAAAGCAATTAAAGAAACCGATCCCTGGAAGATGTATGTGGGAGTTTCAGGAAGCGGTGACCGGGACAGGTGGTACAAATATACCCATGATGAAGATCCTTCTGATGAGGGTATGCTGGCCGGAATCGGCAATGATGTCAAGTTTGCGATGGAAAAGGCTTCTTATAACTTCCGGAATTCCGTCAAGGAGTGGATGAGCGAGGTATTGAGGGTGCTTTTTGAGGCTGCGGCACTGTGTATTGATACCCTTAGGACTTTTCAATTGGTGGTATTATCCATTCTCGGGCCACTGGTATTCGGGATAGCGGTCTTTGACGGGTTTCAGCATACGCTCACGGTGTGGCTGGCGCGGTATATCAATATTTATCTCTGGCTTCCGGTAGCCAATATTTTTGGAAGCATCATCGGTAAGATTCAGGAGCTCATGCTCAAACTGGATTTATCCCAGGTTCAATCCTCAGGGGACACTTTTTTCAGCAGGACCGATACCGCCTATTTGATCTTTATGGTAATCGGCATTATCGGGTACTTTACAGTGCCTTCGGTAGCCAACTATATCGTCCATGCGGCAGGAGGAGGGGCCCTTGGGCAGAAAGTGACCAGTCTGTTCAGCAGCTCGGCATCTTTAGCGACAGGAGGAGCATCACAGGGAGCAGGAATGGTGCTTGATGCGATGGGGAATGCGGCAGGAAGGATGACGCAGAGCATGTCTTCTTCGGCAGGAAGTTCACCCTACTTTGAAGAGAAGGGAAATTACAATAAGGACAGGCTTAAAGGGAATTCCTGATATCACCTAAAAACAATAAACAATCATGTTTACCAAAATGAAAAACATAGATACGGCGTTCCGTTATGTCAGGGGATTTACCATGCTGGTGATTACAGGCTGTGTACTGATCAGCTGTTATGCGCTTTACAAAAGTCATCAGTTGGTCACACTGATGCAGGATAAGGTCTATATACTGGCCAACGGCAAAGCTTTGGAAGCCTACGCTTCGGAGCGGAAGGATAATGTGGCAGTGGAGGCCAGGGATCATGTCAAGACCTTTCATCAGTTTTTCTTTACCCTGGATCCTGATGATAAAGTGATCAGGACCAATGTGACCAAAGCGCTTTATCTGGCCGATGACAGCGCCAAAAGGATTTATGATGACCTGAAGGAGAATGGATTCTATTCCGGGATTATCTCGGGGAATATCAGCCAGACCATTCGCATAGACAGTATTGCCGTTGATGTCAAGGAGTATCCTTACCGGTTTAAATGTTTTGCCCAGCAGCATATTATACGAACAACAAGCATACTAAGGCGAAACCTGATTACCGAAGGCAGTCTGCGTAATGTATCGAGAAGCGACAACAATCCGCACGGTTTTTTGATAGAACGTTTCAATACGATTGAAAACAGGGATTTAACAATGAAGAACAGAAAATAGACCACCATGAAACCGATATCTCATAAACCCCGGATATTTTTCCTTTTGGATCGGTATTATCATTTTGCACAGCATAAATGGGCAGATAAAATGAATGGTCTGGTGCAAGGACTCTCCAGAAGGAAGCTGATCTGGCTACTGGTTTTATTTGTGCTGTGCTCAGCAAGTTGCTTGCTGTGGATTGTATATGTATCCTTTTCCTAAGGATGTTGTATCGGGAATAGGGCAAATGCCTTTGAAGCTGAGACCATTAATTTTTTTAAAGTAAATAGATCATGGAACAAAAAATAGTATCAATCAAAGAAAATAAAAAAAGAAAAATGCTGCTGATGCTGCCAATTATAACACTTCCCTTTATAACCTTATTGTTTTATACACTGGGGGGCGGAAGGATAAAAGCAGAGGAAGGGAAGGACAGCCGCAAAGGATTCAACTTTAACCTGCCCGTTCCGAAATTTAAGGAAGATTCGGCGCTGGATAAAATGAGCTATTACGATCAGGCTGCGGTTGATTCCATAAAACTTCGGGAGCAGATCAAAAAAGATCCAAATTATTCCAATGCCGTGCAGGGGGAATCAGTTCCCGATTTTACAAGGGATGATTTTGAAATGCAGCGTTTTCCCAATAAAACACATGGGCTCAATACCCTTTCGTTTCAGGACCAAAAAGAGCAGAAAGTATATGAAAAGCTTGAGGCGCTGCAGAAAGTAATCAGCCGGCCTTCCACGCCGGATAAGTATGGACAGAAAATGAGGGAGTTTGAAAATTACGGTTCTTCCAATGAACTTTCAGGACAGATTAAGAATCTGGAACAGCTGATGTCTGTGATGGGCTCCTCTCAGGAACCTGATCCTGAGCTGCAGCAGCTTGGTGGTATGCTTGAGAATATACTGGATATCCAGCATCCTTCAAGGGTACAGGAAAGGCTGCAGAGGGATGCTGACAGTAAAAGAGGAAAAAGCTTTACTGTCAGCCGTAAAAAGGAAGTGGACAATATGACTTCCTTACAGCAGGATATGCCGTCATTAGCTTCAGTACAGTTGAATGGATTCTATGGTGCTGATTCGGTTCAGGCTTCGCAGGAGTCTGGAAATTCTATTGAGGCAGTTGTTCATGAAACCCAGACCATTGTCAATGGATCAGTGGTGAAGCTCAGGCTGGTGAGTGACATGTTGCTTCAGGATGTTTTAATACCCCGGAATACTTTTTTGTACGGTACGGCCTCTTTGAAAGGGGAACGGCTGGAAGTGAAGATTGAGAACATTCAGTTTAAGAATTCCATTTTTCCAGTAGAGCTTGCAGTTTATGATCTGGATGGGATTGACGGGATTTATATTCCGGGAGCCATTAACAGGGATGTGGCCAAGGCTTCGGCAGACCGATCCATTCAGACTTTGGGACTTTCCGGGGTGACGGATTCCTGGGGAGCACAGGCGGCAGGGATGGGAATTGAAGCGGCGAAAAGCCTGATGAGCAAAAAGGTGAAACTGGTTAAGGTAGTGGTGAAGGCAGGCTATCAGGTATTGCTGTATGATGAGAAACAGAAGAATTTGAGATAATTGTGAGGGATGAAGATAGAGATAAAGATGAAAAAGATGGAGAGTGTTGGAAAAAGGAATTGGATCGTCATAATGGGGCTTTTGTTAAATGTTATGGCAGTCTTTGGACAGGGGTATAAGAATACGGTATTGAATCAGGAAGAGTTGAAAAACCTTCAGATTGCCTGTTCCAAGACCACAAGCATTGTTTTCCCGTATGCCGTTAAGAGCCTGGATAAAGGCAGTGCGGATGTACTGGTGCAGAAAGCCAAAGGGGTGGAGAATATAATACTGGTCAAAGCGGCCAGGCAACATTTTGTTCAGACCAATCTCACGGTGGTGACGGCAGATAACAGGTTGTATGTTTTTATGCTGAACTATGAGGAAACCTGTCCTGATTTAAATGTAAAGGCTGATTATTCTTATGCGGTAAATGAATCGGTTTTGTTTTCAAAAGAGAATGATAACCAGAAACAGATTGAACAGTATGCCGGATTGGCCTTGTCTAAAAAAAAGAGTGTGTCGGGACTGAACTGTGCCAGGTTTGAGATGAGCCTTCGTGTCAGCGGAATCTTTATCCATCAGGATGTATTGTTTTTCAGGCTGGTGCTGGGCAACAGATCCAGAATCAATTATGATATCGACCAGCTTCGTTTTTTTATCCGTGATCAGAGAAAGTCAAAACGCACCGCCTCCCAGGAAATAGAGCTACTGCCTTTGTACTGCACTTCTTTGTTGACCACGGTTCCCGACAAGTCGGAAGTGACTCTGGTGTATGCCCTGTCAAAGTTTACCATTCCTGAGAAAAAGTATCTGACCATCCAGCTCATTGAAAAGAACGGAGGCAGGCAGATTGAAGTGGATATTAAGAACAGGGATATCATGAATCTGGATATCCTGAACGGCATTTAAAACGAATACTAATAATACTAATCTTAAAATACAATATCATGAATCAGACAAATTTAAAATTTTTGGAAGACCAGATCAAGTACACTGGTTTTGGGGAAACCTTACAGCCGGCGTTAAAAGAGAAAATGGAAAAAGGAGAAACGGAGTTTACCCTTAAACATGAAACTGCATTTGAAAAAAGCACGCTTTTGTCAGAGCTCAGCTTTAAGAAGTCTGACCAGACCGATCTGTATTTTTTTAATTCCTACAAGGCCAGCCTTTCCAAAGAGGGGACGGACCAGTCCGTACAACAGATTTTTTACATCGGCAAGGACAATAATTTTACGATGAAGGAAGCCTTTAACCTGCTGGAAGGCAGAGCTGTAAACAAAGACCTAGTCAACAAGGAAGGGCAGCTGTACAACGCCTGGACGAAGCTTGATTTTAAGAATTCCGAACCAGATTCCAATTTTAAGATGGTTCATTATCATCAGAATTACGGCTATAATCTGGAGGCGGCATTGGAGAAACATTCCATTAAGGAACTTGAAACTCCAAAGTTTAAGGAAGACCTGATGAATTCGCTTAAAAAAGGCAATATCCAGTCGGTGACTGTTGTGGTAAACGGAGAGGAAAGAAAACGTTTTATCGAAGCCAATCCCCAGTTCAAGACAGTGAAAATGTACGATTCCGATATGCTGCGTATCAATGACCGTGAAAGTAAAGAGCAGAAAAAAAGTGAGACAGAATCCCAGGGCACATCCAAAGAAGTGAAAAAAGGAAAGCAGGATCAGGCGGAGCCTGATGAGGAGGAAGAGAGGAAAAAGAAACAGTCGCGTGGTCACAGGGCTTCGGTCTGATTTTGAAACCAATTAACAAGAGCAGGCCATGGAACCGTCTATAAATAGGGTAGAGCAGGAGCTGATTCAGTTCAGGGCCCATACGGAAAAAATCGGAAAACTCTTCCCGTCTGATAAGGGCAGAGACCGTTATCTTCTCTCGGAAAAGATAAGACATTACGGGTATCTTCTTTTGGCATACAAACAAACCAGGAACCCTGAAGAGCTTTATCTTCTTAAGAGAGTCAGATTTGAAAAGGGAATGCTTGAAAAAGAACTTTACCCTAACCGGTTTGTGCGGTTTCTGTCGGGGAGATTTACTGCTGCTTTTTCAGAAAAAAAAGCCGTTACCGCTTACCTTAAAGAAACCGCCGCAAATAGTGAAAAGCTTTTGGAGGCTGTCTCCAGGTGCGGTTTTCAGATAGCTGCAGATAAGATCCTGTCGAACCTCTTGTCAGGAAAGAATCAGTTTACTGTTCCTGTTTCCCGTTATGTAAATGAAAAAGAGCGGATGGAGCATCAGCTGTTTTTTTTTAAAGACAGCTCCGGCGGGTATGGTTTTGATGGTTTTAAAGCATCTCTTTTTAATGATTCAGATTCCACGGTTGCAAGAGCACACTTTTTTAAAAGCGGGGAAACTTTTTTTAATCCGCAGCAGGCGTATCATCTGCTGGCGGGACGGGCAGTGGAGAAGGACGGGGTTTGGGTCCAGTTCGACCTCAATGACCGCAGTGCCGAGGGAAATTACCGCATGAAGGAATTTTATCAGGATTACGGGTTTGATCTTAAAAACGCAATTGAAACGCTGCCTCTAAAGAATAAAAGCACGGAGAATATGGAATCGCTTTTAAACGGTTTGAGACACGGTGAAAGGTGCGCTGCAGTTTTTGAAGTAAAGGAAAGAGACTACTGTTTTTCGATTGAGGCCGGTCCGCAGTTCAAGGCTGTGAATATTTATGACGATGATGGGAAGAAAATCAGTCTTTCCGCCCTGAAGGGAAAAAGAACGGCCGCCGGCGCGCAGAAAAAAGTGGAGGCGAAGACCGTAAAGCAGAAGAATAAAAGGACGGTGCGGATCCGATAAAGAAGAATACTTATGGAAAACCTGAAACCCTTAACGGATTTCTTTTCTGTCATTGAGAAGGATTTTCGGATAAGCAGTACCCATATTGCCATATATAGCGCTCTGCTTTGCTTCCGGGCCCTTAAGGGTTTTATTAATCCCATAGAGGTTTTCAGGGTAGAATTGTCCCCTATTGCAAAAATATCTTCCAAGTTCACCTACCACAAATGTCTCCAGGAACTGCATGAATACGGCTATCTGCGGTATGAGCCTTCGTTTAAAAAAACAAGAGGGAGCAGGATTTATTTTTTTGATTTTGAAATATCTAAAACAGAGCTATTATGAAACCTTTTACCTTTGAAGATCTGCCCGATATATTGGGGACGCTTGTCATGCGGGTGGAAAACATCGAACGGATGGTAAAGGAGATTAAAAACGGGAAACTTACCCCTAACGACGATCCTGGATTTATGACTGTTATCGAAGCGTCCAAACTCATTAACCTTTCCGTTGCCACTATTTATTCCAAAGTGTGCCGAAATGAGATTCCGGTCAGCAAACAAGGAAAAAAGCTTTATTTTATAAAGTCGGAACTGCTGGACTGGATAAAGTCCGGTAGAATCAAAACCATGTCGGAAATACAGCGGGAGGTGGTTCAGAAATACAACAGATAGGAATATTTGTTCTAAGCCTGCAGATTTTCTGCAGGCTTTCTGTTTTCGGTTCTATTTTGCCGGCGTTATTAATTATGGCTGTTTTTGAAAGGTTTTACAGCAAGCGGATTAATAAAGTTTTTTAAGGACAGTCCTTTATGGTGCAGATCCATTCTGGCAGAAAGGTCAATAGGGACATAGTGAAGTTTTTTTAGAAAGCTTCTGATCAGATTTCTGGAATCTGAGTGATCGGTGATATAAAAAATATTTTCCTTTATTTGATCGGAAACGTCTGCTTTTTTATGCTGAGTTTCAACGGGGCTGAATAATTTTACTACATGAGCCTGCGGCAGCAGTGAGGCAGTGATTTTATAGGTCATTGCATTTGTAATTCCGGAGAGCAGAAGGTGCGGATCAAATATAAGCCCGCTTGTATGCACTACGATCCTATCTGACATATCCGGCAGGGATCTGATAATGTTTTCAAGATCATCCTTTGGAATGAACAGCACTACTATTTCTGCGGCAGCGGCCTGCTCTAGGCTTCCGATCCATGCATGTGTCCCCATTTTTTTGACAGCATCTTTAATAAGGCTTCCGCCCCTGGGATTGTTGATGATGACTTCACAGCCTGCCTGTGCGGCCCTGCAGGCTAATTCCAATGTAAAGGTGCTGATGCCGATTATTCCAATTTTCATAACTACTGCTTTTTAAATTATTATTGCTCACTAATAAAATTTTAAGAATGCTTGAGATGCGTATAGTTGAATTATGATGGAGAACGTTTATAAATTCATGGATTAAAATTAGGTTTAATATGTCTTTTTTAGTCAGGTATTTCTACCTGTTTTTTAGGTGAAAGGGTATAAATGTTATTTTCGATGGTAATGGAAGACCGTTTTCAGGTAAACCGACAGATTTTCTACAGGTTTATTGTTTATATCTCGTGTTTTGGTATTGCTTATAGATGCCGGAAAAATGAATTCGGACCTTGATCATCTTAATTTTTATCATAGAAGACAATCAAAGTATTCGAGAGCAGCTTTCGAGGATCAGAATTTGTGTTCGACTTTTAAAGACGCAAAAGATCAAAAGCATAATGGTGACAGAAAAATGGAGTCAATAAGCAATTTTCTTAATAATTGTAAGGCCTAAATTTGTCAAATAAAAAGGTTATTTCTTTAAATGACATAGTTATCAGCAGATACTCGTGAACAGAAAAGAATAACTTTCTGACTAAAAATGTTTGCAATCTGGCTACACCAAAATTCTAGAATTAATTAGAATTACACTTTCTTTTTGTCGGTAAATTCATAATTTTAAAGTTTTGAAATAGTAACATTTAAATCCTCATAATAATGAATCTGGTAATAATTGACAATACCAATAAGAAGTACCATCCTTACAGTGACTCCACTTTTGCTCAAGAGATGTTTATACGCGAGACCGTTATCGCAATCAATAAAAAGAACGGTACGTTTCTAACAGTTGATCAGGATTGTGATATAAGATTGCTTGATAAACAGGGTTTTATAAAAGATCAGGGAATGTTTGAAAAACTTGTCTGGAATTACAACGAAAATTTGGTCTCAGGTGAAAAGAGATTGGAAACTTGGAAAAGATTCTAGTTAATTTATAAACGAAAAGAGCAATAGTTTTTAGAAAAAATCTTTATACAACAATGCTAAATATGGACGATTTTTTTAATGAAATGCAGCTGCCTTTTGCAAATGCAAAGGAAGAGCTGGAAAGCCTGTCCGGCGATTTATTCAAAGCTTTATTTGATATCAAAAGGTTTGAAATCCGCCCAGAGATTGACAAGGACAAAGGCGTAGATTTCCATGTTGAGCTTAAAATAGAAACTCCTGACGGGAGATCGGTCCATACCAACTTCCGGTTCGCCGTCCAACTGAAGGCTACCGAGGCTATTGAGCAAAATCTGGATGGCAGTTATAGCAAGCAGATAGATCTTTCAAATGTGAACTATCTTTTCAATAACGGAATGCCGGCTTATTATGTTTTGTGCCACCTGCCATCCAAAACCTTCTACTATGAAAATGTAAGTGATTTCCTTAGAGCTATTGAAGCTAAGGAAAATACCGGCAAGACACAGCAGAGCTACTCGCTGCGATTTGAAAAACATCTTGATAGCCACGCTATAGATAATATTTACAGCGAAGTATTGAAGAAAGGTAAGTTTCACAGGTATATAAATGAAAAAATGACTTTACGTCCAAGCGCGGGGCACACTGAGGATAAAATTTCATTTGATGTAAATCTGAATATAACAGATGATGCCGATGTCAGAAATAATATTGAAGTTGTTGGTCTTAGTCTGATTAATAAGGCCCAATGGAAGACTGTCATAGCGTACCATAAAAAAGCATCAGGAAATGTTGCCTCTTCTTCGTTTTACAATCTAATCCTCGGCCTTGCTTATTATTACGACGGAAATATGTACGATGCGCTGAAATACCTTAAAGATGCTTATAGATTGAAAAGTGAATTGTCAGCTGATATGAACAATCACCTGGAATACTTTTACGCGGCTGCGCGCTATTTCTTTGGAATGATTGAGGAAGACGAATTCACTGCAATGATGGACAAGTTGGAATCGGACATGAATATAGGGCTATATGTTAAGCTAGAAAATGCGAAGAGCGAATATCAGAAAAACAGGCACCCGGATGCATTTTTAATTTTTAAGAGATCAGTTGAGCAGATCATGCAGAGCCCTGATGCAAATGAGCATATTGTAATCAATGCCAGAAGGGAAATACTGTTTTATGAAGGCATCCAAAATAATATGGATTTTGTCAAGAATTGCTGCCATGTTTTTGCCTACGAAGATGTTACCCTGGACAAATCGACACGATTGGAGTTTGTAACTGGGATAGTAAAGCTTCACACCGGCTGGTTAAGGCAGGTCACAGATCTGCACAATGACGCTGTTGCCGTTCAGGATTACTTTTCCTTCCACAATTCTATTTTGGTTGAGGTGAGGATAAGGTACCAGTTTTTGTGCAATTTTAAGATTCTTTTCGACACGCAGGAGAAGTTGATCAGCGAACTAAGCGGAGAAATGAAGGAGCAACTGGAAATTTTGCTGGATAAGATTAGTAAATCCGTGTCGTATTTCGCCGAAGTCGGCCACATTGAAAATCAGGCTGTAGCAATTTCATTTCAGTATGAAATCCTTCACTTCACTGATGATTTTGTGAAGGCATCAAGTGTTTTGGATGAATTGAAAAGGATTGTTGATATTTATGAGAGCAGGGATCTAAAAAAGAAATTTGAGCATCTTAAGAACAGAGGCACGCAGCATGAAACTTTCATTGATTTTATTTCGGAAAGCAGACAAAGGGGAAGCAGGAATGCTGAAATACTCAAGAAGAATGCGGAAGAGATGCAGAAGATGGACGAAGATGAAATTTCTTGCTTAGCTTATAAACGCAATGAGACCTATGGCATCCACCTTTTTCCTATAGGCTATTTCAGGTTTCCAAGAACAGAGGTTGAAAATGTTTTAGAGGTACTGAACGTAGAGGAACACGGTAAAGAGAGTTTCAGGCAGTTATTCGGAATAGCGCAGCCTGTAGTGAATATTTTAAATGAAACTGTAAAATGTGAAGGCTATGGTAATGGTAAAGAAGATGATCTTGGATTTGTTAGCTGGCAGAATATTTACAGGATTCGAAAATATTTTTATGAGAACAAGTTCTATAGAACGGGATCTTAATCAAAATGGAAGGTAGTTGTATCAATATGATTGAACCGTATGCTGGGATGAAGACCTTGTTTTTTTTACTAACAGCGGCCAGATTGTTAAAAGTAATTTATCCTTGATTTACAGGCAGGTTTAAAAAATGCGGAAGGAAATACGCTTAGAGGTGGGAAAAGATTCAGATTAGCACCAGCAGCTCACACTCATCTGACCAAAATACAGCCGTATTTCGAAAGGTTACACGGAAATTCTACACATCCTGGATCAGGAGGAAGACTTTCAAATCTCGCCTGAATTGTACAATGAGGTGCAATAGTGCAGTCTGATTTATTAAAAGTGAAAATCTTTTAGAAGCCGTTTCAATAAAATAAAGTTTTTACGGAAGTCTGATACCTTTGCTATTTTCTATTATTCTGAGCTGACACTATCCTGATTTGAACATTATTGCGGACTAATATTGCATTCCATATTTTTAATCGTTATTTTTGAGCTGTTAAAGGCAGGTTTTGTCTTTTATTTATCCTTTCTATATTCATGAAAATTAAGTCATTACATCTAAGAGGTATAGGGCAATTCGAGGAATTGAATTTGAAGTTTGCCCCTTACCCTGAAAAATTATTTAATAATACTTTAATTATCGGCAGTAATGGCGCCGGAAAATCGACCATCTTGGAATCAGTGGCTATTGGTTTCAGCTGGTTTGTGTCCAGGATTAGAAGTGAGAAAGGAGCAGGTATGCCGATCAGTGAACTTAAGATCAATAATTCATTTGCAAGCGGTCAGATCACTATTATAACCGAGCATGATAACGAGGAATTTGAGTGGACCGTATCAAAAGCTAAAAGAGGAAAAAAAACGGAAAGACCTACTAGGCTGGAAGGACTAAACAGGTTAGTGAACCAATACAAGGATCGATATTCTGTGGACGATAAGCTTTCGTTTCCTTTGTTGCTTTTCTATGATGCCAATAGGGGAGTATTGGATATTCCGCTAAAGATACGGGGAAAACACACTTTTGAGCAGATGGACGGCTATGATAACGCACTTCGTGGAATTGTTGACTACAGACGTTTTTTTGAATGGTACCGAGAAAGAGAGGATGTTGAAAATGAAAAGAAAATAAGAGTCCTGGAAAGTTTTAAACCGGGACACAACATGGATGAAGTATTTAGGCAATTGAATAAACTTTCGGATATTCAGCTTATGGCTGTAAAAAGTGCCCTTGAGAGTTTTCTGCCCGAGTTAAAAAATTTCAGAGTACAGAGAAAACCGAGGTTGCATATGGCAGTGGATAAAAATGGAGCACCCTTGAATGTTGAACAGCTTTCCCAAGGGGAAAAACTGACCATGGCATTAGTGGGGGACATTGCAAGAAGGTTGGCAATAATGAATCCTTCAATGGAAAATCCTTTAATTGGGAGTGGTGTTGTGCTAATCGATGAAGCAGAGCTGCATCTGCATCCCAAATGGCAGAGAAGCCTTGTAGGACGCCTAAAAGATACTTTTCCGAATATACAGTTCATTATCACCACGCATTCACCGCTACTGATCAGTGATGAAAAAGATCTGCTATGTTACTCATTGGATTTTGGCAGACTTGCTGAAATTGATCCACTTTATGGTGAGGATGTAAACAACGTACTGATAAAGGCGATGGATACCGATATCAGAAACCAGGAAGTTGAACTCAAAATCAGATCTTTAATGAATGCAGTACAGGATAAAAACCTGGAAGATGCCAAGATACTGTTAATCGAACTGGGAATGGAACTTCCAAAAGATCATATTGAAATGGTAAAAGCAAGATTGTTAATTAAAAGATTGCAGCTGCAGAATGAAAGTCATAACTAAAGGTTTAGCTCCAGTCACTCTTACTGCTTTTATTGCTCATAACCCAAATGTTTTGTATCATGAATTGCGTGATCACGATGCGGGCCCGCAGGTAAAGAGTGATATTCGTAATTCCTGTCTTACAGAACAGCACTATATTTGTGCCTACTGCTGTTGTAGCATTGATCATGATAATTCACATAATGAACATATCATAGCGAGGCATACCAGCCCTCAGCTATCGATGACCTATACCAATTTTGTTGCAAGCTGCAACGGAAAGCATCATTGCGGTATGCATAAAAAAGCATATCATCTGCCGATCACACCATTGCACGCATCGTGTGAAACCGATATCAAATATTATTTAAGCGGTGCAGCTGTCGGACTCACTGATGATGGAAGAAAAACTATCGATGTATTGGGTTTGGATACCGAAAAGTTAACTGCTGTAAGAAAGGATCTGGTTAATAGTCTGATCTATACCATTGGAGAAAATCCTGCTGATATAGGATTATTGGATAATGAATTGTTGGGACTTCTGATAGAGGATCTATCAACTCCTTCCGCTCAAAATCGGCTCGAAGCATTTTCGCCTGTGCTGGTGAGAATACTGCAAGATTTTATCACCTAACTAAAATTTATGGTTAGAAGTGTGCGGCAATTAGCTTGTTTACGATATGTTATAAAAAAAGCTATTGCAGAGTCGTTCAAAAAAAACTAGCCTGGCAAGTCTGAAATCTTTATGGAAGGCATTGAAGCATTATGAGCATGTTGGGATTATTGGAGAACACAAAAATGCTATGTATATCAGTAGTGATGCAAATCAGAAAATAAAAGGAGTAATTCCATTTCATCAAGGCCAATTATGTAGGTGCCGATTTAGATGATATTTAAAGTTTTTTGGGGTTCACGATCTTTCTTAAAAATCTCTTTAAATACTTGTCTGTTTATTGTCTAAAATCTTAATCAGATGCATATGATAAATGGAAAGGGTTGCAAAAAATGCATCATTAACGGTTCTTGGGTAGGACCCAATAGTTTGTTTATTTAATTTATTTCTATTTTTATACTAGAATGCATTTTTTACTTTTGAAGCAACTTCGGAATTCATAAACCTTACTGAATTAGTTGTTGAATGCATATAAAAGTTTCTTTGTTAAGTTTTTTTGAATTGTCTTACGGGAAAATAATAGACCATATTTGTACTTCAATGTATCGAATAAGGATTGCGAATTTCTGAAACTGCCAGGTATTTTAAATTTTTAATCATTAAAGCTGTATTGAGTGGTTAAGTCTAAAATTATATCCTTTAATTTTTTTATTAAGCATATGTGGAGTTTCATTTTATCTTATTTTTTTTTCGACAGTCAGATTAAAAAATGGAAATATTATTCTTTGTTATTGATGGAAAATCAATCATTTAATAGTTTTATTCTTGTTTATTTTTAAGTTTTATGTTTTTTGACTTAATTAATTGATTTTTAACGATTTGTGTTGTTTTTTTAAGAATAATACTAGTATTTTTTATAAGTTTGATACAGATTTGTGTACAGATCAAATAACCGCTAGTTTACTTGAAATATTACAATTTGACTCTAATTTCAAAATCAATTTTGTTTTATAAGCTAATTCTTAAAATTACTGCTTTTCTCTTTCCACGCCAATTGCCCACAGGAGCTTAATGTAATATTGCAATAATCTAAAATCAGCAATATTATGATAAAGAGATTCAAATATTTACGTGTTATAATTTTTCTACTGTGCTTCGGACATCAGTCTTTTGGACAGCAGGCTGTCTACGTTGGGATACCAAGTGAAAGTTTTAATTATTTTGCATCTGCCCAACGAAATTCTAATTGGTGCTGGGCCGCCTCAATACAAATGATTTTTAATTATTATGGTTTATATATTACTCAGGAGCAGATCGTTTACAGGAGTTATGGAATTGAACCGACAGGAAGCCTGCCAAATTGGGCGGGCAGTCTTTCAGTAATCACAGCAAACCTGAATAATTGGAGTGTTGATAATTCCGGAAGGCAGTATGTGGTATCGGCATCCTTAAACTGGGGTGCACCGAGTCCATCTTATTTAATCCAGGAACTTTATAATCAGAGGCCGGTACTGATTGGATATAAGTCAGGTCCCAATTCAGGTCATGCAGTTGTGCTAACAGCATGCAGTTATATTTCAACGCCCTCAGGTCCGCTGATTCAAACCATTGTAGTGAGGGATCCATGGCCCAGTGAGGAAAATATCATGACCAACGGCAGAAACGAGTACTACGGAAGTAATCTTGCAAGCTTAATGCAGTCCCATTGGTATGTCAGAATTCAATACTAATAAGATTTGAAAGAATAAAAAAAATGTAATGGTTCAATAAGACGGTTTGTATTGCTTGCTGCCTAGTTCAGAAAGGGGCTTCGGCCTTTTTTAAATGCCTCAAATAAGGGCAGAAGCACCTGTTAGAAACGCCATTAAAAGTGAAGTTTATTTTTAAACCCTGATAAATGAAAAAATATTTGATAGCTAGCTTATCTGCTATATTTTTTACCTGGCAGATATATTCGCAGACCTATTCTGTCGATATCCCAAATGCACAGTATTTGTATGCGAAACAAAAAGAATGTAACTGTTGCTGGGCGGCCTGCAATCAAATGCTGCTCAAGGCATTTGACATAAATGAAAGTCAGGAAAACCAGTCGATGAAAGTATTTGGTTCAGTCGTAAATCAAGGTGCCGGGCCTACCTACGAACTGGCGAAAGTTGGACTCAGGGGCACCTACAGCACTAATAGCGGAGAGAGTATTGCGATAATTCCCTATGTGTCTTATTTATCGCAAATGAACAATAATGATCCCTGGATTATTATAGATCAATTAAGTGACGGAATACCTCTTGTGATGGCAACACGCGCACATGGTGTAGTCTGCGTAGGTGTTGATTATGTCAAAAACAATTCGAATCTGCAGATAACAGCGCTCCGTTTATTGGACCCAAGGCCTGACGGCTCTTCAGTAATAATCCAGAAAAGCATCAATGCACTGCTTCAGGAAGGTTTAATGGGATTTATGACATGTAATGTTAGATGAAAATAATTTATAAAAAACAGAAAAGATGGGAGTTAAAGAGAGCAGAAATTCCAATAAGATCAACAGAGAAAGGATTTTACTTGCATCGATACCGGTTATTGGAAGTATCATTGTAGCTTATTTTGCATATGTACCAAAGCCGGATCCTGTGAAAACAGTGGATCCGGTAGAGGATACAGTGCGTCTTGATAAGACAAGAATTTCCCGTTTAAAGGAAACAGCTAGGAAAGTTAATGACATGATTGTATACAAAAGGTATAGCGACCTTTCAGAAATGATGTCTGACGGTTTAAAACCTATTGTAACAAGGGAAAAGTTTAATGAGGTTTCCGAGAAAACTTCTAAAAATCTGGGTGCCTTTGTGAAAGCTTTGGAGATTACCTATACTTACAATAATGGCAACGATAATTTCTTTGTTAAGAATCAATATCAAAAAGGGTTGAATATCAATCAGATTATTTTTGACAGCAATGGTAAAGTGTACGGCATTTTCACTGACAAGTATCCGGACTGACACTTTCGATGGAGAAAAGGTTATTCATAATTTTAAATTTTTTAAACAAGATTGTTAATACAGAGTGAGAGTCCAAAATCGCACTTGAGATTTGTGTTTTGTAAAAACAATGCATGGAAAACCTTAATTCCAATGATTCTCTTTGCGTCTTGCTGAATTGCTTGTTGTTTTGAATGTCCTTTATTTCATTGCTGCTGATTCGACAAAACAAAATGACCAAGTATAACACTAAATATTATCTAAATGAAATCCTTAAAAAATATATTATTCATTTTAGCCTTATTGATACTAAACTCCTGTACTAAAGATCCTGAACAACCAATTGAGGATGATAATGTCATAACTGAAACCGTATCGAATTTTCAATTAGTCTCAATAGATACAGGACAAGAAGATTTTAATCAAAATGAATACACTTCAGAAATCGGAGGTATTCAGATTAACATAACAAAAGGTTCAGATAATAGATTGCATTTTATTATACCAGGGAATCTTCCGGAAGGAAATTTTAATTTTCAGTTAAAGACAATTAAAAGAAAATACATTGTAAAAAAGCCGGTTTTAGCAGAAACACCAGAAAAGACCATACAGCCCCTTAGAAATCAGATTGACAACATATTACTGACATTGGAAAACACGAGTGAAGCGGTAATATTCACAAATAATATCAATTCCTTTAATATTGCTTACACCAATTTAACAGCCGAGCAACAAAATAACCTTGCATTGTTCTATAAAGTAAATAAAAAGTGGTTCGATTTTATGATGAGTAATAATTATAATGAAAACTATACCGGAAGATTGACAGACATAATCAAGACTGAATTAAAAAAATCTATGGTTGGAACTTCCGCTTTGGTAATTGGAATTGTGGGTGTTTATTTTGGTACTCCGGAAATTAAGTTGCTGTCAGTTGTGCCTTTGTCATATGGTTTGTATAGTGTTGCAAAATCGTTAAAAAAAATTTATGACGAAGGTTTTAAAACAACTAGCCTAATAATGGACGGTGAAATTAGTGAGGTAACTAAAAAGGCATTAGCTGTAATTTCATTTCAAAGTGAAACAGAAAAAACATTAAATTTTAATACCCAGGACAGAAAAATTATATTGTCTGATTCAGCCAATGCCAAAAATGAATTAGCTGATTTTTTTGATACGTACAATAAGTTTAATTTTTGCATTGATAAGGCCAATAATATAATCGTATCACTTAATACGCTGCCTTTTGTTACTTTGTCATTATTTACAAAGTTCCAGTTGCCTGCCGATAGTCCATTAGTAAGTAATGCTATGATTCCGGAAATTTTTAATAAAATAAAATTCAGTATTACAAGTAGCAATCTAGATTTACAATCCGTTGGTTTTACCAATGGTCAATTAAAAATGAAAATCAAAAACAATAGTAACAAGGCGGTTTCGGATTATTTAAATTACAGTTTTAGTGACGGTTTTTCAACTTTTTCAGGCAGGTTTCCAATTACTGTGACATTACAAAATGATATAGTTGGAACCTGGAAAGCTATAAGCTCGGTACTGTGTGGTGTTGACCGGTTTACAATTCCTGTTAGCGCTATTACTACCACTCCTTGTGGTCAAGGTATTAATGGATATATACTTTGTTCTCAGGATGACCTAATGATATTTAATTCGGATATGACATATGAATATAACGAAGGGGTAATTTCATGTAATCCGCCTCAGGAAAAGATTAATTCCACTTATTCTGTAAATGGTAATCAAATAATTGTTTACGGTAGTGGCTACGGATATGCGACAAGCACTAGTGAAATTTTGGAATTAACAAGCTCAACAATGAAATGGAAATTTACAAACGGAGAAATTATGACGTTTCAAAGACAATAAACAAAATGTGAATTAATATGTTGTTGGGGTTATGAAAAAAACAAAGACAGATCAAAAAATCAGCACAGAAATTAATTGGAAATGAATCCATTGACAATTCTTCTGATGCTGTTTACTTTCATATTAGGTTGCGTATTTTGATAATTTTTTGTTCGGCTTATTTGCGCCTCATTGCTACTGAAAGCCGGTAAATACCTCAATCCTGTTTTCTACACCAAATTACTGTCTTATATCAAGATTTTCCATTGGGATAGCCTTAGAGAAGCTTTACTCTTATTTTTAGAGTAAAGCTTCTGCAATTTTGAACAGTTGCTTTATTTTTTAATCCTTTGAGTTGCTAAATTCCAAAGACGGCAAATCTATGTCCGCTGCGTAAAACATGAAGCATATTCATTTTTTGATTCGTATGCGCAATTTTATTGATGTGCTTAAAAAGTATCATTTTGGGTTCTATTCTTCTTACTAAAAAAAGAAGGCAGATTATTTCTTTCGGCTTTCAGTTTTATATCCACTCAAGTATTTTCTTACGGTTTAGCAAAATCATTAATATATCCGTATGGCGGGTAATTTGTTATTTATCGCGGTCTTTTAACGATTTCTTGATTTTTGTTTAAAAATAAGTGAAACTTTAATAGTACTTTTTTAATGCTTTGTTGTTCTTATTATATAACCCTAAAAAAACAACAGATGAACTTTTCGAGAAAACCGCACTCTAAAACATTTAAGGATGTCCGTAATCGGATCGCCAAGATCTTTATATCTGCTCCGGGTAGAACAATCCATTTAGGGTAGCAATTAATCAATTCTAAAAATATGCAGCATAAACTGCTGAAACCTCATTTACAAATTTAATTGTACCGCAGCCCGGTGCTTTATCAGTTTCAAATTTTATTTATCAATGACAAAAAATCCGTTTATCAAGTTATCCGTTTTTCTGCTGTCAACCGTTTCTGTTTACGCACAGGATAAACAGTTGAATTTTAAAAAAGTTCAGGAATTGCAGGGAATTGAAGAATACCTCTACCAGCCCAACGGGATGAATGTATTGCTGGTTCAGGACAACTCATCACCAGTGGTTACTGTACAGATTGTGTATCGCGTAGGCTCTAAGCACGAAGTTACCGGAAATACTGGTTCAACACATCTGCTGGAGCATCTTAATTTTAAAGGAACTCCTACCTTCAATAAGAAGAACGGAAATCCCATTTTTACTGTCCTCCAGAATATTGGGGCGCAGATGAATGCCACAACATGGTACGACCGAACGAATTATTTTGAAACCATTCCAAGCGATCAGATAGAGCTGGCGCTTCACATCGAGTCGGACCGCTATGCTACGGGGGAAATAATAGCAGAAATTAAAAAAACGACTATAACGTTTGAAGCAGAATAATAAAAAAAAATACTGATACGGCAGTTAAAAGTGCTTAACTGCGTCTTTGCAATCATTACAATTATTTCAAATCTTCTGGCAGCAATTAAATACCACTATAATTTAAATATTTTGTTTAGATAAATTACTTTAATGAATTGAAAATGAATATGATAAGTTTTTTTAACTTTTGAAAAATTGATCTGTCCGTACTGTCTGATTATATCAGAACGCTTATGATCATAATAATTTAAAAGCGATAAAGAGAATATCCGGATAAAAAAAAGCTTTATAGGAGTACTTACTTCCAAATTTAATCAAAACAGGCTCGCTTAATCAGTATTAAGCAAGCCTGTTTTAATAAGCAGCGATTTTAGGAATTTCTGCAGACATTTAGTCCTGCTTCCTGGATAATCTAATAATCAAGACAATCGAAAGCTTTTTTTACTTGTTTTCTTCGGGTAAAGAAACGCGTGCTGAAAATTAATCAGATGAATTATAGATCACGGATAAATAATTCCGGTTGCCTCCTGAGCATACTTCCATAGTTTCTCTGCCTCAAGATGATAAGATCCGGAAAGCTCTATGACCGCTTTTGTTGGATACCCGCGGAGTCCCCCGTCCTGATCCGGTCCAATAAGTTCGCCTCCGCTAATCTCAGGACTTACTGCGGCGAACAATGACGGCAGCGCACCCTTCCAGGCAGGCATAAGTTCTCCATAAGTCTCGATCATGCTGTCAAATTGTTCCTGGGTGATGAAACGTGCAAGATTCGTAAGTGTCGCTCCTGGATGAGACGCGGCAGATATTATGTTTTCCCCGGCTTTTTCGATCCTGTCCTGAAGTTCAAGGGTAAAGAGAAGATTGGCTAATTTACTCTGTGCATATTCACGATTGGGATCGTAATTTTTTTCGCTTTTGAGGTTCTCGTAATCAATTTTGCCAGCGGTGTATACTAAGCTGCTGACAGTTATTATCCTTGACTGCGGAGCTGCTTTTAAAAGATTGAATAAATGTCCCGTAAAAGCATAATGTCCAAGCACATTGGTTCCAAATTGAAGCTCGAAACCCTGTGCAGTGAAAGATGCGGGAGGCACCATGACTCCGGCATTATTAATCAGAAGATCCAGCTTATCATGCCTCTTTTTAAACACATCTGCGGCTTCTTTTATCTGATTAAGGTCTGACAGATCTAATTTTAATACTTCTATGCTGCCTTTAGATTTTGTTTTTGAAATTTCGTTCGCTGCGCTGCCGGCTTTTTGCTCATCACGGCAGGCCAATGTGACAGCTGCCCCTTTTTCGTACAATGCAAGTGCAGTTTCGTATCCTATCCCTACGTTAGATCCAGTGATTATAACGGTTTTTCCTGTCTGATCAGGAATGTTTTCTTTTGTCCACATACTATTGCTATTAAATATTAGGACAAAGTTCTTAAACCTATGCTCTTAGTTCTATACAGCAACGAAACAATAAAATACAAAAAACAATCAATTTCCGTTTCTAAAATCGCTGGCGGTTACAGACATATTTTCCTTAAAAAACAAAGAAAAATGGTTCGGTTCTTCAAAACCCAGACAATGTGAAATCTGTGTAATAGTCCAGGTTGTTGTTTTAAGAAGCACTTTTGCCTCTGTCAGGATTCTTTTTTTTATCAGCTGTGAAGTAGTATGGCCCGTTGCAGTTTTCAACGCTTTATTTAAGTGATTGACATGCACATTTAAACTTTTGGAAAAATCGGAAGGTAATTTCAACAGCGCTGTATCGTTTACATCTTTTATGGAAAACTGGCGGTCTAAAAGATCATTGAAAAGCAAAGCCAGCCGTTCAGCAGCATTAGAAGAAATTACTTTTATACCTTTTTCAGGCACCATTTTCTGGGCTTCATGTACCACCTGCATAAATAAGGTACGCAGGTAATCGTATTTATGGTTGTAGTTGCTGCGCAGTTCAATTTCCATTTTTCTAAAGATTACGCTGAATTTTTCAAAACTTTCTTGATCTAATAAAATGACTGCATTAGCAGCACTTTGGAAAACCTGGCAATCTTTAATGGGAGGAGGGGCGATGAAAAAATCTTCTGTAAAGACACAGATAAAACCGTACTGTTCTCTGTTTAAAATTTCCCATTTGTAAGGTACGCTGGGGTTTGTAAAAACAAGCCCATATTTTTTTACTGTAATGCTCTGGTCCGCATAATGCACAACGCAGTCCCCCTGAATAAGACTAGCTTTAAAAAAACTGCGGCGGGAGTAAGAGGTATGAGCTGGTTTTCCATCAGAGACAAAATCCTCAACTTTTAGGATGTCAAAATGACCAATGTCTGCTTTTTTTTCTGCACTGTGGGAATCAGGCAGCAGATCGTATAATTTATTTAAGCTTAAAAAATCCGGCATCCCGTAAAATTACAATAAAAAAATGTTTTTGGGTGAATCGTTACTAAAATAGCTATTTATGAAAAATTCGAGAAAGTGTAGAGGAGAGACGATATTTTTGATGGAAAATGGTTAAAATGTTAGAAAGGAAATCGTCGTTCAAAAAGACAATTGAATTTTAATTTTTTAGCGGATGAAATATATAATTGTTATCTATTTGATTTTTAAGGTGTTTTTATTAGGATTAAAGTTTATTTTTTTACTTTTGAACCAGCTGCAACCTATGTAAGTTCATTATTGACTCTATTTATTAAGCCACAAAACAACTTTTTTTTTGTTTTTTTTGTAGTTTTTTATTTACGTAAAATTTGTACCTTATTTGTACCTCGCTACCGCTAACCCCTTATGAAATAAGGAAAGTTAATTTCTGCATCGGAAAATAGAGGGCGCAAATAAACGCAAAGTAAAAATAACAAAAGGGTCTAAAATATTGGTAATTAACATTTTGGATCTTTTTTTATTGAATTGTTTTTTTGGAATATTTAGGTGTTGTTTTGCTAAAATTTGTACCCCAGTTGTACCTCGAATTTTGAGGTACAAACTTTGTGACAAAAAAGGATGAATTATGAAACACTTGGGTATTTTTAAAGGTTTTTATATAATGTTAATTTCTGGAACTGTTTGTAGTTCTTCATTTGAACTATTCCTGAGATCATCCATAATACCATTGAGCCGTTGATTATTGGTTGCGGGAAGCTGAATCGAAAAATTTTAAGATTTTCTTTCGACCAAGCCAATTTTAGAAATAAACATATTTTAATCTTACTATTTAATAATTTTGACTTTATCACTGTATCGAATTGGTATTTCAGGACTTTCTGCCGGATGACCAAGAGCTACATTGATAGTAACTTCATATCCTTCAGGAATGTTCAATAGTTTAAGAATGTTTTCATTTTCATGAAGGTTCAGCACAGGTACCAGAGAACCAATAGAGCATTTCTTTTTGAATGCCGCAGAAAAATGTCTCCGTTTTTATATCCAACAACATTTGCTACTTAGCGTATATTCATATTTTGATCTAATATAAGAAGTCTGGCTTGTTCCATTTTAGTGTCGTTCCAAAAAACAAAAACCATTGTCCCAAATATTTCTTTAAACCCTTTTTTAAAAGTAAATTCATAAGTGCCAGCTTTGTGTGCAAGGTCAATGTCAATTGTAATACAGTTTCGAACCTAGGCTTCTAAGGTCTTTATTTTAATGGATTTCTGTTTTGTAAAAGGGTTATTTGTCACGATGTTGCAACAAAACTTACACTTGACAAAAGTCGGTAAAATCAGCCTTAACTTGTTGTGGCAAAAAAGGGAACAATTCCACAAAAAATATTCGCATGCCAACAGTAATAAATATAGACAAAAGCAACTTTAACACCAGTGCAATACGAGGTTACAACAAGAGATCCTTTTAAATATAAAGATTGCTTAGTGCAATTATCTCAATGATATTATTTAGCAGGATTATCGTTTTATAAAATGGAGGATCTAAAGGATTTGGGGTTTAAAAGTTTGAATCTGCCAGAAGAACCCTAGGAGGAATTGAAGATGTGCAAATTTTGAGAAAGAATCACATACTTCAGCTGGGAAGAAGTATGTTCAAATTATTTTGTAAAATGGCTGCATCATTTTCGGGCTACTGATTTCTTTAAGGATTTAGATTGCAGATGTAACAGAACCTAGTAAATTGATTTATAGTAACAACTATAGATATTGCCACAAGCTGTAAGGAAGATGAAGTATCAGCGTATCTTCCTTACTTTGCGGGTTCATTAGTACCAGATGACAATATAAAAAGACAGAGTACGGTGCCTCCGGAAATTATGCTGGGTCGAACTGAGGAGTCATTTAAACTACCATGGAATTTCCCCAGTTTGGGTTTTTAGTTCTTCACTAATAAATTTACCAGTTACTCCATTTTGATCTAGTAAAGCATATTTTACTATACGTGCTCCAGCATCTTGGATGTCTCCTCCTGTGAATCCAGTTTGGTCAGTCTTTGTATAACCTGGACAAACGGCATTAACTTTGAATGCTGTGTTGCTAAGTTCATAAGCCAAATGAATAGTATACATGTTTAAAGCAGATTTTGACGAAGAATAAGCTGCGAACGATTTATGCTGATAAGAGTGATAAGTTGAATCGTTATGAAATGTAAGTGATCCCATACTTGAGCTTACATTAACGATACGAGGCTCATCGGATTTTTTTAATAAATCGATAAATGCTGTGGTGACCCTTACCGCTCCAAATAAATTGGTTTCATAATTTTTTTTAAAATTGTCAGCAGTCGCTTCAGTGGTATTTTGCGGAATACCGTTAATTCCTGCGTTATTAATTAAAACGTCCAGAATTTCAGTTTTTTTTCCGAGTTCAGTTCGTGCGTTTTTTACTGAATTCTCATCTGTCACGTCAATTTGAATACACTCAACATTTGTAAAACCTTCTGTCTGCAGCTTTTCAATAGCTTGTAAACCATTCGAGAAGTTTCGGCTTCCTATGTAAACATAAAATCCCTGTTGTAGAAGCTGCTTTGCGGATTCAAAACCGATGCCTTTGTTTGCTCCTGTAATAAATGCTTTTTTCATTTTCATTTTCTTTTAAAAATTATAGAGCAAAGTTTGCTTTATAAAAATTAAAAGCATTTACCATTTGGTAAAAAACGATTAACGGATATTTTTTCGTATTCTGCTTAAAGACTGTTGAGTAACTCCCAGATAAGAAGCGATATGATTTAATGCAACACGATTTGTAAGTCTTGGAAAGTTTTCAATAAAATTCAGGTATCGTGTTGTAGCATCCTGTGAAATAGCAGGAGTCTTTCTGAGTATTTGATACATACATTTTTGTACCATTTTATTTTTAATTTGTTCCCAATCTAGTATAGTATGCGAAAGTTCATCCCAGTCATGTTTTGAAAATATAATGAGTTTACAATCTGTACTGGCTTGTAAATATTCAGCTGAGGCAACATTAGCTTCAAAACTTACATAATCAACAACCAAGTTATTTTCAGGAATAAAACAGCGTGTAATTTCTTCACCTTTATTGTTATAATAGCATCCTCGAATTACACCCTCTACAATGAATCCGATTTGAAGAGGAATTTTACCCGCTTCTGAATAATACTTATCTTTTCGAAGTTCCATTTCAGTTGCTTTGCTGATAATTAAGTCGATTTGCTGTTTGTTTAGATTACCAAACTGCAGGATATATTCTATCAATTCTTTCATTGTTGCAAAGTTAACAATTGACTTGTTCCGTTATTTACCAATTGGTAAAAAGTGTGATTAAATTATTTTTTAGAAAGAGTCTTTGCAATATGAAGATACATTTAGGATTGTATTTTCGGCTATTTGATAAAATTTATTTATCTAACGATCCTATTTCAGTTTTTCAATTGGAACAACGAAAATGGAAAATTTAAGCTCACAAGCCATTCTATCATCTTTCGAAACTCCATTAGAATAACTATTGTCTTAATAGAAAAGGATGGTATTATTGTGGGCAAATGGATAGGTAATAGTGCAAAAAACATAACAGTGATCGAAAGCATAATTACTAAAATTTTTGGCTACTCAATTATATTTGCCTACAAATACCTTAAAGAATAAATGATTTTTTTTTTAACATCTCTATGTAAAATCTTTATACTTGTTTTTGTCTTGATGAAATAATATCTTTTTAATGCACAATTAATGCTTTAAGATAATCAGCAAAAATTTAGTATTAACATAACCCATTTTTTTATGAGAGAAAGAGTAAAAAGGAACGGTTTAACCGTAAATGCTATTGCAAGTGCGTATGGCGTATTTTAAGGAATGGATATTGAAACCATTCTGAAACTGGGTTTTAGAAGATTTGCAATTAAAAGAAAAAATCATAGTGATGGGGCAGAGACGTGGTAAAATCCGTTACACAAATAAAATTTAGCAAAAATATTATTGGTTTAAAATCATATTATTTGCGGTCTTCTTTTTTTGTGGAATAATAGATATCAGTTCTAAAAAGAAAGCTGTTCCTTAGAGGGAACAGCTTTATCTGAAATAAAATGACAGAAAGGTTTAATTGATTTTCCAGTTTGTCAGCTTTAGGGTATGATCGTCCGGATAGTCTATCCAGAATGCGTTTAATTCATAATTAGTGATTAGTAATTTTTGGAATGCGCCTAAATATTCATTAAATGCGGGGAGGGGGGCAGATTCCTTTACATATCCGTGTTTGATAAGATTGTTTTTTTCATCAAACTGTTTGTACGAAACTGAAAAGCGATCGTCTGCGAAGTCAGAATAGATACAGTGAAGATTGCCTTTCGTATCAAAAACCCCGGAAAATAAGTTCCCGAATTTTATTATCTGCTGAGGACTGTTCCAACTGCTGCCACTGTCTCTGCTTACAGCCATCCATATCTCGCTTCTTTGATGGGGATTCTGCCAGCTTAGTACTAATCTGCTTCCGTCGGAATATAACTCTGACATTGCAGCTCCCTGTTCCCTTGTAATCTTTGCAACCGAAACTGGGGTTTCAAAAACGGCTTTGTCGGTATCCATTTTTTTCTTTACAAAATAGATTTCTTTATTAAATCCGTAAGATCCCACAGATACTGCTACCTGCTTGTTATCCAAAACAGTTATGGAAGGACCCAAATAGCTTCCTGTGCCGTTGGTAAAAACATCCATCGGTTCTGACCATGTCAGTCCGTCATCTTTTGAGTACAGGTATTTCACTGAATTTTTATCCCTTTTTGGATAGGATATGTAAACCAGATGAATTTCCTTTCCATTGCAGACAATGGCGGGTTTGTCCAGTAAATGGTCTGTACTCTTTATGGGTACTGATTTAAGAACAAACTTTTTCAGTTTGAAATTAAACTCGTAAAGGGAAATATTGCCGGAATAAAAGTCCGTGCCAATATGCATACAGACCAAATAAACAGCTCCTTTCCTGCTGCTGGTAACAAAAGGATTTCCGTTGCCAAAAGTATCCGGCATATCAATTATGCCTTTTTCGTTCCAGGTTCTGCCATTATCCACAGATGATTTATACGCTATACGCATATCGGCAGCGTCTTCCGAATTGTCTTTTCTTTCGGGTCTTTTTTCCATCCATGCCGCTACAATGTTATTATTGAAGGGGGCACAGGCCGTCACCTCAAAAGATCTGACGTCATTTAAAATTTTAGGTGCTCCGATCTGAGCCGAGACAGAGATGTTGAGGAGTGTAAAAATAAAACTTAAGTTTCTTAAGAGCCTAAATGATTTTTGTTTCATTTGTTTTTAGATTGTTGTATAATTTTATTTGGCCTCTTATCCTTTTCTTGCAAATTCAATCATGTAAGAAAGCTCTTCAACGGCTTTGTCTGCATCGGCAGAAAATCCTGATGTATTAAAGCGGATGTTTCCTTTAGGATCAATAATAAATTTTGAAGGAATACCATCTACTTTGAATGCCGATGCTGCTGCGCTATCTTTAGTTTTGGGATCCCTGAGGTCCATCAGAACTTTGAAAGTGTAATTATTGTCTGTAACATATTTTTGAGCACTCTTTGCCGGTTCCGGACTGTTTTTTTCCCATGTATGAAGAAACAAGAACTGTACATTCTCATCATTCTTATATTTATTGACTGCTTTCTGCATTGCCGGAAAAGAGGCCTTGCAGGGACCGCACCATGTGGCCCAGAAATCGACCACCACAACTTTATCTTTAAAGTCGCTCAGTTTAACGGTTCTGCCTTCAGTGTCTTTCAGCTCAAAGCCCGGAGCCGGTAGATTTACAGCTGATTTTTCAACTTCTTCTTTGAAGGCTTGTTTCTGCGCGGCAAGAATCTTCGCTTCATAAGAAATGTAGTCTGCGTCTGCACCGTTCACTTCGGTATAAGCCAGTTTTAGGTTTGCCAGGTTTTTACTGCTGATATCTCCGTTTTTTACTGCTGTTTCAATTAGTGGAAGCGCCTCTTTATAACGTTTGGTCTTGATCAGCGTTTTTACATATGCCCCTTCTATACTCTCCTTTTTGTAATTTTCTGCCGCTGTAATTTTTAACTGGGTGTCGTACATTTCTTTGGCCATCTGATAAGCTTTCTCCGGTTCCTGTCCGTTGGCCAGAGCTGTCATATAGTTAAGCTGCATTGAGAAATAATTGTTTTTGGCCCGCACAAGTTGGTTTTCATTTGCTGTACCGCCTGTAGTTATTTCGTCAAGCGCTTTTTTTGACAATGCGACTCCTTTTTGAAGATATGCGGCTGCGGCGGAAGGATTGGACT
Source organism: Flavobacterium notoginsengisoli (assembly GCF_042686225.1). NCBI lineage: Bacteria > Pseudomonadati > Bacteroidota > Flavobacteriia > Flavobacteriales > Flavobacteriaceae > Flavobacterium > Flavobacterium notoginsengisoli. The sequence goes on from NZ_JBHUOT010000015.1 coordinate 94,909, forward strand.
CTACCATGTCAGTGGCCATTGTAGCATAAATGCTTTCTTTTGATATGGCATTGCCGCGGCCGTCCCTAGCATCGGCTGACATGATATCAGCATAAAACTTCATTTTGTTTTCATCGCCTTTTGCGGCAAATTCTTTTCCTAAGCTGTAAGTAAGAAAGCCGGTGTTTAAGCTGGGATACTTTTTATGTAGTTCAACAAATTTCTGGTCTTTTTGGTTAAGATCGGAAATCTGATCCACTTGTTTTAAAAGTTCCTGCTGTGCTAAGCTTCCTTCGGGGAATTTTTTTAGGATCTTTTTTCTGGTGTCTTCAGCCTTATCGGTTAATTCTTTTGCGTTGTAATAGCTCAATGCTGTAATGGCATCCTGCTCAGTATTACTTTGAAGCAGCAACTTCAATTTTTTATCGATTACTTTTTGATCTGTTTCTGCAGTGAGTTCAGCTAATTTTTCATTTCTGTCTGCTTTTGATTTTTTTTTGTCCTGAGCTTGGGCAGCCAGCAGCATGAAAGCTGCCAGAGCGGTTAAGATAATCCTTTTCATATTTATTTTTTGTTTTTATGGTTGTTAGAAATTTTTAGTGTTTTATTTTATCGTGTTCTATTTTGAGATAGGAGCATTTATTTTTGATTTGCTTTTTCAACCATCAGCTTAATCTCCTCAACAGCTTCATCCTCGCTTACATAACCACCATTTGAAAATTTTATGATCCCTTCGCGGTTAATTACAAATTTGGCGGGAATCCCCCTTACATTGAATTTTTCCGCGGCAGGCGATTTTCCGGTTACGGGATCCTTAAGATCCATATAGATGTCGAAGTTGTAACCCTTTGCCTTGAGCAGATCCTGTGACTGTTTTTTGACATCAGCGCCTTTTTTTTCCATAGTATGGATGAACATGAAAACAACGGAGGTGTCATTCTTGTAATAATTAACGGCTTTCTGCATTCCGGGGAATGAGGCGACACACGGCTGGCACCATGTAGCCCAGAAATCAAGAATTACCGTTTTACCGCGAAAGCTCGAAAGGGCTACCTTGTTTCCATTCATGTCAAGAACCTCGAAGTCAGGCGCCGGTTGATTTACAGCCATTTTTGCAACCACCGATTCTAATCGGTTTTTCTCCTGTTCAGAAGCCTGCTCATCCAGTGCATTAAAGGCGTTGGAGTTTCCGTCTGTTTTTACGAACCAGGATTTAACGTCTTGTCTGAAAGCGTCTGATCGCCTACCTTTCATCAGGTAAATTTCCGATATCAGATTTCGGTCTGCCTTTTTTGAGTTTCCTCTAATAAGCGCACGCAGGTAATCTTCTTTATAATTTTCCCCGTAATTGTTGAGGGTCATTGAGGCGGCTAAAAAATCGGATGCCTCTAAATAATGCGTTTCGCAGAAAAGCAGTCCGCCATATATCATGGCTGTCATCATCTGATTTTTTTCAGGAAGCCTGGTGCCGTTGCTATCTTTTTTAATAACAGATACCTTACTGTCAAGAATGGCATGAGCCTGCTGGTATTTTTTCTGTGTGGTGAGGGATTCCGCTATGCCGTCCTCAGTACTACTTTTAAGTTCCGTATCCTTAATTTTTGCAGTGTACACTAAAGCCTTTTTCAAATCGCCCTCTTCAGCAAATGCTATAGCAACTATCTGCAGGCTCGCGTCGATGAGAAAGCTTGTCTGAGGTTGGTCGGCTCCCGCATTTATGGTTAGTATTTTTAAGATATAGGTTTCTTTATCAACTGCTTTCGAAGCTGATTTTAGGGAGTTGTACCACATGGATAAGTCTTCGGAGCTGTTCTGTCCGAAAAGATAAGGTCCGGTCAGTTGCAATAAAACAAATAAGAGAAGCCGTTTTTTCATTTCTATTGTTATTTAAGCCGTCTGCCCTGCAGCAGACGTATGAGGTTAGTTTAGTTTTTAAAATTCCTGATGCCGGACTGAAGCCACAGTAAATATTCATCTGAATCCGGTGTGTAGGCAATTGGTTTGATAAGGTTGCGTTCCTGATGGTCGATAATGGCATAGAAAGGCTGCGAATTTGCTTTATATTTGATAGTCTGCATTTCACTCCATTTCTGGCCGATGTATTTGAGCTGTTTGCCGGGGTTTAGCTGAGATTCAACTATTTTATTGGTGTCTAAAGGTCTTTTATCATCAACGTACAATGAAATCAGGACAATTTTGTTCTTAAGCATTTCAAGAACTTCAGGTTTCGGCCATACGTTTTGCTCCATTTTGCGACAATTCACACATGCCCAGCCTGTGAAATCAATCATAACAGGTTTTCCGACGCTTTTTGCGTAAGCCATCCCTTTATCATAATCGTCAAATGCCAGTATATTATGAGGCGCAATCAGATGCGCGCCGTCGGGCAGTTCTGTGGCAGCTTCCGTGGACAGGGCCTGTTGTCCGCCTCCGACACCGTATGGTGATTCGCTGTAATTCTGAGGGGGAGGGAAGGCGCTGATCAGGTTCAGAGGTGCGCCGAACAAGCCCGGAACCATGTATAACGTAAAGGCCAGTACAACCATTCCTAGGCTTAGTCTTCCAATCGAAATATGATTTATCGGACTGTCATGCAGCAGGGTGATTTTTCCAAAAAGATAGAGTGACAGGGTTCCAAATACAGCAATCCAAATCGCCAAAAATACTTCACGCTCGATGAGATGCATCTGAGCGACTAAATCGGCCTGGGATAAAAATTTAAAGGCAAGGGCAAGTTCCAGAAATCCCAAAACCACTTTCACGGTGTTGAGCCAGCCCCCTGATTTGGGAAGTGAATTCAGCCAGCCGGGAAAAGCTGCAAAAAGAGCAAAAGGGAGGGCGATAGCCAGCGAAAAGCCAAACATTCCAAGTACAGGGGCAATGCCTCCTTTGGAGGCAGCCTGAACCAGAAGCGTTCCGACAATAGGGCCTGTGCAGGAGAACGATACAATAGCCAGTGCAAGAGCCATAAAAAATAGGCCGATCAGCCCGCCCCTGTCAGCCTGAGTATCCACTTTATTTGCCCAGGAGTTCGGAAGCACTATTTCAAAAGCACCTAAAAAAGATATAGCGAAGACCACTAAAAGCAGAAAAAACATAAGGTTAAACCATACATTGGTAGCCAGCGCATTGAGGGCGCCGGCCCCAAAAACGGCCGTTACAATAGTTCCAAGCAAAACATAAATAACAATAATTGAGACACCGTAAAGTACAGCATTTCGTATTCCAAGGGCCTTGTTTTTGCTTTGTTTGGTAAAAAAACTGACAGTCATCGGTATCATAGGAAATACGCAGGGAGTCAGAAGTGCCGCAAAACCCGAAAGGAAGGCCAGAATAAAGATTGACCAAAGGCCTTTGGAATCCTTTGGAGCGGTTTTCATGTTTGCTTTTACTAGTTCCTTTGATGAATGCGAGGCAGTTGCACTGGTCATATCAAATAAAAGATCCGTTTCCTGTGTACTGTTATTTTTATTTTTGTCCTCGATGGTGTATTCTACAAAAGCGTTTATTTTTTTAGATGGCGCGGTGAGTTTGATTTTCTGCTTAAAAACGGCCTTGCCGCTGAAGACAAAATAGGTAGCGTGGGTGACTGCATTTGTGCGTTCAGTAGCTTCCAATTCTTGCGTATTTCCAATAATTGTAAAATCCCCGTTACTGTCGTCAAAAGTAAAGGCAGTAGGTACAGCCGCGTTTTCTGTGGCATTCTGTGAAAACAGCTGCCATCCCGGATCAATATTGGCCTCCGCAATAAGATAAAACTCCTGTTCGGAGAGTTTTTCTACTGCGGTAGTCCATATTACAGGTTTTGCATTCTGGGCCGTAAGTATCGTAATGGCAGCAAAATAAAACACTGCCGTAAACCATTTTTTCATTTAATGCCCAGGTTAGTTAATGTTAAAAATAAGCTCCTGTTCGGTTGATGGCAGACAGCGCGTATCGTCACAGGCCATAAATTCCACGGTCGTTTTAATTTTGAAGGGGGCTTTTGTCTTTAGTTTTACTCTCTGTCTGAAATTTGCTTTGTTTTCGAAGAATTTGATCTGCATCTCAAAAATAGGGTCATTAACTATGCGCCCTTTATCTTCCTGTGTAATGCCTTTTTTGAGGTAATTCTTATTGGATTCGAAAGTAAATTTGGTTGGTTCGGGACCATTAGGCGCTACATTCTGGGAATAAAGATGCCATCCCTTCTGAATGGACGCTGTTGCGGTTAATTCATATTCCGTATCGGAGATTTTGGTCGTAGTTACTGTCCATTTTACAGGGGTTACAATTTGTGCTCCTGCATTTGCTGCAAAGAACAATAGTATAAAAGCTATTATATTTTTCATTACGTTAGAGATATTTATAAGGTTTGGGGTTTGGCGATGTACTCATAAGATTTTCCTGAGACAAGAATCTGCTGTACGAGCGTTTGGATCTCGGCAACTGTAAGTGCACTCACGATGTCTTCAAAATTTTTCGGATCCGTATCATTTTCATTGTACCTGAAATAGTCCGTCAAAACCATTGCCTCATAGCTGTTTTTACCTTTCAGCTGTTCACGTTCTTTGATGAAGTTTGTTTTTACCTTGCTTAAGTCTTCTGAATTGATATTTCCCTGAGCCATTTTTTGCAGCTCCTGATGAAGGATTGAAACTAATTTATCCGCCATTTCAGGATTGCAGTCAAAACTGAACCCGATATAGGAAAGTGGTTTTGGCTCACGCATGAAACGGGCAAATGCCGATGGACTGTAGGCGCCTCCTTCCGATTCGCGGATGGTTTCTGTGACACGCAGCTGCAGTAGATCACCCAACGCTGCAGTAAGTATATTGTTTTTTGCACTGTATGGCATTTGTTTTTTGTACGCAATATTCACATATCCTTTCGGAGACTGCATGGGAATTAACACTGTTTTTTTTGTTTTTTCCGATTTCCATTCCACAATATTTTCAGCTTTAAAATTTTCCTTTTTATTGGTTGTAGGAATGCTTGCAATATATTTTTCCAGCAGGGGCTTTAAGGCTTCAGTTTCAATGTCACCGGTAATAAAAAACTGGAAATCAGCGGCATTGGCAAAACGGCTCGCATAAATTTGTTTGGCCTTTTCAAAAGACATATCAGCCGTATAGGCCTCATTGAAGAGTCTTTTTCTCGGGTTGCCAGCACCGTATAAAGCCATTGTCAGGCTGTCGCTTATTTTATTGTTAACATCATTTTTCTTAGCCTGCAGGCTGTTCTGAAGTTTGTTTTGCAGTACCTGAAATGACTGCTGGTCAAATCTTGGTGCAGTAAAGCAGAGATACACCAGCTGGAGCATGGTTTCCAGATCTTTGGTGCTTGAGGACCCTGAAACCGACTCGGTATAATCCGAAATATTGGTTCTCACGGTAGCATTTTTTCCCGAGAGGATGCGTTTTAGATCAATGGCAGTAAACTGCCCGATGCCTGAAAGCTGAGCGAGGTTGTCAACGATATCTGCTGAAGGGAGATCTTTGGCCTCGATAAGGGTTTTACCTCCATAGCTGACGGCATTTAGAGTTACATTATCTTTTTGTTTATTGACAAATTTATAATGTACTTTAATACCGTTATTCAAAACAAAGGTAGTGGCTCCGATTTGTTTTGTTTCTTCAGTTTTGTTTATTTTGCCGGCTTTTATTGTAATACCGTCAACCAGTGATTTTACAGCTGCATTTTCAGTATACGGTGTCATTTTCTGATCATTCTCAACTGAAGTAAGAATCGATAGGGTCTGCTGCTCTGTCAGGTTGTTCTGTCCAGAGACTCCCGTGACGAAGATGTATCGGTTTTTTTGACTGTAAAGCCCTTTAAGGGCCTGGTGCAGTTCTTCAGGTTTTAAATTTTCAAAAATGCCCTTAGCGATTTTGTATTCTTCCTCAATAGGTGAAATGGTTTCATTATCAAGATAATTGGCCTTAATCTCTTGGGAAATGCTTTCGTGGCTTTTATCGTTTTTCTTTGCGATCTGATTTTGATAGGAGCTTGTGAAACGGGCAACAGTCCTTTCAATTTCCGAAGTTACAAAACCAAAGTTTCTTGCCCTGATCCATTCTGTCATTACCTCTTTGAATGCATCTTGCTGTCTTTCTGGTTTTGGAGTAATGTCAATGTCCAATTGATTTTCAGTACGGCACAGATCACCATAACGGACTGAAGCAGAAAGAAAAGAGGCATCCGGCATCTGTGCCCTGTCTGCAAGACGAGAGGAAACCATGGCAACGGCCATGGTTTGGAGGAGTGATTTTTTAAAAGCTCCTATTGAAGATCTGTCTGAAGGTTTATCGTGTCTTATTCCAAAAGAAATAGAGGCAGAAGTGATTTCCAGATCAACAGCTGTTTTAAAGAGTAGTTTGTCATTTTCGGGTATGTGCACAACGGTACGCTGCAATGGATTTTCCACAGCAGGAATTGAAGAGAATTTCTGTTTGATTTTTTCTTCAATTTCATCAACATTTATATCACCTATTACGGCGATTGCCTGCAGATCTGTGCGGTACCAGTCGTGGTAGAAATCGCGAAGTGCTTTGTATTTAAACCCTTCCACGACAGACATCAGGCCGATAGGCATGCGGTCCACATATTTTGAATTGTTATAAGTTAGGGGCAGGGAAGCCTCAAACATCCTCATACTTCCGTTCTGACGCGTACGCCATTCTTCTTTTATGACGCCCCGCTCCGAATCAATCTCCTGATCAGTCAACAACAGGTAGTGTGACCAGTCATGCAGTACTGTCAAGCAGTTGTCGATCATGCCGTTTTTATTTGGGATATTGCTCAGATTGTAGACTGTTTCATCAAAAGAAGTGTAGGCATTGATGTCTTTACCGAATACAGCGCCATTTTTTTCCAGGGTGCCCAGCAGTGCTTTTCCCGGAAAATTTTGAGTGCCGTTGAATGCCATATGTTCCAGAAAATGAGCAAGTCCCCTCTGGTCCTCATTTTCAAGGATGGAACCGACATTTTGTATGATATAATAACTGGCAGCATCTTTGACAACCTGTGTTTTTTTTATGTAATAAACCATGCCGTTAGCCAGTTTTCCTTTACGGAAAGAAGGGTCTGAAGGCATGAGCTGCTGGTCGGAGGACTGCTGCGAATATCCTGCGATTGGATACAGTCCTGTGGCGCACCATAAAGTAATGAGCATTTTTTTCATAATAGTTACTGGTTTTTGTTAGCTGCACTTATCAATTTATACCAAAGAATTTAAAAGGGCTGAAAAAACAGCCCTTTCTGTGCAGAAAAGTGATTTACTAATTCATGAAACCTCCTGCAAAAATTTTAAGGCAAAATCAAAAGTGTTTTTTTTATCTAATAGCCGAAAAAAAAATAATGGGTGACAAAAAAAACAGTGTAGAGAACTTTTTTGTGTAAAACGGATTTGGGGAGCAAAAAAAAATTATCTGTTAATTATTGATTATTAGTTGTTTAAAGTGATATTGGATTGTTTTGGTATTTGAATTATTAATTCATTAAAAAAAAGTTAAATTTTTTGTCACCCATAATAGCTATTCTTGGATATTACAGATATAAAGACATGGAAAGCCTCTATTCTTTACGAAAAAAATAATCCTATTAATTAACCAGCCATTTTTTTTTAATACACGAAATGCCTATGTTTAAAAACTAACCGCAAAGAGTTCCGAAGAAAATTATTTCTTTTTACACGATCAAAAAAACATGAATTAACCAAAGATTAAAACCAACTAAAAACCAATTAAATGAAGAAAGAATCATTGCTTTATCTGAAAAAAAACAGGCTACTGCTCATTAGCAATCTGCATATATGGGCCAGTGCTTTCCTATTTATTACGGCGGTGCAGTTTTCTCATGCTGCAGTATTTTTTCAGGCCTCAAAAAAATTTGAAAATGCAAGTGTTGAATATATTCTCAATCAGATTGAAGCTACGACAAATTATAAATTCTCTTATAAAATTGAAGATGTAGACCTGGCGCGAAAAGTATCTTTAAGTGCGGGGACAGGTAATATGAACCTGCTTATGGAGCAGCTGTTTAAAAATACAGGGACTACCTATACAATTGACGGAAAACATATATTCTTAGCGAAAAGGAAGTCTTCAGGGGCTGTAATAAAAGTAAATCAGGATGCTGAACAAAGACAGTCTACAATTCGTGGAATTGTAACAGACAGCAAAGGGTTGCCGCTTTCGGGGGTTTTTATCCAGCTCGATAAAAGTCTACTGGGAACCGTAACAACTGAAAAAGGAACTTTCAGTCTGATAAATGAAGAGGGAAGCACCTATCTGACTGCAAGTTTATTAGGTTTTGTGAGTCAAAAAATCCCCCTTAAGGATAAAGTGCAGTTTAGTATTGTAATGAAGGAAGATGTCACGGAATTAGATGCCGTAGAACTGACAGTAAACACGGGTATGTCTAAAAGAGATGTAAAAAGTTATACCGGGGCGGCCATCACCATGAGTGGAGAGCAGCTCAAACAGATCAGTCCAAACAATGTATTCAATGCTATTACGGCAATGGATCCATCGATTCGTATTCTCCCTAATAATATAGCAGGGGGAAATATAAATAATATGCCCACTATTAACATCAGGGGAACCAATTCATTTCCAAATTTAACCGGAGAATTATCAGCCGATCCCAATACACCTTTATTTATTCTTGATGGTTTTCAGGTAGATATCGAACGTATCTATGATCTGGATATCAACATGATAAAAAGTGTTACCATTTTAAAAGATGCCACAGCAACGGCAATTTATGGATCAAGGGGAGCTAACGGGGTAATGGTATTTACAACAATAACCCCAAAAGCCGGAAAACTCAGGGTAACTTTCAACAACGATTTTAATATTCTGGATCCGGATTTATCGGTTTACAAATATTTGAACAGCACTCAAAAGTTAGATTTTGAGAAACGTGCAGGGGTTTATGACAGCGACTATGCAGATCTGCAGTATGTTAACAATGTATTGTACAATACACGTTTAAAAGCCGTTAAAAGCGGTGTGGATACAGACTGGAAAAAAATTCCGATCAGAACCGGTTACGGAAATCAATCTTCATTATACATCCAGGGAGGAGATGAAACAATCCGTTACGGCGGGCAGGTTGCCGCAGATTTCCAGAGCGGGGTCATGAAGAAGCAGGACCGGGATAATTACAGTGGACAGTTTGACTTTTCGTACCGTCACAACAAAATCAGATTCAGCAACTCGATTCGTATTTTTCAGAATGTAGCCAATGAATCGTCTTATGGTAATTTTGATGAGTATTTAAAACTGAATCCTTATTGGTATCCGTACGATGAAAACGGAAATGCTAAACAATATTTAGAGCAGTTGGATATTGCCAACAGAAGATTTACCACGACAAACCCATTGTATGATGCTACTTTAAATTCCGTTAATCAGACTAAATATTTCGGATATTCCAATAATTTCCAGTTTCATTATGATATTCTGCCTTCGCTGTTTGTGGAAAGCAGTTTGAGCATTAATAAACGAAATACGCAGAAAGATGAGTTTTATTCTGCGCAGGACAGCCGTTTTGCTGAAATTGAAGATGTCAACCAGAAAGGAAGTTACACCGTTACCAACACCAATACGATGTATTATGAGAATTTGACTTCTCTGAACTATAATTTTTCTAAGAATAAGAACCAGTTTTTCTCCATGTTCGCATTTAATTTATCCAGTACAGTTACGGATTATTACTCTATGGTTACCACTGGATTCCCATACGACAAACTCGATAACTTATTATTTGCTGCCCAGTATCAGGAAAATGGAAAACCCACTGGAGATGAAAGTACGGTTCGCAGAGTAGGATTTGTTTATAGTGGTAATTACAGCTATGATAACAGATTCTTAGTAGATGTATCAGCGCGTAGGGACGGATCCTCACAGTATGGTTCAGACAATAGATTCGGATGGTTTTGGTCAGCAGGATTAGGCTGGAACATTCATAACGAAAAACTCTTCAAAGATTTAGAATGGATGAACCGTTTTAAGATTAGGGGAAGTTACGGAAGCACCGGTTCAACTAACATTCCGGCCTATGGGGCTCAAACACGCTACAGTTATGGTACGAACACTTTATATAATGGTTTGGTAGGAACAGAACTTACTAACTTGGGTAACCCGAATCTAAGCTGGCAGAATGTTTATAAATTTAATGTAGGTACCGATATAGAATTATTTAAAAATAGATTGGATGCACGTTTTGATTATTATATAGAAGATACAAAAGATGCCCTAACACAGGTAACCTTACCAGGATCATCCGGATTTTCAACCTATTCAGAAAATTTAGGAAGTATAAGAAATAAAGGGTTTGAATTTGCCTTACGTTATAAAATTTTGGAGGATAAAAGCCGTAGAATGTTTTGGAGTGTTAATATAAACGGTTTTACCAATAAAAATATTTTACTTAAATTATCGAATCGCTTAAAGTCGGCTAATGACCAGCTGGATGAGGCGAACGCTGATCAAACCACCCCGAATGTTTTATTTAAGGAAGGAGAATCAATCAATACATTATATGTTGTCCGATCATTAGGTGTTGATCCTATGACGGGTTCTGAGGTTTATTTAACAAAAGACGGCAAACCAACCTATACATGGGATGCTGCCGATAAGGTAGCGTACGGGGTTACGGATCCTAAATGGAACGGGGTGTTTGGAACCAACTTCATGTTATATGGTTTTGAATTTAATTTGATTTTTAACTATCGTTTTGGCGGAAAAATTTATAACCAGACTTTAGCTGACCGTGTAGAATCCGTTGATCCTACAGAGAATGTCGATGTAAGGGCATACACCTTGGGCTGGACAGGTCCGGGGGACGTAAGTCAGTTTACCCGTATTACAACAAATAAAGTACCTACCAAATTAACTTCGCGTTTTGTGCAGCAGGAGAATTATTTAAACCAGTCGGTGTTTTCGGTAGCCTATAATTTTGATCCTAAAAGCCGCTTTTTAAAATCTTCGGGTTTAAGTGCCTGCAAACTGGCATTTACATCCAATGATGCCCTGCAATGGAGTAATGTACAAATTGAAAGAGGAACCTCTAATCCTTATACGCGTACAACATCACTTTCTTTACGTGTAACATTTTAAATATGAGCAAAATGAACAGAATAAAAAAGATGTTTTTTATAATAATTGGAGTCTTGAGTTTGACAGGATGTGAATCGTACCTGGATGTCGAACCTAAATCAAGCCTGTCAGAAGATAATCTTTTCACCTCAGAGACGGGATACCAGCAGGCTGTTACGGGTATTTACGCCTTAATGGCAAGTCAGGATCTGTACGGAGATAATTTATCTATGGGTTTTGTTTCAGGACTGGGACAGAATTATAATCAGACCAGTAATATTTCACCGCTGTATAATACTTCAAAATATGATTACAATTCTGATGAGGTGGTTAAATTTGGTACCGTAATCTGGAACAAAAGCTATAATTTGATTGCATCCGCAAATAAAATTATTGAAAACGTAAACAAGCAGTCAGGAATATTAACAAATGCTCAGGCTAATCGTATTAAAGGTGAAGCTTTGGCTCTCAGAGCGTATCTTCATTTTGAACTGCTGCGTCTTTACGGCAAATCGTTCACATACAATCCAAATGCCATTGCCATTCCCTACAAGACCATTGTTAACGAAAAGCCGACACCACCATCAACCACCAAAGAAATTCTGGATTATATTATTGCGGATTTAAATAGTTCGGCTGATTTGCTGAAAAACGACACCACTGTCGATTATACTTTATTAAGCAGTCATTTCACTGTGAACTATTTTGCCGTAAAAGGTATTTTAGCCCGTGTTTACATGTACTACGGGGACGCGGCAAATGCTAACCAAGCTGCAAAAGAAGTCATAAATTCAACGCATTATGCCTTTGTTGATCCAAGCCGTGTCTCCGCGCAGTCTATTTACAGAGACCGATTATTTACATCCGAACTGGTATTGGGATTAAGGGCAAAAGACATATTAGGCTGGGAACAGCGTTATTTTCACGATTATCAGGGAAATTCCAGTAACAGCTTAACGAGAACAGAAACCGATATTAATTCAATTTATGAATTAAGCACTGGCGGAGGAACCGATATCAGAAGGCTTTATCTGTTTGAAGTGGAAGGGACATCCATATATCCGACCAAATTTTGGCAGACCAGCAGTTATACTGCCAAAGAAACCCGTTTAGACCAGATTGTACCGCTGATTCGTTTGTCAGAGATGTATTATATTGCTGCAGAAACTGAAGCCACACAAACAGCAGGAGCTGTTTATCTCAACGCAGTCATTGCAGCCAGAAGCGTAAATAAAGTTGTTAATGGTGCAGGTATAACGCCAGCAGCCTATAGAGCTGAAATAACTAAAGAATATCAAAAAGAGTTTTATGGCGAAGGACAGCTGTTTTATTATTACAAACGATTGAATCTTTCCACAATACCATTTTATGCCAATACACTTTCAGGCGATACGTATGTACTTCCAGTACCGGATAGTGAGAAAGAATTTAATCCTAATTATAACTAAATCTGAATAACTTATGGATAAAATATTAAGAAAAGGACTGACAGTTGTACTGATGTTATTTGCAATTGTTTTTACCAGCTGTGATCAGGCAGAACTTATAGAGTATAATGATAATTATGACGGCATTGCCTTTTTTATTGCAGGAACAGCTGAAGCCGATAGTTTAAGTTACTCTTTTGCATACAATACCGATGAACTGGAAAGAGATACGATTTTCATAAAAATGCGTTTGGTAGGTAAATTGCGAGACAGCGACCGGACTATCAAGGTTGTTGCCGACCAGGGAACTACTGCTACTGCCGGGATTCACTATGAATTGCCTGACATTGTATTACCAGCAGGAGAGGGATATGTAAATTATCCTTTGGTGCTGTTGAATGCAGATGATTTGAAAACAACCGATTACAAAATTAAGCTAAAGATTGTCGCAACTGAAGATCTAAAAGTGGGAGCTACAGGAAGAGAAATCGGAACGACCACAGTAATCAACGGAAGTACCTCCACTAGTACTACAACAATTAATTTAGATCATTATACAGTGAATTTCAACAATAAATTAACGGAGCCTGATTACTGGTCCTCTTTAGTTATTTATGGCTACGGCTCATTTAGTATTACTAAATTTCAGTTTATGCTCAAGACGTTGGGAAGTGAATTAATGAACGGTGCAGCTGACTGGTCCTATAACCAGACTCTTAACTACCGAATTAAACTGATTAACGCCCTTGGTGAGTATGAAACTGCAAATGGCCCATTGTTGGATGAAAATGATGAAAAAGTGCAATTTAATTAATTGTTAAAAAGTAAATTATGAAAAAATTTATAAAGAACGGCACCGTTGTTTTAAGCACAGTCCTGTTGTCTTTTATATACAGCTGTGAAGATGACAGTATAAATACCAATCTGGAGAAAACGAATGATTTGATGGTCACAACTGAACAGAGTGATTTTGAAGTTGTGCAGTATGATAAATTGAAAATCAGCCCCAATGTAAGTGCATCTATCCAGGATGGGCGAACGTACAGTTATGAGTGGAGTGCATATCCGAGAAATGGAGCCGCTGCTGATGAGTTGGTCTCTATCAGTAAAAGCAAAGATCTTGATACCGCAATTGAATTAAAAGTAAATGATTATTACTTAGTACTGACAATTAAAGATTCTAAAACAGGTGTATTGCAAAGCCAGCGTTATACCTTACGTGTCAATTCAGGATTTTACGAAGGATGGTTGGTAGCGAACAACAGCAGTGGAAAAGGTAAATTATCATTCATTCGGGTTGATGGCACAGTAATTGAAAATGCAATGGAAGAAATTAACGGAAAGACTTACGACGGTTTAGCAATGGACGCAGCCGCCCCGATTGATGAACTGTCAGGTCTTCAGCAGATTTATTACTTTACAAATAAGGGTGCCTATTTGTTTGACGCAGATACATTTGCGGAATTAGGAGATGCCACACAAGTTTATTCTGAACCGATAAGTTCTCAGGGAAGGGTAAGTGTTACTGTCGGCGGACTTGGTTATAATATGAACGTTGTAAATAATGGGAAAATCCATACCACAAGTTTATTTTATGGTTTTGATGGGTTTTATTCTCCCAAGATTATTACCAGTACTTATAGCAACGTTTTTCCCTTCCAATTTGCTATTAATAGCGGAAGCGGGCTGGGAAGAACATATCTTTATGATAATACAGCGAAACGTTTTGTATATAATTCTTATGCCGATCCGACCACAATTAGTTACGCGGCAGCAACTCCAACAAATGCATTTTTTAATATGGCGGATGCCAAAGGGACTATGCTGGCAGGAGCACACGGAGTCGGAACAACCCATTACGCTCTGATGAAAGTAGAATCTGCAGGGACCTACCATATATACTCTTTGGCTGCAAGTGTACCAAGTGGTAATAAACAATTAACACTTAGTGGTTTAGACAGGGTAAAAGGATTTGATGCGCTTTCATCCGGTGCCAGTTTAATTTATTTTGCAATTGACAATAAATTATACCGATATGATTTTGCAGCCAATACGGCTGAACAGATTTATGAATTTGATGCAGCAAGTACAATATCTGACGTGAAGGTATATAAAAATCCATACCTTTATTTTTCAATCAGCCCGACAGCCGAAATGCATAATAAAAGAATTGCGGTAGCTGTCAATAAAGGGGGAGCCGGCGAAGTTTTTTACTTTGATCTAACAGGAACCGGATATATCAGCAATTCAACATATTCTGCCCATTTCAGCGGATTTGGTGAAATTACTAGCTTAAATTACCGAAACAGATAATGATGTGAAAAATTTTGGTACACTGTCATAAAATGATAAAAAAAAATAAATTTGCAACCATACTAATTTTATTAGTATGGTTGCTCTGTTCAAGAGTTTTTATCACCTAACAGTTAAAGCCAGGATTAGCGTATGAGATCAAATGATGTATCAATTCTTTTAAAATTAAAGGAAAATGAGCGCGAGGGATATAAGGAGTTGTTTGACTTTTACTATCGTCCTCTTGTTTCTTATGCTATGAATTATTGCGATTCTCTGAGTCAGGCGGAAGATATAGTGCAGGAATTATTTGTCGTCATGTGGGACAAAAAACTCCATTTGGCTTTAAAGGCGCCCATAGGTCCTTATCTGTACCGTTCAGTTAAGAATAACGCATTTAAAATAGCGCAGCGAAGTAGAATGGTATTACTCGAGCAAGTCGAAGAAAATATAAAAAATCTTTATGAGGAAGATTATCTGGAGGAAAAAAAGGTAGAAAAATATAAGAAAAAGCTTTATGAAGAATTAGACAGTTTGCCGCTGAAGGGCAGAGCCGTTTTTACGGCAATCGTTTTTGAAGAACGATCCTATAAAGACATCGCAGAAAGTATGAATATAAGTATAAATACAGTAAAGACCCATTATGCGAGGGCACTAAAGCAGTTAAGAAGTTCTATAGAAGACATCATTTTATTTTTAATGATAAAGTAATTCCGATGAATCAAGAAGAAAAAAAATTCAATTTATTAGTGTTATCGTACATTGATCGTACAATGACAGCTGATGAATTAAAGCAGCTGGAGGTGCATCTGGCTGCTGACCCGATCTTCGAAAAGCAATTCGTGAAAAGCGTTCAAAACTACCGTATATACAGGCAGTTAAAGGCTTCCGAAACTGTTGATCCTGATACGGCATGGGAAATCACTAAATCAAAATTTAGTATTCCTTTTGAAAATAAAGAATTGCCAAAAGCAAAAAAGAAAAGATATCTGAGTTTTTACAGCGCTGCGGCTGCTGTAACAGTTCTATTGTGTTCGGGGTATTTTATTAAGGTTTATGTTATAGGCACCAAGTCGCTGGAGAGCCTCAAAATACCAAAACAGGAAATCACTCTTATTTTGCCCGGCGGAGAGGTACAGCAGTTAAATACGAAAGAAAACAAAAATGTTACATCTAAAAATGGCGAGGTAATTGGAAGACAGAATGGAGCAGCAGCTTACTTTTCACAGAACGGTAAAGCTGATAAACTTCAATACAATACCTTGAAGATACCATATGGGAAACAGTTTAATGTCACGCTTTCGGATGGAACGAAAGTTTATTTGAACGCGGGAACTTCTCTGCGTTTCCCTCAATATTTTTCCGAGAATTTAGCGCTCAGGGAGGTAGAGGTTGATGGTGAGGCCTATTTTGAGGTAGCCAAAAATAAAAAGCAGCCTTTTGTTGTACATAGTTCCAAAATAGAAGTGACAGTTTTGGGAACACAATTTAACTTCAGGACCTATCCGGAAGAGAAAAAAGCGGAAGTGGTACTCAAAGAAGGTTCAGTGAGGCTACAGTCCATGGAAAACAATTTGGTTATACTCAAACCAGGCGATATGGGATATTTTATTGATGGAAGTAAGACACTTCAGACTAAAGAAGTCTTCGTCGCTAATTATATTGCATGGATAAACGGAGAGCTTATTTACAGAAACGTCACATTTGGAACAATTCTGAAAAGTCTGGAGCGCCATTTCAACGTCAAAATAGAAAATCATAGTGATGTGCTGAAGGACGACCGGCTGAATGTCAATTTCGGAAATGAATCACTTCCAAAGGTGCTTGCATACTTAAAGGATGATTTTGGAATTGACTACACGATTAAAAACAATACCATTATTTTAAAATAAAGAGAATCATGTTGAAATTAAAAAGCTGAAATTTTATGTTTCAGCTTTTTTTATCTTGAATCAAAAGAAGATGGAGCCGCTTCCACTTCCTATGTACGATTTTCACGGCATCATCAATATGTCTGAATAAAAAAATGAGTATTGATAGTATTTTGAAGAGACAGCATACCATCAACCAATTATTGTTGACAGAGTTTCAAAAATCGACAATCTCTATACTGCGTAAGCGAATGAAAACTGACAACTAAGATAAGTGGGCATTTTTGCCTAGTAATATTTTAAAATATAAGGTGGATGACCTGTAAATTTTCTGTAGCTTTTTGTGGCACTTTTGGAGGCAACTCCACTGGTGGCCTTTTGAAAAACTGCCTCCGGAATATTTAGTCAAAAGCAAATTTGTATATCATAGAAAATTTCAAAACAGAGAGGCTGCCAAAATAGAAATTTTTAGATATATTGAAGGATTTTATCATCCAAAAAGAATACATTCTTCTATTGGATACAGAACACCAAACGAAATGGAATTATTACACCGGCCAAATGAAAAATTAGTAGCCTAAAAAAGTCTCAACTTTTTACTTGCAATTTCAGAATTTAGGTTACTAATAGATCAGAGATCTTTTCTAAAACTTACCAATTTACAAAAAAATCTAACCTATTAAGAACAAAAACAATTAAAAATCAGCCTTCTTATAGTAGTAGGGGATCAGAACAAAATCTTTGCCTCCTGATTTTATAAAAATGTGGACTTGTAAAATATCTTTAAAAATCCGCCTTAGGTTCATGTGGCAAAATTGAAGGAAACTTCAGTCTAGTTTACTCGCTCTAAAAGTATTGTTAAAATATTTAAATCTTGAAATTCTTTGCTATAATTTATGAAGTTTACTATATTTTTGCATAACGGAAGTAAGAAAACATCTTAATACACACCAATCTGTTTCTAATTTATGAAAGATAATAGGAATAAAATTATTGCTCTTCCTTTTGCTGGAGGTAATAAGTATAGTTTTAACAAAATAGAGAAATATATACCTAAAAACTTGAATTGGATTACTATAGAGTCTCCAGGAAGAGGCAATAGGTTTAAAGAGGGGCTGTTACTGAAGGTTGATGAATTAGTAGATGATCTTCTGAATCAAATTATTCCACTTATTAAAGATTCTGATTATGTAATTTACGGACACAGCATGGGGACATTATTGGGTTACGAACTATCAAAAAAAATAGTTCAACTCGGCTTAAAACAACCAACATGTCTTTTCTTTACAGGTAGGGGGGGGCCTGGTTTCAGTAGGTTCACCAGTAAAAAGTCGATATTGCCGACAGATGATTTTTGGAAGGAAGTTGAGAAAATTGGAGGATTGCCTAAAGAAATTTTGGAATGCAGAGAACTTTTAGATTTGTTTTATCCTATAATGAAATCAGATTTTCAGGCTATTGAAGATTATAATTATACAATGATGGAAGAACCGTTTACCTTTCCTATGTACATTTGCATGGGTAAGGAGGAAATTGGAGAGGGGCAGGAGAAAACAAGTTTAACAGATATGAAGGCCTGGAAAAATGAAACATCATCAGATTGTACATTTGAATTGCTGGAAGGAGATCACTTTTTTATTTTTCAACACGCCGAAACAATTGCCCAAAGAATATCTCAAATTGCAGTTGGCTATGTGATCCATTCCCAGGATCGGTAAGATTTAGTTTATCGATCTGTCTTATATAGAGGGGTAAATGCAGGTACAGGTGAAAGATCTATAAAGCGTAGATTCTTCTGGAGATTATAATGTAAATATTGGTTTAAGGTATCTAACTGTTTTGTCACTCATCTTTAAGCTGTGAATAATAATCTATTTCATAAAATTGAAGATCAGTGGCGATGATGTTGCTTGCAAGACATAAACAAATACCCTCATCAAGATTAAATTCTTTTAAATGCCAAATTTGATTGTCATATCCTGCCTCATTTTTTTTAATTGTAATATTTAACAATGGGATAGACATTCCTTTTGCTTCTGCCTTTATTACACTTTCTTTTATTGTCCACATTTTAAAAAATGTTTTTTTTGGATTATCGGATTCCAGAATGACTTTCCATTGCTCAAAAGTCATGACGTCTTTGAAATCTGAGAAATCTACGTCAACAATTGTCTCTATATCAATTCCCAGTTTAATACCTTTTCCAATAGCACATACTACAAATTTTCCTGAATGTGATATGTTGAAATCTATGCTATCATCCAGGAATGGTCTGCCAAATTTATTATACCTTATATCTGATATTGTTTTTTTTTCTAGTCCTATTTTGCCAAATGCTTCTATCAAGAGGAGCCTGCCAAGTAAAAATGCATGGTGATCTTCCCATTTTCTGTATTTTTTTGCTCTTTCTATTATTTCTAATGGCAAATGTTTATAAAAACTATTCCAAACTTCACTTGGAATTTGGGTATTAAATCTAGTGTAAAAAATGTGTATCAATAGGAATTTTTTGAGTTTTAAAATTAAATAAAATTAGGCTTATTTTAATCGATGCGCAATAGGAAAAAATATAAGTGAATTCACGGTAAGTTTATGTTAAAAAGTAATATTGTAGGATTAGGATTGTTATTTAATAAATATTTTTATGTTAATAATCTATTAAAGTTGGTTTTCTAGGGAGCTCAAATATAGATACGGTACATTTATTTTTTTTCAATACGGTTTCCCGTAAGGAAAAAAATAGAGATTATCTTACATTCGTCAGCGCTCAAAAATTAGACATTAAAATCATAAAAACTTGGAAAAAATAACTTTACTGAAAGTATTAAAATTAAAATTCACTCTAGCAATTCCGTTGGTGATATTATTTGCTTTGATTAATGGTTTGTGGAGTAGTAGTTTACTGATGATTGTTAGTAATAAGGTTGCGGGGACGCCTTTGCCATATTTCAACGATCGGGATTGGTTGGTCTTTCTCTTTTTCCTTTTGACGTCCTTTTTATTGACATACTTTTTTAAAAGCTACATGATTAAGGTGACATTGAGTTTTGGTAAGGAATTGACTCTTCAGCTAATCAACAAACTTAGATTGTCAAATTACGAATCCTATCTAAGAATTGGAGAAGCAAGAGTAAGGACTGCTATGAACGATGTAGGTACCCTGGAGACACTTCCAGAAGTACTTGTAATCTTTTTTAATGCTATCATCATGATGGTGGCAGGTGTTGGATATATGTTCTGGCTTTACCCAAAGGGAGCGATTTCGATATTGATTATTATGGTCGTCTTAGGTTTTATATATGTTTACAGAAATGAACATATTGAAAAGAATATGGATGCAGAAAGAGATCTTGATGATGGATTTATGCAAAATTACAATGATTTTCTGCATGGTTTTAATAAAATTAAAATGAGCAGCAAAAGAAGCGATTCAATATTCTTTAATTATATTGTTAAAAATCGTGATCAGGCAGTAAAACTAAGCATTAAATCAGAATCGGCGGCTCTGGGTAATGATTTAATAGGAGAATATTCGTTCTATGTAGTAATCGGCGCAACACTTTTTGTTATGCCAATGTTATTTGTTATCGATAAGGCAGTTATGTCAGGTTTTATGGTCACTTTATTGTTTTTAATTGGACCGATAAACATTTTTATCAATCTTATGAAGAGCATCATACGTTACAAGATTGCTTTTGCGAGAATCAATGAATTTAATGTTATGGTTCACGATAATATGAATGAATCTGACCAGTTTTCAAAATCAGCCAGTAATAATCTGTTAGCGTTTGAGGAACTGAATATTAAAGAATTAGGTTATTATCATCTTACTGAAAAAGGATCGGTTTCTTTCGAGCTTAAGCCAGTCAATCTAAAAATTAGAAAAGGAGAGATTATTTTTATTTCTGGAGGAAACGGTAGCGGGAAAAGTACTTTTATCAACTTATTGTCTGGTTTATTTGTGCCTAGATCTGGTGAAATATTCTATAATGATTTATTGATTACTGATGAAAACAGGTCCGATTATAGAGATAAGATTTCATGTATTTTTTCGGATAATTATCTTTTTACAGAGAATTACGATAGTTTTAACCTGCTTCCTTCTAATGCTCAATTGGCTGAACTTTTGAAGAAAATGGAACTTGATGGGGTTATCAGACAGGATATCACCCATAATAGGATATATCAGAATTTATCTAGTGGCCAGCAGAAAAGACTGGCTTTGGTGTATTCTGTATTGGAAGATAATGATATTTTTATTTTTGATGAATGGGCTGCCGAACAAGATCCTGCCTTTCGAAAGTATTTTTATGAAAATATAATCCCCGACTTAAAAAAGAAGGGAAAAACAATAATTGCAATAACCCATGACGATGCTTACTACAGGTTTTGTGATCGATTGTTGAAATTTAACTATGGAAAGATAGTAGACGAAGTAACAGACTTTAGTCTGTCTTTCTAATGTAATAAGGCATCGTCAACGTAACTGCTATAGTAATTTCATTTAAAGAAATTAGCCCATACCTAATCGTTTTTATGTGAATCAGTTTCTGTTACTAAAGTGGCAGATTCAATTTTGCAATCTCATCTTAAATTTTGAAATAATTAAATATATTTAGTTTACCTATGGAAGCACTCAAAAATTATCATTTGTCAGAAGGAGCAAAAATTATTTCGCCTTCATTACCTGGAGAAAAATCAAAAATCCTTTTAGACCTGCAAAATAATATCGAGGGTAGTGTGGTGTCCTATCCTAAAAAAATGCCTATTGCTTTGAAACGTGCCAAAGGTAGCATTATTGAAGATGTAGATGGAAATCAGTTTATTGATTTTTTTGGAGGTTGTGGAGTCTTAAATGTGGGACATAGCAATGAATTTGTATTAGATTATGTTAGAGAGCAACAGGAAGAATTAGTCCACGCTTTGGATTTTCCTACCGAAAATAAAATTTTACTAATTCAAAAGATATTAAATAATCTACCAAAGGAAATAAGAGATGACTATAAAGTTAGTTTTGGAGGACCTACTGGCTCCGATGCTGTAGAAGCGGCTATAAAGCTGGCTAAAATAAAAACGGGTCGAGATGGTATTATTGCTTTTTCAGGAGGATACCATGGTATGACCTCGGGCGCTCTTGCTGTTACATCTGATACCTTTTTTCGAAAAAAAATAACTTCACTCATTCCTAATGTTCATTTCGTGCCTTACAGTTATTGCTATCGTTGTCCTTTCAACAAAAATGAAAATAACTGTGATTATGATTGCGTGAAACATTTTGAATGGATACTGGAAACTGGACATTCAGGTATTACACTTCCTGCTGCAATTATACTTGAGCCGATACAAGGTGAAGGAGGAAATATCGTTCCTAAAAATGGTTTTTTAGAGCGCATTGTTAAAATTGCTAATAAGCATGGGGTACTTGTAATCTTTGATGAGATACAGAGTGGTTTTTATAGAACAGGAACCTTTTTGGAATTTATGAATTCGAAAGCAATACCTGATATTATTACATTTTCAAAGGGCTTTGGAGGTATAGGCTTTCCTATTTCAGGATTAATTTATAGAAGAGATGTCGAGGCATGGGAGACTGCTGAGCACATTGGTACTTTTAGAGCAAACCAAGTAAGTATTGCTGCAGCTAGAGGAGCATTTGATTTTATTGAAGAGCATAACATTGAGGAGTATACAAAAAATATAGGATTTTATTTAATGGACAAACTTAACATGTTGGCTTCGGATAATCCATTTATTGGCGAAGTTCGTGGCAGAGGTTTGATGATAGGGATAGAATTTGTAAAGGATAGGAATACTAAAGTTCCTTTTCCGGAATATCTTAAGTCTTTTAGGACAGAATGTTTTAAGCGGGGATTATTGTTCGAGGTTGGAGGCCATTACAATAATGTATTACGACTTGTTCCACCATTAATCACTACTAAGGACATCATTGATGAAGCAATAGCAATTATGAAAGTTTCTATTGATGTCTGTTCAAAAGAATTCACTGTAAAAAATCTGGTTTAAAATAGATACACATCGGGATGATTATAAAGTCTAAGTTGCATGCAGCGCAACAGGAATTCTATTATGGGCAATTAGTAAGCCCTGAAAGTCCATTATATAATATTGGAGGTTACGCTATTTATAAAGGAGCATTTGATGTTCCTACGTTTAAGTCTGTTATCAATGGTTTATCGAAAGTTTTTGATTCGTTCAATATTAGATTTGATTTTCAGGAAGATGAGCCACGGTATTATTTGTCTGAATTACCGGAAAAGATTCTTGTTGAGGATTTGGATTTTTCATCTGATGTAGAGCCCAAGAAGAAAGCATTGGAATGGATGCAAAATCAATTTAATACTGTTTTTGACCTAAAGCAGG
The DNA here is from genome assembly GCF_042686225.1 of Flavobacterium notoginsengisoli. NCBI lineage: Bacteria > Pseudomonadati > Bacteroidota > Flavobacteriia > Flavobacteriales > Flavobacteriaceae > Flavobacterium > Flavobacterium notoginsengisoli. The sequence continues at coordinate 117,943 of NZ_JBHUOT010000015.1, forward strand.
AAAAATTATATAATTACGCGATTATTAAAATTGGAGAAAATGAGCATTGGTGGTTTTTTTGTCTTCATCATATTATAGCGGATGGATTTAGTGTCGCGATAAAAGTAAATTATGTTACAAATCAGTATGATGCCCTAACAAGAGGTAGTGAAGAATTGAAAGTTTCATATCCTCTATATTCGAATGCGATACAGACAAGCACCAAGTATTTGGAGTCTGAACAATATCACAAAGATGCAAGCTATTGGAAGGATAAATATAATTGTATACCTGAGCCGTTGGTAGAATATCAAAAAAAGAAGAAAGAAAAAGGTGGAGGCAGATTTTCAGTTAATATTTCCGAATCAGATAGCGCATTGTTTGAGCGATTGACAAAACAAACAAATGCAAGTTTACCTCAATTTACTATTGCAGCTTTGCTTTTGTATTTTGGAAAAACAACAGAGCATAAAATTTTTAGTTTAGGAATTCCTATTCATAATAGAGGAAACAAAGAAGAGAGAAATACTGTAGGTACTTTTTCAGGTATGCTTTCTTATAAGGGAGAATATTCAGCAGATCAGATTTTGTTCGATTTAATTTCGGATATTAGGATGACGCAACGCAGCGATTTGAGACATCGATTATATCCGGTTTCGCATTTAAACAGAGCACTTAATTTGTTGTCGGAAAATCGACAGCAAATTTTCGATATAGTTGTAAATTACGAACTTCTTCCCTTTGCAAAATCGCTTAACGAGGAGCTTCACGTTTCCATTAAACATTTAGGGAGTACTGCAGATTTACCATTTCCATTGGCAATCCAATGGTGTGAATATGGTGAGGACTCCCCATTGGAGTTAAATGTAGATTATTTAAAAGAATACTTTGATCATGAGGAAGTTGAAATACTTGTTGAAAGGTTGCTTTTTATTTTAAGACAGTTTGAATTTAACCTGGATAAACCATTAATAGATATATCAATTCTTGGTGAATCAGAATCCTGTCAATTAATAGAGGTTTTTAATAATACAAAAGTAAATTATCCTCTTGATAAGACAGTCTTGGATTTATTTGCAGATCAGGTAGCCAGAACTCCCAACGCAGTAGCCATAATTTTTCAAGGCGAAAAAATTAGTTATAAGGAACTCGACATTCGTTCAAACCAACTTGCAGGATATCTGCAAAGTAGAGGGCTTCAAACCCAAAATTTAGTAGGTATATGTTTGGATCGCAGCATAGAGATGTTTATTGCTGTTTTGGGAGTCTGGAAATCGGGAGGAGCTTATGTTCCCATAGATCCTGATTATCCTTTGGATCGAATAGAATATATTATAGAGGATAGTAAAATATCATTTTTTATCACTAACGAGGCTTACAAAGCCCTTGTTGAATATAAGTTGGAAATTAAAGCAATTGCAATGGATTCGTGCAAGGAAATAATAAACAAGCAGCCAACTACAAGTACTGGCTTTGTTATAAATCCTCAACAAATTGCATATTCCATTTACACTTCAGGTTCTACTGGAAAACCTAAAGGAGTTGTGGTGAGGCATACAAGTTTGTTGAACGTCGCCTTAAGTTGGGAATCATGTTATAATCTGAATAGTGATACTTGTTTATTGCAGATGGCCAGTTTCTCCTTTGATGTATTTTCAGGAGATTTATGCAGGGGGCTTTTGTTTGGTGGCAGGTTGATAGTATGTCCTTCTGAAATTAGACTTGATTCTAGTCGGTTGTACGACATAATATCAGAAAATAGGGTTAACATACTAGAGGGCACACCAGGATTACTTGTTCCGTTGATGGATTACATCGATGAAATGAGTTTGGATTTTGAATGGATCAAAATATTAATTTTAGGTTCTGATGTTCTCAGTATAAATGACTTTAAAAGGATTTATACCCGATTTGGTCATTCTATGAGAATCATTAATAGTTACGGTACGACTGAAACTACTATAGACAGCTCTTATTATGAAGTAGAAAATGTGGCTGGTCTTTACGGATTGGCTAATGTACCAATTGGTAGACCCTTATGGAATAATAGTTTTTACATTTTGAACTCTACGGGTGAATTATTACCTATAGGAGTAGTTGGGGAATTATGTATCGGAGGTGTTCAGGTAGCCAAAGGTTATTTAAATAATGAAGAGTTGACTAAAGAAAAATTTGTCGACAATCCCTTTGCAAAAGGAGAACGCATTTATAAAACTGGAGATCTGGCACGTTGGTTGCCAGATGGCAATATGGAATATATTGGCAGGAAAGATGATCAGGTCAAAATTCGAGGCTACAGAATAGAGCTTGGAGAGATAGAAAATGCACTTTCTTTATTGCCCGGAGTTAAACAATGCACTGTTTTGGCAAAACAAGATAAATTGGGGTTTAAGCGCCTTGTAGGTTATGTGGTGATAGAAGAGAATTTAGATAAAGAGCTTTTACAGACATTCCTGAAATCAACTCTTCCTGAATATATGGTTCCTGTGATTTGGGTGGAATTGGAAACAATGCCGTTAACAAGTAATGGAAAAATAGACAAAAAATCCTTACCTGAACCGAGTAATTCGGATTTATCGACACAACATTATGCTCCACCAAGTAGTGGATTACAAAGGCAGCTTGTTGCTATCTGGAAGGATCTATTACAAACAGAATATATTGGCGTGCTTGATAATTTTTTTGAATTGGGGGGGCATAGCTTACTGGCTACGAGATTGGTTTCTGTAATACGTAAAGAATTAAAAATAGAAGTATCTATTCGTGATATATTCGAAAATCCAACAATAGCTGCTTTAGGATCACATCTAATAATTCAATCAAAAAATATTATATTACCTGCCGTTGCTATACAAGATCGTCCATTTCGAATTCCGTTGTCTTTCAGTCAGGAGAGATTATGGTTCTTGGACCAGCTTCAGGGGAGTACAGATTATCATATTTCCGTTGTGCTGCGACTTGAAGGTTCTTTGGATATTTCAATATTGGAACAAACTTTGGGAAGAATTATTTCTCGACATGAGGCATTGCGCACCATTCTTTTATCGGAAGAGGGAGTAGGATATCAGCAAATAATAGGTGCAGAAGCTTGGTCACTAGATCAGATAAAGATTGAAGATGAATCTTTATTGCAAAAAAATCTTCAGAGTTACTTAATTGCACCCTTTGATTTGTCAAAGGATTATAAGATGCGGGCATGCCTGTATGCTTTGGCCAATGATCACTATGCCTTGGCTTTTGTTTTTCATCATATTGCCAGTGATGGTTGGTCAGGTGGTATATTGAGTAATGAATTCCTAGAATTGTATGATTCCCTAATCGAAGGACGTGAGGCTGTTTTACCGGAATTACCTCTTCAATATGCCGATTATGCCATTTGGCAACGTAAGTATTTGGAAGGAGCTGTTTTAGAAGAACAGTTGTCCTATTGGGAGGAAAAGTTAGAAGGGGTGAATAATTTGTTATTGCCTACAGATTATCCCCGACCTTCTAAGCAAAGTAAAGCAGGGGCGACTGTTTCCATTGTATTAGATAAGGCACTTTGTTCTTCGTTAGAGTCTTTATGTAAACAGGAAGAGGTCACACTTTTTATGCTGATGTTATCTGCATTTAAAGTATTGTTGTCTCGATATAGTGGACAGGATGATATCTGTGTGGGTACTCCAATAGCAAATCGTGTACAATCGGATCTGGAAGGCATAATTGGTTTTTTTGTCAATACACTGGCGCTTCGTACTGATCTAAGTGGCGACCCGAATTTCAGGGAACTCTTATTGCGTGTAAAAGAAACAACCCTTGGTGGTTATGATCATCAGTTGGCTCCTTTCGAGAGGGTTGTTGATCGAGTCGTAATTAACCGTGATAGAAGTATGAGTCCTTTGTTCCAAGTGATGTTTGTATTACAAAATACCCCTGCAGCATCAAAAGAAATACAGTTAAAGGATATGTCTGTTTCAAATTACGATTTTGAAACAGTGACCTCTCAATTTGATTTAATGTTGAATATCTCAGAGAACGATTCGAGTATTTCATTGGATATAAACTATAGTACGGCCTTGTTCGATAAGAGAACAATTGAGCGTATGCTGGCATATTATCAACAACTTTTGGCTAATCTTACCGATAATATTACAAAGCCTCTAAGCAGCTTATCAATGCTGACTTTTGAAGAAGAAAAACATTTATTGTTTGCTTTCAATGATACGGCACAGGATTATCCTTTGGATAAAACAATTGTAGACTTATTTGAGCAACAGGTAAAAACAACACCTGATGCTGTTGCGGTTGTTTTCGAGGAAGAAGAAATATCCTACATCGAGCTAGACAAACGCTCCAATCAACTAGGTCTATATCTGAGAGAGCAGGGTGTTCAGCCCGAGGATCTCATTGGTATTTGTCTTGAACGTAGTATTGAAATGATCGTAGGTATTTTGGGTATTTTAAAATCTGGTGGTGCTTATCTTCCCATAGATCCTGAATATCCGTTGGAACGTATTGATTATATGCTTAATGATGCAAGAGTAAAAGTAGTACTGAGCAGTAAAAAGAGTCAAAAAATAATAAGACAACATGAAAATATTAAAATTTTATTATTAGACAATGAATGGTATATAGTTGCAAAGCATGCCGAAAAAAATATTCTTGCGTTGTCAATACCGGGTAATTTGGCTTATGTAATGTACACTTCAGGAAGTACAGGTAGGCCAAAAGGAGTGATGATTAAGCATGAAAATGTGGTTAGTTTATCGAAAAGCTGTGATTATATAGTTTTAGATTCTGAAACTGTTTGGTTATCGACGGGTTCTGTATCTTTTGACGCAACCACTTTGGAATTCTGGGGTACCTTATTGAATGGAGGACGGTTAGTGTTGACAAATAGAGAGACTCTTTTAGATTCAACTAGACTTAAAAAAGTCATTATAGATCGGAAAATCTCCACATTATGGCTGACAGCTTCTTGGTTTCATCAAATGGCAGTTGATGATATAACTCTTTTTAAATCACTAAAATATTTGTTAGTTGGAGGTGATATAGTTCTTTTTAATTATACCAATAAATTGAAAGAGCTTTATCCGGAGCTTTGTATCATCAATGGTTACGGTCCAACGGAAAATACGACTTTTTCTACAACATATAGTATTGATTCAATAACTACAGAAAACCTTCCTATTGGTAAACCTATTAAAAATAGTAAGGCATATATTTTAGATTCCCAAATGAAATTAGTACCAATAGGCTTGATTGGCGAATTATGTGTTGGAGGATCAGGAGTGGCAAGAGGATATCTTAATCAAGATGAACTGACAAAAGAGAAGTTTGTATGCAATCCATTTGTGGAAGGAGACATCATCTACAAGACAGGAGATCTTGTCCGCTGGCTTGAGGATGGCAGTATTGATTTTATAGGCA
>NZ_JBHUOT010000016.1:0-88701 GCF_042686225.1 Flavobacterium notoginsengisoli
ACAAGAAATCCCTGCCTGAACCGGATAGTTCTGTATTATCGACAAAGCAATACGTGGAACCCCGAAATGATGTTGAAATGCGATTGGCCGCTATCTGGCAGGATTTGCTGGGAGTTGAAAAAGTAGGTATCCATGACAACTTCTTTGAGTTGGGAGGACATAGTTTATTGGTTATAAAATTAGTTGTTCGTATTAATGAAGCATTTACATTAGATATAAACATTAACAGTATATTTGAATATCCAACTATTTCTGAGTTCATTGTGAATATGTATACAGCAATTTCTAGTAAGGATGCGATCATGATCCCTTTGCAGGAAACCGGAAATCAAAAAGCTTTATATTTAGCACCACCAGGAAGTGGGACAATCAATTGTTATGTAGAGTTGGCTAAATTATTAGGGGAAAATTACCCTGTCTACGCTTTTCAGTCTCCTGGATTATATGGGAAATCTAAAATTTCAACATCAATTGAAGAAATGGCATCTTTGTTTATTACAGAAATGCAAACAATAGATCCCTATGGTCCTTATCGACTTGGAGGATATTCTTTTGGAGGGCTTGTTGCTTATGAAATGGCATTGCAATTACGCAGTAAAGGATTTGATATTGAGGAATTAATAATATTTGACAGTTCTCTTATTGATGTTAATAGCATAAAACTCGAAGAGAGGGATCTCGATCAGGCGTTTAGGGATTATTTGCATGAAGAAATAAATGATATGTTCCGTAAAGAGTTTAATTGGTCAAATTTAGTACTTGAAGGAAAATCAAAGCAAGAGCAATTAGAGGAGGTATGTAAGTTATCTCAAAACTCAAATTTTAAAATAAATGAAGAAGAAATAAGAGGACGCTTGGAAGTCAAGTTTAATAATGAAAATTATTCATACTTGCATAAGCCGGAAGAAAAGAAACTAGATGTAGAGGTAACTTTGTTTAAGGCAATGTATGGTTTAATTGAAAAGGATGATGAAACTAGTATTATTGAAAATGATATGGAAGTTGATTACGGATGGAGCCAATTTACGACTAAAGAAGTGATCGTACATTTAATTCCTGCAACCCACATGTCCCTCTTAGATAATAATCATATTGGACAAATATATGAATGCTTGAAAGCAGAAGTTAAATTTTAAGAAAAAAACGTTTAAATAAAAAATAATAAATAAGATGAAAATACCAAGAGTTAAAAACATAACAGAAGAAAAATTTATAGAAGATTATATTTTTGCTAATAAACCAGTCATTGTAACAGATGGTATGGAAAAATGGGATATGGGAAAATTTACGCCCGAATATCTAAAAAAAACCTTTGGGAACCATAAAGTTCAAGTTTATAATGACTTATTTGATTTACAAACTATTCAGCCACTCGAAAAATACATAGACAATAATTTTTTTAGAACAGAAAAAGAAGGGTTCTCCAATAAATATATGAGATGGTATACAAAACTAAAAGAAGTAGAATTTTATTGGTCAGATAAAGTTTTTGAAGATTTAAAAAGTTCGTGGGGACATCCATACTTTATTCCAAAAACTTCATTAGCTATACCAAGTAATAATGATGTTTTAAACAGAAATGTAAATGAGTTCAATTATCCATATAAAGGATTATTTATTTCTGGCAAAGGTTCAAGAACAAGGCTACATAAGGATCCATTTACTAGTAATGCTGTTTTATGTCAATTTTATGGAGAAAAAAAAATATACTTATTTAGCCCAGATAAAGAATTGAATGTGATGGATAATAATCACGATTTTGTAGATGTTAAAAATCCGGATTATGTTAAGTTTCCAAATTTTAAAAATATTACACATGATTATGAAGATACATTGGTTCCGGGTGAAATCGTTTTTTTTCCTTCAGGTTGGTTTCACGATGTAACGTGTACATCAGATAGTATATCCATTACATGGAATTTCGTTCATGCTTTGCAGGTAGAGAGATTATGTAATCATATTGAAAATCATCCGGAAGATGATCAATTAGAAATTGCTAAATTTTTCCTTAAGGATGAAATCGATGGAAAAGCCGATTCAAACGAAATGATACAATTTTTTAAAAATAAATTTGCGATCGTTTAATAGATCCTAAATTGTATTTGAATACAAAATATTAAAAGATTTATTTCTATGGAGTTTCTATTTAGTAATAAGATGTAACACAATATTATAATTTAAAAGCTAATTTATAATAGAAAAAATCTGCCGCAAAAATTATATATCAAATTCTAAAAAATGAATAATCAGAAATTGTTTCTAAAACCAAATGTAGTAATTGAGCCATTGTTTGATAATTGGTATGCGTGGAGTCATTTGATTTCTCCTGCTACCAGTGCAATGAATATTACAGGGCGAAATTTGAAAATTATGAATTCCTATATTCAGGCACCTTCCGCTCATGCTGCAGCCGTTAAAAATCCTAAAATGCTCGGAGGCCCTTTTATTGATTATGATGGAAAAAGAGTTGATGAAATCCAACAATTAAAAGAAGAGACTCTGGAAAAGCAAAAAGATATGGTAGCTTTTAGTGAAGCAATCAAAACTCTGGATACTCTTTTGAAAAACAAAGCAAAAGGATACTCTTTAGATCCGTTGTATGAGGAAGTTCCTGAAATACTCAAGGGATATGTAGAACTTTATTATGACCTGAACAATCAAGCTTCTTTTAGATTTTTTGAACCTCTTTTGTATCATAGCAAATTTTACAATCCATCTTCACAAAGTATCTTATTATGGTTAACAGAAAACGATGAGCGTCCTTTTGTTTTAAGTACACCGCGTTTAGCAGATAAAGACAAGATTCATCTTAATATCCCATTCAGCCATAAAGGTCTGGATGCGTTAAGCAGAATGAAAAAAAATCCAGGAGATTTGGATTCTGTAAAAAAAGTATTAGGAATTAGTGAAGAAGACGAACCTGTTTTTGATTCTTTTTTTACTACTGAAGCCCCAAAAGAGTACAATAAATACGAAGGAGACAAGGTAAGAATGAGGTATTTCGGGCATGCTTGTATACTGGTAGAAACAAAAGATATCAGTATAATGTTAGATCCGGTAATAAGTTATTATGGATACGATCAGAAGGTTGAACGTTATTCGGATATGGATTTACCGGAAAGTATTGATTATGTTTTAATTACTCACAATCATCAGGACCATATTTTGTTTGAAACATTAATTCCTTTGCGCCATAAGATTAAGAATATTGTTGTGCCCAGATCTTCTAATGGTGCATTGCAGGATCCAAGTATAAAATTGATGCTAAATGCAATCGGTTTTGATAATGTTATTGAAATTGATGAAATGGAAGCAATCAAGTTTAGTGACTGTGTAATAACAGGTGTACCTTTTGTAGGGGAACATTCGGATTTAAATATACAGGCCAAAATATGCCATCATGTAAGTGTTGGAGATTTTAAAATGCTTTTTGTCGCAGATTCTTGTAATATTGAGTCTAGATTGTATCAACATGTTCAAAAGGTTTTGGGCGATGTTGATGTGCTTTTCTTAGGAATGGAGTGTGATGGAGCCCCTTTATCATGGCTTTATGGTCCCTTATTAACAGAAAGTTTACCAAGGGATAAAGATATATCACGAAGATTAGCAGGTTCAAATTTTGAAAAAGGTAAGGGACTTATTAATGCTTTTAATGCAAAAGAAGTATATGTTTACGCTATGGGACAAGAACCTTGGCTAGAATTCATTAGCAGTATAAAATATACAGATGAATCTAATCCAATTGTACAATCTAATATTCTTATTGAATATTGTAAAGAAAGAAATATTATTTCTGAAAGACTTTTTGGTGAGAAAGAAATTTTTTACAATTATTCAAGTGCAGAGGTTTAATTAAAATTATAAAAGGATAGAGTACTAAGAATATCTTTATTACTCAATATTACGATGCAGATCACAGGGTTTCTTTATTTTTTTACAATATAGATACTAACATAATTATTTTTTAGTGATCTAAAAAGAAATCGAATCAAGAAAACTGCATTCTGATTGAATTCAGAATGCAGTTTTTTTATTTCTATCAACGAAAAGTGTTTTTTGGTTTGAATTGCCACATTAAAAAAATTGGGACACCACCAAGTAATTTAATACGTAATATTATTAACATTAACGATCTTAAAAAATTTACTTTAGGTTATTTTAGACTCTGTGAATCGAATTTGGTTTCCTATGCAGTCAAATAAAGAGTAATTTTTTAAATAGCATTTGTCTCTTTTTTAGATTTATACTCTTGTAACCTCGTCCTCATCAGTCATATCTATAGTTTTTGGATGCAGGCTCAACAGTTGTAAAAAGATTGCAGTAAAAACTACAAATAAGAGTAGTACAAAAACGTTTCTTATTCCTCCACCATCAGCTGCTTTTCCTAAAAATTCTGTGATAACAGCTCCGGCCGAAATACCTGTAAAATTCATAATTCCATATCCCGTAGCCCTGTAGCGGGGCGCAACAAACTGACAAAGAATAGGCATATTGTTGGTGTCGTATATTCCAAATCCAAGTCCAAAAAGGATAGCGCCAAAAATAATAGCTGCTATGTCACAGCAATAGCCAAATAAAAACAATGCCGGAATGGTAAGAAACAATCCAATAGCGCTGGTATAAATTCTTCCTTTAAGATGTTTCATCACCCATCTGTCTGAAATGGCACCTCCAATTAAAACGCCAAAAAAGGAAGACATCGAAATAGTTACCGTTGCAATTGGTCCCGCTAGAGACATGTCTAAATGTAAAGTTTCAGTAAATAAGGTGGGTAACCAGTTTTTGGCTGCCCAGCCCGGTAAACTTGGTGCAGAGAAATAAAAGAGCAAAACCCAAAAGGAGATATTACCAAATAATATTCCCAATCCTTTGAACATTTGTCTGAATTCATTGTGGCCAGATGACTTTTTTGCTGGATCTGAGAAGTAAGTTTTTTTTTCTTGTATAAAAAATATTAGTATTAAACTGTAAAGCACACCGATTAAACCTACGGAATGAAAGCTGAAATGCCAGGAAAAATACTTGGAAATAGTAGCTCCAAAACCACCGAGTGCCTGTCCTAAATAAATTCCGGTGGTATGAATCGCAATTGCAAAAGAGCGTGTTTTTTCCTGATGGTAATCTGTAATTAAGGATAAGGCAGCCGGAATATAAAAGGCTTCGCTAAAACCCATAATGCCACGCAAAATATAAATCTGATTGAAAGTTGTGGCATAACCCATAGCCATAGTCACCCCGGACCAGATAAAAAGACTTCCTACAATGATTCTTTTTCGGTTAAACCGATCGGCTATAATTCCGGAAACAGGGCTCATAAACGCATAAATCCAAAGGAATATAGCCATCAAAAGACCGAAATTTTCAGCTTTAGCTAATTCAGGAATGTCATCCATCATCGCTGACTTCATAGTGGAGAGCATTTGTCGGTCTAAATAATTCAATAAAGCAACAAACCATAGTAAGCCAACAACAATCCATGGATAGGATTTTTTTTCATTCAATTTTGCAATCATTCTCTTTTTTCAAAATAAAGGCCGAATATACGAATTCAAACGCAACAGGAGAGCATTGTTTTTCCATGTTGTTTGTTTAATATGTTCGTACCGTAACTTCTTACATCCCGATTTTGCTGAATTCTTTATTTTTCAATATGTAAAGTGTCAAGATTGTGCCACAAAACTTTTGTTCGGCTTTATGAATATTGAAAATTGTTAGTTAGTTTAAGACTGTTTTGTGATTACTTTTGTTTTTCTTTTTGGACGGAGAAGGTACAGCTGGCAATAAAGTGGTCACCTGTTTAGTAATACAGGGCTTCAGCCAGCTGAGCAAAGGCTATGGTTGCGACCAGACCGATGTGATTATGAACATTACTGCAAATATTATCTCGGAACAGATAAACGGAGGCACCAGCAAGCAGATTTCAGAATGGTTAGGCAAGATTATCCAGGACAGGGAGAGGATTTCAATCAATAGCGCAGACATCTCCATCAGCCGTTCCAGATAATTGGATGCAGCGGGTTCTCCTTCTAAGATTTCATTAATGAGCTCTTTATTTATACCGAAATGGAATGGCTTTTTCAGGTTCCGGCACCGAAACATATGATTGTAAAAAAATGAAGGATTATTGATTTATTTAGTAATGGGTAAATTGCCCGCTACTGAAATTAATTACATAAAATCCTGTTATGGATTTTAAGCAGTCCTTTTATGGTGATAACGCTTCGGTCTGTATCGGAATCTAAAAAGATAAAACCCTGATCATGCAGCAGTATGAGAGTTTCTAATATAACCGCCTGATTTTGCTTCTCGGATGCTTTACTTCTTTCGAACGATAGGGAGCTGTTAAGAGCCGGACAGATTAATTGTGACAGCTCTTCCAGGGAACAGCTCATACCATATCTGGCAGAAAGAATCTGAAGAACTTTTGGTGTTATAGGTGAGGTTTCCATGATTGAAGTCTTTTACTTATATACGGGAAATAGCACCTTGTAGTTTTTATTAAGTTGCCGTTTTCTTTCTTTCTTTTTTTCTTTCTTTCTTTGAGACTGTTTTTATTTTTTTAGATTATTTTTATTTTAGACCGGTGAAGTGAGACAGGATTGGATTGGTCTATTTTTTGTAATGAGAGTACTACCTTTTAAATATGTTGTAAAAGAATTAATAGCATAGTATTTAATAAAGCAGCCTGTTTAATACCTCTTGGAAACCAAAAACATTATTTGCCGTAGATTCTAAGTTTTTGCTCATCAAAAAACGATGTGCACTGGCTTTGAAAAAAAATGAATATTATTTGAGGGAGGTTTAAATAATCTAAAAAATTATAACAGGATTTTCTTCTTTAAAAAATTTGTTGATTTTCGTTTTTGACATGGTCTATAACTGTTAAGCAGTTGAAAAGTATAAATGATGGTGAAGGGAATCGATTATTTTAGTATTTTGCCATAATTCCTGTTTCAGTACTTTGGTTATTTTCTGATATAAATTCTTCAGATTAAGAAATTTCTGAGACATAAAGATTTGAAGCAAGATCTGAGTGTAATGTTTTAAACTTGTTAAGTTTCATGCTTTTAGATGTTTAAATAGAGATTACTTTATTTAGAAAAAAAAGATGAAGAACTAAAACGATTAACTCTATCGAAATTGTAGAATTTATATTTATATTTGCTTGCTTTAAATTTGAAGTGTTTAATTAATTTTTTAAATGTTGATCTTCAACTGCGAAGATGCGGTATAATCTGACGTCTGGTATTTTTAAACTATTTTGAATTTCTAATATTTCCAACTGCAGAGATGAAAACATTAACATTGAAAGAATACAAGTATATATTTGACAGTATGTATACTAGTTTATGCTTGTTTGCCAATAAGTATATTGAAAACCTTGAAGCCTCACAAGATTTAGTACAAGATGTTTTTATCAGAATATGGGAAGAAAAAATTGCTTTTAAAAATGACAAAGCTATTAAATCATATTTATATACCGCCGTTAAAAATCAGTCTCTCGATTATTTGAAGAGTGTCTATGTAAGAACAACGCAATCTTTAGATGTGCAGGACATATCTAAATGGGAGGCGGATATGTTTTTTCATAGTGAGGTAGTTATCTCTGACACAAATCATATCTTGGAAAAAGCCATAACAGCGTTACCTGAAAAATGTGCTCAAATTATAAGATTGAGTATGAAAGGGATGAGTAATCCGGAAATTTCTGAGGAACTTAAAATTTCTGTAAATACCATTAAACTACAAAAAAAGATTGCTTACAAGCGCTTACGTCCCGTATTAAAAGATTATTTTCTTTTATTTGCTTTTTTAACCGAATTAAAACAATAGCTAAATATTATACAGTAATATGTCTGTTTGATTGTGAATATTTAGGCGTTTTTTTAAAAACGTTAAAAAAAATATTTTTTTTCTATACCCACTTTATCTTTTTTGTCGTCTTAGTATAAAAACCTAACTAAAATGACAACTTTAAACAAACTTTATAAACTTTCAAGACAGATTGCCCTATCGCTGGTCAGAGAAGAAGACCCAAAAGAATTAAAGGAGACAGATCTTTTTGAGCAGAAGTATAAAGATTATATTTTTGAAAACATAAACGATCCTGAAAAAAGGAGACAGCGACAATTATTATCCCAACAAATAAATAAAAAAAGAGCCTGGAAAAATGTACAAAAAGCCATTGGCGTAACTAAACCACCTATATGGAAATATGCTGCAGCAGCAGTGATTGTATTGGGTACTCTATTTTATTTTGCCCAACACGATTCTATAAACAAAATCGAAACCACCATTGTATCCGGAAAGCCAGTTATTGCGCCGGGTACCGATAAGGCTATCTTAGTTTTAGGAAATGGAAAGACTATTATTTTAGGAAACGGAAATTCATATAAAGGCAACGGCGTGACTGCAAATGATAAATCAGTAACCTATTCAGATAATAGTGTAGCAATAGAGTACAATTACCTTACCATTCCACGTGCAGGACAATTCTCTTTGTTATTAGCCGATGGAACGAAAGTGAGGCTTAACTCTGAAACCCAGCTGAAATTTCCTAATCATTTTATCGACGGTAAACCTCGTTTTGTAGAGCTGGTATATGGTGAGGCTTATTTTGAAGTATCTCCAAGTTCAGTTCATAAAGGGTCGCACTTCAATGTAAAAACTAAAGGACAAAATGTTGAAGTACTCGGTACCCAATTCAATATAAAAGCATATAAAGATGAAGAGAATCTAATAACCACCTTAAAAGAAGGTAAGGTTGTTATTGATTATGCTGCTAAAAAAGAACAATTAAGCCCTGGGGAACAATCTGTCGTAAGTGTAATGGCTTCTTCTTTAAGAATAGCTCCTGCCAATCTAGATAGGGAATTAGCCTGGTTGAATGGTCAATTTGTTTTTGATAATTTGACATTAAAGGATATTGTAAAAGTTTTATCCCGATGGTATGATGTGGAATTTATTATCAAAGATGAAACAATTAAAAATGAGAAGTTTAAAGGACAATTCAGCAAAAACCAAAACCTTGAAGTGATACTAGAATTAATTAAAACTACTAACCAAATTAAATCCTATGAAATAAAAGAAAAGACTGTGATTTTTAGATAAATATAAAAAGAGGGAAAGCATATAAACTTTGGCCGGTGTATAACAATCCCCCTTTTTGATTCCCAATGACCAATTATTTTTAATAACCAATCACCAATACAAATTTATGAAAATTAACCAAACCATTTTTCGTCCCTCCTGCAGGGATCGATATTTTATTTTTATGATCCGAACCATACTGTTATTCTGCTGTCTCACTGCTTTTAGTATGTCGCCAACCATCGCTTTTTCCCAAAACGAGAAAATTATTATAAAGCAAGAAGTTACAATCAGCGTTAATGAAATATTTGACTTAATTATCCAACAGACCAATTACAATTTTATCTATTCTCAAGATTTGTTTTTAAACGCACCCAAGGTAAATTTAAAAAAGGGAACAGTTAAAATTTCAGATTTACTTGAAAAATGCGTTACTGCTAATAAGCTTGAGTTTTCATTAGCAGGAAATAACACTATTGTAATCAAACCTGCTGTTGCAGCAATTCTCCGTAATTCTAATCAGCAAATAGAAATTCAGATATCTGGTATTGTAACAGATGCTAAGGGTTTAGCTATACCGGGAGTAAGTGTAACTTCAAAAAAGACAAAAAATACTGAAGTTACAGACTTGAATGGCCAATTTACTATACAAGTTGCTGAAAATGATATTCTTCAATTTTCATATATAGGTTATAAAACTAAAGAAGTTCCAATTATTAATAATAAGCAGCTTAAAGTAGCTTTAGAAGAAGATGTTACGGAACTTCAGGCTGTAAAAATTGTGTCTACAGGGATCTACACCAGAAATAAAGAAAGTTTTACCGGCGCGGCATCTACATTTACTGCTGCTGAATTGAGAACTATAGGAAATCAAAACTTAATTCAAAGTTTGAAAATACTGGATCCTTCATTTGTTCAAATAGATAATATAGCCGCAGGTTCGAATCCGAATATTTTACCAGACGTACAAATCAGGGGAGCTAACAGCCTGCCCGGTTTAAGCGGTGAATATGCAAATAACCCCAATTCCCCTTTGTTTATCTTGGATGGATTTGAGACTACTCTGCAGAAAATCTACGATTTGGATATGAACAGGGTAGCTGCTGTAACAATCCTTAAAGATGCCGCTGCAAAAGCTATTTATGGTTCCAGAGCGGCAAACGGAGTTGTTGTAGTTGAAACTAAAAGACCTCAAAAAGGGAAACTGAGAGTAAGCTATACGGGAGATCTAAATGTAACCGCTCCGGATTTGAGCAGTTATCATCTAACCAATGCCGAGCAAAAACTTCAGGTAGAATTAAATGCCGGGAGGTATAGTTCTAATTTTTATTATAGTGAACAATTACTCAAAGAGCAATATAATAGAACTTATGCTGAGGTGGCAAGAGGAGTTAATACCTATTGGCTTTCTCAACCCTTAACAACAGCTGTGGGGCACAAAAGCACATTATCTCTTGAAGGAGGGGATGATAATTTTACTTATGGAGCAGATTTAACGTATAACTCCATACCGGGAGTTATGAAAGAATCGGGGCGAAGAACCACTTCGGGCAATATATTTTTATCGTATCGTGTTAGTGATTTTATTTTTCGAAATATTCTGACGGTTACTGGCAATCATGCCTACGATTCTCCTTATGGTTCATTTTCTGAATACACAAGATTAAATCCGTATTGGACTCCTTATGATGATAATGGCAATATTAAAAAATTATTAGGACAGTTTAATTCCGGATCTGGAACTCCTATAAACTATTATAATCCATTATTTAATGCTACGTTAGGAACTAAAAATTTTAATGATTACATTGATATTACCAATAATTTTCAAGCAGAGTGGACTGTTTCCAAGGCACTTAAAATTGTTGGTCGTTTGGGCTATACGCAGATTCATGAAACCAGAGAAGATTTTTATCCTGCCAATCATACCCGCTACGCTGAATATTCAGAAGCAGATTTCTATAGAAGAGGCGATTATACGATAACCGATGGCAAAAGCCATTCTATTAAAACAGATCTTACGCTAAACTATTCCAAAACGATCAATAAACACCTTTTTTACTTAAATGCGGGATGGAACTTATACGAAGTGGGAAGCGAAAGCCATGGCGTGCATGCTCAGGGCTTTTTAAATGACAGAGTAGATTATATAAATTTTGCAAGGCAATATGCTCAAGATGAGCGACCATCAGGTTCTGATGCTCTTACTAGGGAAACAGGATTGCTTTCTGCGTTAAACTATTCATACGATGACCGTTATTTAGCAGATCTTACTTATCGTTTACAAGGATCCAGCATATTTGGCGCCGATAATCGCTGGGGGAGCTTCTGGTCGGTTGGTTTAGGATGGAATATCCATAAAGAAAAATTTTTCAAACAAGATTGGATAACACAGTTAAAATTGCGCACATCTACCGGATATACTGGAAGCCAAAATTTTAATCCTTATCAGGCCATGGCTACTTACAACTATTTTACAGATAGTTATTATGATAATATAGTGGGAGCAAAATTAATAGGTTTGGCAAACGATCAGTTGAAGTGGCAGCAAACGCAAGATTATAATTTTGGTTTGGATTTAGGCTTATGGAGCAAATTATCTTTACGATTTGATTATTACATAAGTCTCACTAACAACCTGCTTACACAGGTAGCTATGCCAGGATCAGTAGGGTTTAGCACTATTTCAGAAAATTTAGGCGAAATAAGAAATAACGGTGTCGATGCCACTTTAAACTATAAAGTATGGAGTAATCCGTCTAGCAATAGTTTTGTTAATTTATTTTTAAACGTTGGATCTAATAAAAACAAATTAGTTAAAATTTCAGATGCACTAAATTCAGTTAATGATGAATTAGAAGCAGATAGAGGTGCATCTACAAAACCTTTTGTAAGATATCAGGAGGGAAAATCTACTACTGCTATTTGGGCCGTTCGATCTATGGGAATTGATCCTGCTACAGGGAGCGAAATTTTTGTAAAAAAGAATGGAGAGCTAACTTATGTCTGGGATCCAAATGATCAGGTAGCTGTAGGAGAATCTACCCCTAAAGTTCGAGGAAGTTTTGGATTTAATGCACAGTATAAAGGTTTTGGTATCAACTGCGCATTTTCGTATCGTCTAGGAGGCCAATATTACAATCAAACATTAGTGGATAGAGTAGAGAATGTGGATATTCAATACAATGTGGATGAACGTGTATTTACTGATACCTGGAAAAATCCAGGGGATAATGCTTTTTTTAAAGCAATTGGCCGTACTCCAACCCGAACCAATCCAAGCTCCCGTTTTGTTCAAGATCTTGATGAATTACTGTTGAATTCTGTTAATATTTCTTATGATTTTAGAAATAAAAACTTTTTAGAAAAAGCGAGGTTGAGCAGATTAAGAGTTACACTATTCGGCAACGATTTAGCAAGAATGTCAACCATTAGAGCCGAACGAGGATTAGATTTTCCTTTTGCAAGAACGTTTTCTTTTTCTGTCCAGGCATCATTTTAACAGATGCAATATTAACGTATAAAGTTTTAAATCATGAAAGTATATAAAATATTTCCCCAAATAATTGTCTTAACACTATCGCTAGTTTTGAGTTCTTGTACAGACTGGCTCGATGTTGAACCCAAATCCCAAGTTCGCGATAGTAATTTATTTTCATCCGAAAGCGGCTTCAAAGAGGCATTGGCAGGCGTTTACACGACTTTGGCCTACGAACCATTATATGGAAGAGAAATGACCTTTGGATTAATGGGAGTTTTAGGGGCTGAGTGGGATTTTCAAAGTATTTCTTATGACTTTGATAAAACCTATGATTATAAAAATAGCACCACCTCTTTAAATAGAATTGATGCTATTTGGAATCAAATGTATAATGCAATAGCCAATGACAATAAATTATTAGAAGAAATTGATGCTAAAAAAGGAGCCTTTAGAGATAATAATTTTAACATTATAAAAGGAGAGGCTTTAGCACTAAGAGCATGGATTCATT
Source organism: Flavobacterium notoginsengisoli (assembly GCF_042686225.1). NCBI lineage: Bacteria > Pseudomonadati > Bacteroidota > Flavobacteriia > Flavobacteriales > Flavobacteriaceae > Flavobacterium > Flavobacterium notoginsengisoli. Next base: position 13,083 of record NZ_JBHUOT010000016.1, read on the forward strand.
TTGATCTTCTTCGTGTATTTGGAGCAAGCTATAAGGAAAATCCAAACAAATTGTCTATTCCGTATTTCACAAAAGCGAGTAAGGAAATTGCGCCGCAACTTTCAGTAGATGCAGTAATTACTAATGTTATTACTGATTTGAACCAGGCAGCAGAGTTATTGAAAAACGATCCTATAGTAACAGGTCAGCAAATTACTATTGCAGATGATAATGGATATTTAATGAATCGTCAGGTGCATTTAAATTATTATGCGGTTAAAGGGCTCTTAGCAAGAGCTTATCTCTATAAACATGATCATGCTCAAGCAGTCTCAAATGCTATGGAGGTAATAAATTCAGCGAAATTCCCCTGGATTACTCAAAATAGTTTGGTAGATGCAAATAATGCAGACCTTATATTTTCTACGGAACATTTGTTTGCTTTAAATATTGTTCGAATGAATACTATTTATCAAAACTCGTTTACCACAACAGGTGGCAGTAATGTTTTTTATATGTTTCCTGCAACCAGAACCGAATATTACGATAGTAACTCAGACGATTACAGATATCTATACTGGTACAGAGCAAACAATGAAGGGAATTATTTTTTAAGAAAGTACGAACAGTTAGAAAGTACAAGCTGGCCGACTGCTTATCGCAATAAAATGCCAATTATAAAATTGTCTGAAATGTTCTTTATTGCTGCGGAAGCACTCAAAGATACTGATATTACAAAGGCTTCAACATTGATTAATGAGGTACGCGTACACAGAGGGCTCAGTGCAATGACTATTGACAGCTCTGTATTTGATACTGTTTTATTACAAGAATTTAGAAAGGATGTTATAGGCGAAGGACAACTGTTCTTTTTTCATAAAAGATTAAACTCAAGCCGTATTCCTCGTTCGCCAATTAATGATATAATAGCTATTAAAGGTTACAAATTACCAATTCCAATAAGTGAGCTTAATAACGCACCTGGCAGAGTAGATAATCAATAATTAAAAAACACATTTCATCACTATGAAAAATATAACATTTGCAATACTAATCTGCTCCTTGCTATTTATAGGATGTGAAGAGGAACCCAAATCAATATATCCTGAAGATTTCAGCGGACTGAATTTATGGTTAGGCACTAACACTACAAAGCCAGATAGTTTGGAGTACAACTATGCTTTTAAATCACTTAACAGCGTCGACAGCATAATGTTTTCTGTTAGAGTAACTGGATTTTCTAATGCTCAAGACCGAACTTTCAGGCTAAAGCCAATAGGTGGAGATACCACTGCAATTGTAGAAGGAGTGCATTATAAGTTAAAGGACTATGTACTGAAAGCAAATACCTATCAGGATGTTTTTCCTGTTTATATCTACCGCTCTTCTGATTTTAAAAATAAGTCTGCTAAGATTGTTTTTGGACTTAAAGAAAATGAAAACTTTAAAAAGGGAATTACAGAACGTTCTGATTTAAAAATTGTTTTTAGAGACAAATTTAGTAAACCAGCTCATTGGGATGTAGACCCGCTTCCTTATTATAGGTTGTCTACCTTTTTCGGTGTCTATTCCGATGTTAAATTTCAATTCATTACAACTATAATCGGTGAAGCTCCAGTATTTAAAGTTCGTTATACAGGCACACCTGTTCCTCCTAATGAAATTAGTTACACGCGTGCTCAGTATTATCAAAATCGCTGCAAAAGCGAATTAATAAGATATAATCAAGAGCACAGTCAGCCTTTGAGAGATGAAAATAATGTATTAGTTGTTTTTCCATAATCTTTGGATAAGACTAATTAAAAAAAATAAAAATGAGAAAAGCAAATATATTTAAGTTGTACAGCTTCTTGTTTCTAATGATTGCAATGGTTTCCTGTTATGATGACAAAGGGAATTATGAGTATCAAAAGTTAGATGAAGTAACTATTGATGTTTCTGAAATGGAAACCTCTTATTCTATTTTACGTTATGATACCTTAACGTTGCAGCCTAAAGTAATCTATAAGGGCACACAAGTAAATCCTCAAAATCCTCAGTTTAAGGAATTAAGTTTCAGCTGGGAAATGTATCCTGCCCAGATCAATAGAGATGTACAGGAAAGACATGATTTAGCAACTACTTTGCACCTTCATAAAGAGATTACAGCCAATGAATTAGTTTGGGAGGTTCTTTTTACAGTAACCAATACAAATACAGGGGTAAAAACATTTGCAAAATTTCCTGTGGCTGTCACTCCTTCTTTAGCTGAAGGTTGGATGGTACTCTACGAAAAAGATGGCAATACAGATGTTGGTTTGATAACTAATAATGAAATTTCTAAAACCGCCACTAATGAACGGGTGTATTATGACTTATATTCAAATGCTAATGGAGCTCCAATACCCGGTAAACCTGGTTCACTAATTTATTCACTTGCTAACCTTACGGGAGCTCATGCCTTGTATATTCAAAGTTCTAATAATGCGGTTCGCGTCGATCCCACAACATTTAGAAGTACTGCCGTTTTTAATGATAAATTGTTTTGGACACCTCCAGCAGTACAAAGTCCCGAATTTGTTACTGCAACTATAGCCAGAAAAGAATTTCTAATAAATAACAATCAGCTGCATGTGGTTGATTACACCATTATTGCACCTGGAGACAGAGCGTTTAATGATGCCTTAGCTGGCAGTTATGGAAAATTAGCACCTTGGATGGCGACTGCAACAAGTGCTGCTTTTGATGCAATTCTCTACGACCAAACCAATAAGAGGTTTGTTAAAGTGGTTTCAAGGGGTGCAGAAATTATTCCTATTGCAACTACACAGCTTGCAACAGCAGCATTTGATGTCAAAAACGTTGGTTTAGAATTAATCGATTCTGATTTAGGATTCAGCAATTTCGAACATATGCTTATGAAAGATGCTGGCGGCAGTTATTTTTTACTAACCGCAAATTTTATTGGCGGAGAGACCACTACAATTGGACGAGGTAAATATAACATGAGTTCGTGTCCCGAAATAGCAAGTGTTAATGCCATTACCGCCGGGGCATATGGCGAAGTGTTTTACTATAGTTCTCCTAATAATTTATATCAATTTAAATACACGCCTGGCACTACAGATAAACTTTGGACTCCGCCAGCTGGCGAAACCATAACGACAATTTCTTTGCAAAAATATTACAATCAGAATAGAGCTACTGGTGTTATATACGATCCTAAGAATTTTTGTAAAATTTTATACATAGCCACTTATAATGAAAGTACAAAAATAGGATCGGTTTATCAAATGGGGGTAAATGAAACCAATGGGGCAATAATAACTGGTACAGAAAAAAAGTACACAGGGTTTGGTAAAATTAAAGCCATGGCATGGAAACCATTTATTGTCAGGTAATCGATTTCATCCCGATACGCCACAAATGTATCGGGATAAAATAATAAGTAATTAATAACAAAAAACAATAAAACTAAATAAATGAAAAAGTTTATAATTTCAGTGATAATGTGTTCTGCTACAATTGCAGTTAGTGCACAAGATTTTACCATTAAAGGAAAAATTAAAGGACAAGGCAACGAGCAAATAATTGTTCCTGGGCCTGAAGGAGATATTAAAGTACAAGCAAAAAATGATGTATTTGAATTGAGTGGTAAAGCCACAGATGAGCCTATTGTTACACAATTACGAACAAGTTACGATCGTAACATCTATTTAGGTGGAGGTAAAACAGGTATGTATATGCCAGCTCCAGGTTTAGAAATTGTCCTTAGTAAAGGAGCAAATATTACTGTCAATGGTAATGTAGAGGAACTGCATCTGGCTGAAGTAACAGGCGATATCCATAATGACGGTTTTACAAAACTAAGAAAATTACAAGCCAAAAACATAAAAGAAATGATGGCGCTTCAACAGCAATTCACAGAAATACGTATGATGGGTATTAAAGAAGAAACTGAGAAGCATGTAAAAAAGATGATGGCCAACCGAAAGGCTATTGAAGATGGTAAAAATACTTTTATTAAAGAAAATCCCGATTTACTTGCCAGCATTTATTACTTAAATCAAACATCCAAAAGTTATTCTGAAAGCGAGTTAGAACAAGCATTCAATGCCTTGTCTCCAACATACAAAAATACCAGATATGGTCAGGGTATAAAATCTAAAATTGAGGCCAATAAAATAATAAGTGATGGTGGTGCGATGCCTGATTTTACCAAACCTGATGTAAATGGTAAGCTGGTTAAACTTTCTGATTTTAAAGGAAAATATGTACTGTTGGATTTTTGGGGCAGCTGGTGTGGTCCGTGTCGTGCCGCTAATCCTCATTTAAAAGAATTATATGCTAAATACAAATCGCTAGGTTTTGAAATTTTAGGTGTTGCAAGTGAAAAAGTTCAAAGTCAGACTATAGCTGAAAAAAATTGGAAAGGAGCTATTGAAAAAGATGGCTTAACCTGGACAAATGTTATTAACAACGAAATTAATCTAAAACAGGATGTTGTTGAAATGTATAGTATAGAGGCATATCCTACACAAATTTTATTAGATAAAGAAGGACGATTAGTTAAACGCTGGAAAGGCTCCGGTCACGAAGAACTAGATCAAACATTAAAAGAAATATTTAAACAATAAATAGATATGATACCATTAAAAAAAATAAACCCTTTTTGCCTGAGTTTCATTCTTTTCTTTTTCGCATCAGTTGTCTTACAGGCACAGTCGGAGAAATCAATTGCTGTTTACGGACATGTTCAGAATCTAAACCCGGAGATTTTTAAAAAATACAATAAAATCTGGTTATATGAAGGCATTGGGAATCAAAGAAAACTTATCGATTCAGCAGTAGTAAATGAGCAGGGAGATTTCAGACTAAAAACGAATAAAAAACAAACGTTGTATTCCTTAGATATTTTAAAATGGCAGACCGCATCTTTTTGGGCCGATGCAGACGTAAAAGTTTTGGCTCGTGGTTATGATACGTCTAAATTTAAAATGAAAAATTCTGGTTTTGTTGAGCTGCAAAGTAGTTCTAAAGCAACTAAGATTATTAATACAGCAGATTACAATCAGTATCTAGCCTCCGAAGAAATGAAAATATTGAATGATGAATGGCTTGTGGCAAATCGTACGGCACAGCAGGATTCAACCTGGAGAAAATACATAAAGAGTGATGGGTTTATCAAAAAATCAGGAGAATTTAATAGACTTCGTTTGGAGAAATTTATTGAAGTTAACTCCGATAGCCCGGCCATCGCTTATTTACTGAGTTTGTATCCTACTGATAGTGACAGTGCGTTTTTTGAATCAAATATACAGCAGGCACTTAAAAAATATCCGCAATCCGAAAATCTGAAATATCTGGATAAGGAATATCAAACCAAAAAGAATATTAGAAATTCATTAAAAAATAAAAGCCAGATACCTGCATTTGCCTATCCTTCTCCTAATGGAGATGTAATCAGCATAGAGTCTTTTAAAGGTAAATATGTTCTGATTGATTTTTGGGCAAGCTGGTGCGGTCCCTGCAGAAAAGCCATTCCTGCGGTAAAAGAACTTTACGCTAAATATAAAGATAAAGGATTTGACGTGCTGAGTGTTTCCGTAGATTCTAATGAAGAAGCATGGCGCAAAGCTATGGCACAAGAAAATATGCCCTGGCCTCAGGTGTTAAGTCCTGATAAAGAAAAGACACTAAAAGAATTTATGATTGTAGGTATACCAACCTTATTTTTAATTGATAGAGAAGGTAAAATAATTCAGAAATTTACTGGTTTCAGCGAATCTTTAAAAGACCAGTTAGCTAAAGCAATTGAAAGTGAGAAGTAAAAAAACAGCATTTTTTCTACTGAAAAAGATATTTGTATTGCTGCTGTTAATCCACAGCGTTTTAACAGCACAGAATACAGAAAGTCAGGATAAAATCGTCAAAAAAATTTTAGAAAAATCTTATCCTGCAGTTGTAAAGCTGTGGGGTATTGATAGTTTAAACTTAAAACAAAACAGCCCGCAGTTTTCGGGTGTTGTCGTGAAGCAGGAAGGAATTATTTTAACGGCAGCTCATGCCATCCATCCGGGTAATTTTTATAGTGTACATTTTCCTGATGGAAAAACGGCGAGAGCTAAAGCTTTGGGAAGAATGGGAATTAAATCCATGCAGGGAAGACCTGACATAGGTCTGCTTAAAATAATTGATCCGGGAACTTACCCTTTTGCAGAAATGGGTTGGTCTGATAGCATGAGCACTAACAATTTGTGCGTTAGTATAGCTTATCCAACAACACTCGATCAAGAAATTCCAACAATACGTGTAGGTAAAATAGCAACCGTATTAGATCCGTGGGGATTTATGGTTTCAACTTGTAAAATGGAACCCGGAGATTCTGGAGGTCCGCTTTTTGATAACTTAGGAAGAGTTATTGCAATTCATAGCCGTATAGCTGTAGATGAAGATATTAATTACGAGTCACCGATCAACCTTTTCAGAGAATATTGGGAATATTTGCTGCAACCGATAAATTATGCAGAACTACCTTCAGATAAACTACAGTTTAAATCTGACACTTTAAAGTATAAACTTATAAATCTAAGCACTACACCGCATAATTTGGTAGCAAAAGCGATAGTTGAAATAGTAAGTAAGGCTGATGAGGTAAAAGTAATAGCTTTTGGGACACTTATTAAATCTCAAAATAAATCAAGAAATTCTTCATGGATTGTTACTAAAAGTAGTCTGCTAACAAACACTGTTTTAGTTAAACTTGATGGTAAATTATACGATACAAAAGCTGTTGCTACTAATTTACCAAATGATCTGGCACTTCTAAAAATCAATAAAATTAATAAAGAAGGCATTTCTAAAACTAAAGCTGCTGACTCATTTGAAAATCCTGGAATAACCCTTGTTAGTTTTTTAAGTGATAATAAAAATGAATTAAGTTCTTTAGGATCTAATGTTTTTAAATTTACCACTAAACCTGCCAAAGGTTACTTTGGTGCTGGCGCCAATTTTATTAAAGGAAATATAACCATTACAAGTTTAGGTCCCAATAGTCCCGCTGCAAAAGCAGGTCTGCAGATACAGGACCAGATAAAGTTCATTAATGGTATTGCTGTTGTGAAGCCAGAAGATTATGGCAGAGAATTAATGCAGTATAGGGTTGGTGATACTATTTCGATAAAGGGATTAAGAAACGGAGAAGAGTTCGATCATGCCGTAGTATTAGAAGAATTCCCCTTAAGCGACCATCCTTCGAATAAATTTCTGGGTGGCAGAAGTGAAAGATTTGATAATTTTGAAGCCGTTTTTGCTCATGATGCAAAGTTGCTGCCTTATCAATGTGGAGGGCCTGTTTTTAAAGCCGACGGAACTTTTATGGGAATTAATATAGCCCGGTTCAGCCGTACCTGTTCACTCGCAGTACCCGCTGATGTAATTTTTAATTTTGTAGAATCCGCTTTAAATAATGAAATTTAATTTTCCGTAAGAAAAAATTGAGAGAAATTAATTCGCATTGGTTATATGTTTTTAATTTTTTCTCAGATTTCTTTTATTTTTAATTTTGCCCGGCTGCAGGACAAGATGGTTTGGAATAAAAAAGCTTCAGATTCTTCTGAAGCTTTTTTTAATTCATAGCAGGGAATTGTGGTTTATTTCTGGATTGAATGCTATGAGTCTTACTGGCAGTTAATTTTGGTACCAGTTAAATCATAGCAGTCAGTCGCTGCGGCTTTTGCAGTATTTTTTTTTGTGAGCTCGAATACTTTCTTGTCTGAATTATAGCGGATGTAATCGGGAACAATAATTTCCGGAATTACCACTTTGCCTTTTCTATTGACAATGGTGTATTTATTTTCTCCATTTGTTTCCTTTGAGACCTTGTAATAACTCTCGGTGCCGGAGATATAGCCAAGACTGGAAACATTCTCAAAAAGAAGCGTGCGGCTTTCCCTGTCATAGATGTCCAGATTTTTACCGGCGCTTTCTGCTGTTCCGTGTTTTTCGATGCTGTACATGTTTGCGGTAAAACGAAGTTCTTTTACGTTTTTAGACGCGCCGTAAAGCAGTTCTTCTGTTGCATTGTCACAGATCTGGATATAGCCGTTATATTTGGCTACATTGAAAGGCCCTTCTGTAGAGAGGCTGTTGTAAAAATCGCCGTAGACAAAAGCTTTTTTGGCCAGGTCATAATAATTGCCTTTTCCTTGCAAATTTTCCACAGAAAAGGTATTTCCTGAAACATAAAAGCCGAATCTGGCATACTGTCCTTCGATGACTTTCTTCCCATTGATATCTACAAGCTCCTGGCTACCACTGTTTCCTAAAGCAAAATAATTTTCAGGGTTTACATCGCTTGGATAATAAACTTCCTGTATCCTTTTATCAGATTCAAAAAGCACTTTGTCGGTGGTAGGATCGATTAGAAAGTATTTATCATTTTTCTTTCCGATAAGATATCTGTTGATTTCGAGTCCTTTGACGTAATCATATTTTGAAATGTCTATTTTTTTTCTGCTATTCAGCTGCATGAGCTGTTGCGGGTCTCCCTGTTTTTCTTCATAAATAATGAATCCCGGAACTATAAAGCTGATACTAAACAGATCCGAAGGAAAAAAAGTGCTTCCGCTTTCGGTGATAATATTCTGACCTCCTGATTCGGTATAAACAATTACATAAGTGTGGTCTTCAGAATTGTACAGATTCTGCTTCATATTAAGTGCAAAATAATATCTGGAAAGATCAGCATTAAGTTTTTTTCCGTCAGGACCGATAATTCTGATATTGGAACACTTGGACATTTCAACCTGATTGATGCATTTATCAGTGAATATCTTAGAATTATTTTTTGTAGCGGTGATTAGCCTTGTATCAGCCGGGATCTTTTCAATAGTTCCGTTAAGATTGGACAGATAGGATTCCTGCTTTTCTCCGTACAACAGAAAATAATCATACATAAAGTTCTTTTCTGCAGCTGCGGGAATTTTGAAAGTATTGCTGCTGATGTTGACACCCATTTCCTTCAGCTTTTTGATCAGCTCTTCTGGCACTGGTCTGCTCGGGGCTAGATCCAGTAGTTTAAAAGGGACGCTGCTCTGCAAGACAGGGGCTGTAGAAGCTACTTTTTCTGTCGTTACTGTTTTTTTTGGAGGTTTTGCAGCTGTTTTTTTCTGAGAATAGCAGACAGGCGTTGCTAATAATGCTGTTAAAAGAAACGCTCCTGTAATACTTTTGGTTTTTGTAATTTTTTTCAATTTGATGGGCTGTTTAGAGTTAATTTTTTTAAGGTAAAAATTGAATTGCCTAAGCAAATAAAGAGAATAATTTGAGATATTTTTTACGGTTTTCCTCATTTTTCCGTAATTAGAGCGGGATTATTTTTTTTAGTTAGTTTTAGACTGTTTATATTTTTATTAGATTTTTTTAATTTGATTTTGGCCAGTGAGTGGATGATGGTTGGGGGCTTATTTGAATAGCATGAAATAATGTCAAAATCCAATTCATTATTTCACAAAACTAACTTAACTTTTTGTAGCAAAAAAGATATCCCTTTCTTAGGTCCAAGTTCCAAATGGGCAAGTAAGCTTGTTTACAGTTTACTTTTGAATTTAAATGTTAATAATATGTTTTGTTTTTAGGTGGATTTATTAATGTAAACGTAACCTTTTCGACCTACCCTCATCTTTAAATTTGGAGACATATAAGAAGAACTCAATACTTTGTATATGTCATTTTTTACAGAACAGGATTATTATCAACACGAAATCGGAAGAAAGCCTTCGTTAGGCATTTTTCATTTGATTATTCATGCCAAAATAATAAATCATGTATAAGAAGTTTACAGACGAAGAACTTGTTGACTTACTAAAGTCTGGCAAGGATAAAGCTTTTGATGAACTTTATTTTAGATACCGTGATATACTGGTTCGTTTTGTATATCTCAGAATGAAGTCGGTTGCTATTTCAGAAGAAATTGTTCAGGAAGTTTTTACCTCTATTTGGGAACGTCGTAAAACGATTGTCATTCAGAAAAGTTTTGCTGCTTATATCTATACTTCAGTGCGTTATATGACTTTGGATTATATCAAATCGTACGCCGTTTCGGATCAATACATACAGGAAGTTTTAGAGAAAAACACTGTTTCGTACGGCAGTCAGAATGCAACAGAAGATGCTGTTTATTATGAAGAATTGCAAAAAGCGGTTGATAAAGCAACCATGCTGCTGCCAAAGAAATCCAAAGAAGTTTTTATTCTCAGCCGTATCAAACATTACAGCAATAAAGAAATCGCAGATGAGCTCAATGTATCAATTGAAACCGTTAAGTATCATATTACTTATGCGTTGAAATTTATGCGTACTTATTTGGGCGAATTCAATTAAAAGGAAATTTCAAAATGTAAGGTGCAGCTTTTTCTTAACAAAAGCGTAACCTGCAGCGCCTACCCCAAACTACGATTCCCAAGACTTACTATTATAGACATAAAGAAATTATAATGCCTGAAAATTCAAATAACGAAATCAAAAATTTTTTAAACGGAAAGTATTCTCCAAAAGGACAAGAAATGTGGAATAAATGGTACGACCGTACAGATGATTTTTTTGAGAATATGGAAGCGATTCAATCCGATCGTTCAAAACTAAAAAAAGAATTACGACATATAAAGAATACAAACCAAGTGATAACTCTTCATTATAAAAACTGGGTGGTTGCCGCTTCTTTAGTTTTCTTAATCGGATTGTCGGTTTTTTTCTATCAATCCTCAAATTCAATTGAAAATACCCAATTAGCAGTAAAACTGGGAGAGCATGCGCAAATAACCCTAAGCGACGGAACGCAGATTTGGCTAAATGCCGGGAGTATTTTAAAATATCCAAAAGAATTTAAAGGAGATACAAGAGAAGTTTTTTTGAGTGGCGAAGCTTTTTTTGATGTGGCCAAAGACAAAAAACATCCCTTTATTATTCATACCAATAAAATGGACACCAAAGTACTCGGAACAAGTTTTAATGTTCAGGCTTATCCAGAACAGACTACTCAGGAAGTTTCGGTTTTAACGGGAAAAGTGAATGTAAAATCAACCGTTACAGACGAAAATGTGTATGTCACTCCGGGACAAAAGGTAGTTTTTAAATCTCATAATAATAAGCTTCAGGCTTTTAAAGATATTCCAGTAAATACCATTTCGCTTTGGCGAAAAAATATTATGGTTTTTGAAGAAACACCTCTGCCAGAAGTCGTGGCAACCATAAACCGCAATTATAATGTGGCAATTGAAGTCAAAAACAAAAATCTAAATGCTTTAAAGATAAGCGCCTATTTTAAAGAACTTTCTGCTGATCAGGTAATTGGTTTGGTGTGCAACATCATCAATGCCGATTATAAAATGGATTCAGGAATTTACAAAATAGAGTAAGTCTTTAGGCATCAAAAATAAAACTACGTAGCATCCTTAAATAAACAAAAACAATCAACTAAATCTAAAAATTATGAATGAAAAACAAAAGCGGTATGCCCAAAAATCTCAGAGCATAAAGGCAATAGGAATGAAGTTATTCCTGTTTATGACTTTGTTTTTTGCGACGCTTACAGTAAACGCCGGAACTGTTGACATTAACAAAAGAGTGACACTAAAAGTTGAAAATGAAAGTATCAAAACCATTTTTCAAAAAATAGAAAATCAGGTTGATGTGCATTTTATGTACGAAAGCAGCCAGATCAATACCAATCAGAAACTGAGTTTAAAATTGAGCAATGTAACGCTGGAGCAAGCGTTGGATAAAATCTGCGGTGCTGCACTACGATATGAAATTGTGAGCAATAATATCGTGATCAAGAAAAATCTAAAAGTAGCCGATCAGAACAAAATTATTATCTCTGGAACGGTGTTTAGCGGAGACGATAATATGCCTTTGCCAGGTGTTGGAATTAAAGATAAAGGTTCTAACGCAACAGCTGCAACCGATTTTGATGGAACATTCAAAATGGAAGTTAATGCTTCAGAGGCGACTTTAGTTTTTTCTTATGTGGGTTATGTAACACAAGAAGTTAAAGTGACAAGTACACAAACTATTACAGTAAAATTAGCTGCTGATGTAAAACAGCTTCAAGAAGTAGTTGTAATGGGATACGGAAGTGTGAAAAAGAATGAGGTTTTAGGAGCTGTTGGTTCCGTTTCTATGAAAGAAACTTCCAGCAGAACCTATAACAATGCAGGCGAATTATTGCAGGGAACTGTTGCGGGTGTAACGGTTATTAATGATGGAGGAGATCCAACTGCTTCACCAACAATCAACATTCGTGGTATTGGATCTTTAAATGCTGAAACGCCGTTAATTGTTTTGGACGGAATTATCTACAGCGGTTCTTTAAATACTATAAACCCAAATGATATTGCTTCGATCAGTGTTTTGAAAGATGCGGCTTCTGCGGCAATTTACGGAGCTAGAGCTTCTGGAGGGGTAATTTTAATTACTTCTAAAAAAGGAGTTTCAGATCGCATCAATGTCAATGTAAATTATCAGGGAGGTTTCCAAAATGTAGCTAAAAAGCTTGATGTTTTAAACGCAGCAGAATATGCTGATGCTATGAATATTGCAAGAGATAATGCTAAACTACCTAGAATTCCTGCCTTTGATACGGCATTTGAACCAACTGCAAGAACAACAAAAACAAACTGGATGGATGAAATTTTCCGTACAGGACAAATCAATGATTTATCGATTTCGGTAAACGGAAAAACAGAAAAAACGAATTTCTTCCTTTCTGGAAGCTATAGAAAAAATGAAGGTATTTTGCTAAATACTTACGGAGAACGTTATACAGTAAGAGCCAATTCTTCTTTTAAACTGGCTGATAATTTTACCATTGGAGAAAACTTATCATACTCTTTAACAGACGGTCAAACGGCGAATACAGCAAATGCTTATACAGGAGCAATTTTGGCAGCCATTTTTTATCCGCCAAATGCTACAATTTATAGAGAAGACGGTTCTGGACAATTTGGAGGAGTTCCGGAAAAATATATTGGTTCTTATGGAGATGTTGTAAATCCTGTGGCTTATCTAAAAAGATTAGATAACAAAAATCCAATTTCTACCATTTTGATTAATCCTTATGCAGAATGGGAAATTGTTCCGGGATTAAAAGTAAAATCAAATTGGGGATATACTAGAATTCAGGATAATGCAAGCGATTTTACAGTTAAAGTTACAGAGCCTGGAAAAATATTTGATTTCAACAGATTGACTCTTAAAAATATAACGACTACAGATTTATTAAGCGAGCAAACTATTTCTTATGAGAAATCATTTGGGAAACATAATTTAAAAGCTTTAGCAGGTTATACTTATCAGGAAACTAAAAGAGATTTCTACACCGTTGAAGGAACTGGTTTTGATAACGAAGATCCATCTCAACGTTATTTATTGAATGCAAAATTAATTCAGCAGACAGCAGCAGGAAGATCAGATGAAATTATTTCTTCTTATGTAGGAAGAATTAATTACGACTTCAACCAAAAGTATTTACTTTCTGGAATTGTTCGTCGTGACGGAACTTCAAAACTTTTACAGGATAACCGTTGGAAAGTATATCCTTCAGTTTCTGCGGGTTGGTTAATTTCTGAAGAAAGTTTTATGAAAGGTATAGAACCAATTGTAAGCAATTTAAAATTACGTGCAAGCTGGGGACAAATTGGAAACTTAGGAAACCTTGGACCATACCAGTTTAGCGTGCCTTTGGTGCAGACTCAGGCTTTAATTGGTGCAACTCCAACTATTAATTATGGTTACGCTGAAAGCGAATTATCAAACCCTAATTTGAAATGGGAAAGTTCTGAGCAGACTAACATTGGTTTAGATTTTACCATGCTGAACAATAGTTTAGTAGGATCTGTGGATGCTTATGTAAAAACAAACAAAGACATGTTGGTTCGTGATCAATTACCTGGAGTTTCTGGAACGCCTCAGGGAAGAATTGTAAACTCTGGAGATGTTGAAAACAAAGGTATTGAAGTTAGTTTAACGTATCAAAAAACTCGCGGGGAATTCAAATTTGATGTAACTGCAAATGCTGGATTCCTAAGCAATAAAATTGTTTCTATTAAAGATGATTTAACTTCATTAGAGCCTTTAAACTTAAGCAGAGTTCGTAGTTTGCCTTTAGCTAATATTTATCAGGTTGGAAGTCCGGTTGGTGCTTTCTATGGATATGCAACAGATGGTTTGTTCCAAAGTGATGCTGAAGCAAAAGCGTATGTAAATGCAAATGGTGTGGCATATCAGCCAAATGCAGTTGCGGGAGATATTAAATTTAAAGATGAAAATGGAGATGGTGTAATCAACAACAGCGATAGAGTAGTATTGGGAAGTCCGTTTCCAAAAACAACATACAGCTTAAATGCTAATTTTAGATACAAAGGATTCGATATGAATATCTTTTTCAACGGAGCAGCAGGTAATAGTGTTTTCAATGCTGTAAAACATACAGGTCTAAATGCTTCTTTCCCAGGATATAATTTATTGGCTGATTCTAAAGATGCTTGGTCGCCAACGAATACCAATACTAATGTTCCGGTTCTTTCTTCAACAGACAACAACAATAACTTCGGTCGTATTTCTGATTTGTATATCGAAGATGCTTCTTTCTTACGATTGAAAAACGTATCAATTGGTTATACCGTTAAAGAAAGCTGGTTGAATGGAAAAGCGAAATTAAGGTTCTTTATTTCAGCACAAAACTTATTTACAATTACAAAATATTCTGGAATGGATCCTGAAGTGGGTCTTAGAAACTTCGGAATGGATTTAGGAAAATATCCGCTTTCACGTATTTACATGACTGGTGTTAATGCCACTTTTTAAAAAATAAAAACAATTACAATGAAAAAAATAAGTCTTTTATTATTGAGTTTTGTGCTTTTAATGGGCACTTCGGCTTGTGAAAGTGAACTTGATGTTATACCGCAGGGAGCTCCTTCAAGCGGAAATTTCTGGAAAACTCCAGCAGATGCAAAGGCAGGAGTAAATGCTATCTACGCTTTGTATTCTGATGATAATATGTACGGTCGTGGTTTCTTTTGGCTGAATAATGCCAGCGACGATATTGGAACAAAACCAAGACAAAACGCAGAACGTATTAAAAACTTTATTGTAGACGGAGCAGAATCGGATACTAAAGATATCTGGAGAATTCACTACGAAATCATGAAAAGATGTAACGATGTGATTCGTAACATTCCAAATATTCCTTTGGACGAAAGTACTAAAAACGGAATGCTGGGAGAAGCTTATTTTAATCATGCTGTAATGCATTTAGAATTGGCTTATCATTATGGAGACGATCGCGCTGGAATTCCAATTCAGGATAGAGAAAATTTTACGAATGTTTATGTTCCTCGTGCAAAAAATGTGGCTGAAAACTACGCTTACATCGCAGCCGATTTAATCAAAGCAGCTGATTTATTACCGTATTTCGATCAGCTTACACCAGACAATTACGGACGTGCGCACAAAACTGCGGCTTGGGCTTATTTGGTTCGTACGTATTTGTATGCAAAAGATTGGGACAATGCTATAAAATATGCCAACATGATTGTAGCAAGTGGTAAACACAAATTGCTGGATAATTTTGAAGATGTATTTAAAATTAGCAATAACTGGTCTACAGAATATATTTGGGCAGTAACTTCAAGTGCACAAAATACGTCGTTGGGATCTATTTTTCCTGGAGTTTGTTTAGAAGATAAAGGTTGGGGAGTTTACAACGGCTGGGGAAATTTTTATCCAACAAAAGAATTGTTTGATACGTATGCTCCAAACGATAAAAGAAGAAGTGCTACGATTCTGCAAAAAGGAGACAAGTTTGTTTATTTTGGACAAGAAGTAACTTTTAACGAAGGAAACCACATTGTAAGTTCAAGTAACAGAACAGGTTATCAGTTTAAAAAATATATGGAGCCGTTTAGTTATCCAAAAACAACATCGGGAGCAGTTGATATTCGTTATGTAAATGCCAACGGAGATAAACCTTCGACAGCTTTAAATGTACCTCTTTTACGTTATGCAGATGTGATTTTGATGTTAGCGGAAGCGAAATTAATGAAAGGTCAGAATGCAGATACAGAAATTAATATGATTCGCCACCGTGCAGGTTTGACCGATCTTTCCGGAGCAACATTGACCGATTTAAAAAGAGAAAGAAGATGCGAATTGGCAGGCGAGTGGACAGACCGTCATTTCGATTTAGTACGTTGGGGCGATGCAAAAGAAGCTTATGCAAAACCATTGCATCATTATGATGGAAGCGTTATTTATCCTGCTCGTAATTTTAATCCTGCTATTCATCATGTTTGGCCAATACCGCCAGACGAGATTGCAATTAGTAAAGGAATGCTGCCTCAAAACCAAGGCTGGTAATCAATTATTTCATTTGTGTTTTTTTAGTTTTTTTACGCTGCAGCCTTTTTGTTAGGAGGCTGCGGTTGTAAAAAATTATGAAAACATTTTTTTTTGCAACATACTAAAAAGTAACCTACGACTTTTTGGTATTTAATTTATTTTCAATGAAAAAAATAATCACCCTTTTTTGCCTTCAATTTTGTGTTTGTATCCAAGCACAGGAATACAGCTCTTCTAATATTCATTCTCATAATGATTATGAAAGCAAACTGCCATTTTATGGTGCTTACTCTAATGAAACTGGTGTTATTGAAGCCGATGTTTTTTTAGTAAATAATGAATTGTTTGTAGCTCATACGTCAAAAGAAATTGCTTCTTACAATACTTTAAAAAGTATGTATTTGGAACCGCTTTCGGCTAAATTGAAAACGTTGCAGGGAAAAGCCTATCCAAGCAATAAACCTTTGATTTTAATGATTGACATTAAGTCGGATGCTGATTCAACTTTAAAAGTGATCACGCAGCAGTTAAAAACCTATCCTGATATTATTTCGAATAAAAATATTAAAGTGGTCATTTCCGGAAACAGACCTTTGCCGTCTCTTTGGGCAACGTATCCGAATTTCATTTATTTTGATGGAAGGTTAAACGAAAATTATACTGCGGATCAATTAGCCAGAGTTGAAATGATCAGTGAAGATTTGCATGAAATTACGGTTTGGAATGGTAAAGGTGCTTTGACACAACCCGATTCTGAAAAAATTCAGGCAATTATCAAAAAAGTGCACGATCAGAATAAGAAGATTCGATTCTGGGCAACGCAGGATAATGTGAATACGTACATGACTTTGATGAACCTTAAAGTTGATTTTATCGGAACTGATAAAGTTGCTGAATTGACACAGTTTATCAACAGCATTAAAACGACATTTTACCAGAATAAAGAATTTCATCAAGCTTATGTTCCTAAAAATTCTTTTAAAAACAAACGCCCAAAAAATGTGATTCTTTTGATTGGAGACGGAATGGGATTAACACAAATCTATTCGGGTTATACGGCAAATAAAGGGCAATTGAATCTTTTTAATATTCCAACCCAAGGATTTTCTATTACAAATTCATTTGATAGCTATATTACTGATTCGGCTGCTGGAGGATCTGCAATGGCAACAGGACATAAAACCAATAATCGCTTTATAAGTGTAGATGAAAAAGGAAAAACACTTACATCGCTTACAGAACAATTAGTTAAGAGAAACTATAAAACAGCCATTATTTCAGCTGGAGACATTACAGATGCTACTCCAGCGGCTTTTTACGCACATCAGCCGGAAAGAAGTTTAAGCGAACCTATTGCAAATGATTTCTTGGCAAATCCTTCTGATATTTTAATAGGAGGTGGCCAAAAAGCATTTACAGCTCGAAAAGATGGTAAAGATTTGTCTAAGGCATTAATTGAAAAAGGGTATACCTTTTCAGATAAATTCGCAAGTTTAGATACGATCAAAAATAATCGATTTGTAGTCTTAGAAGATGCCGCAGTGGTTTCTATGAAGAATGGAAGAGGAGATTTTTTAACCCAATCTTTAGCGAAAGCGACTAACACTTTTTTAAAAACAAAAAATCCGTTTTTTATTATGGCCGAAGGTGCACAGATTGATTACGGAGGACATCAGACTAACGTTGAATATGTAGTTCGTGAAATGCTGGATTTTGATAAATTGGTAGGACAGGCAATGGAATTTGTAGACAAAAATCCTGAAACACTTTTAATTGTAACTGCCGATCACGAAACAGGCGGATTATCTCTAATTGATGGAAGCATCGAAAAAGGATATGTTCACGGAAGCTTTAGCACAAACGATCATACTTCAATTCCGGTTCCTGTTTTTGCTTACGGGCCTGGAGCTGATAAGTTTATGGGAGTGTATCAAAATACTGCGATTTATGATAAGATAATGGAGCTGCTTTCAACTAAATAAAGTTGTATTGGCTTTTGGGGTAAAATTTGAGGTAAGCCTAGTCTTTTTTAACTTTTTTCTACAGTTTTAAATAAATTTCGCCTTAGTTATTTGTACCAGAAAAGGTATTGAGTTCAGGATCGTTTTTGATTGGAAGTCATATATAAAATCATTATGATTTTAAGATTTTTCATCGTTTTAAGTTTTTGAATTAGTAAAAAAACTTGTAGCTATCAATGAAAACCTAAAAGAGCTGTCTGAAGAGGCAGCTCTTTTTAATTAGGATTATTATGTATCTTGGAAAAATAAAAAACAAGTTTATCTTAAGATTTAAAACTTATGCAACTGTTGTAAGTGGTTGATCAGGTTTTCTGCATCTTTGCTTAATTTTTTTTCTACATCAATTTTTAAGAAATCATTTTTTCTAATAATTATGACTTTATGCTGAGTTAATTTTTGGTTGAGACAAATCAGTGTAAGAATCAATATGATTAAAGCTATTAGTAATGATTCTTCAGAAGACTTTAGGATATTAAAGATTGTAATTGCTGCTAGCAAAACGACATAATTTAAACTGAATGTTTTTCTTTTGATAAACCTAATGTTGATAATGTTTTTTAAAGGAATGGTCTGCTTTTTATTTAAAATCAGCAGGCTGATACGATCGTTATAAATTTCTCCGAAATTATTTTGATAAAGATCCTGCATGGATATTTTTTAATAAGTTTTTGCTATGATTAAATGAAATAAAAATTATTTTATATCATCAAATTCTCTAAACAAAAAAACGATAATGAGATTACCGAAATTAATACAATCTTTTATTTGCCAATAATTTGTCCCTTTTTATAGTTCAATTACTGGCTTTAATGCCAGTAATTGAATTTCTATATCTATTGATTGGTTATTTATAATATAACCGATTTTAGATTATTGATACTGATTCAGTTTATTCCAGGCAGAATAATAAAGAATCATAAGGCTTCCCCCAAAAAAGCTAATCAATATCTTCAATAGAGTTGTTTTACAACGATTGCAAATTTGGTAATGTTTTATGAGTTTTATAGACCGGTAAAGAAGTAATATATTCTTTATTGAGGAATTATTTCCTTTTAAAGGTTTTTTGTTTTTTTCCTATTATAATTTAAAGTATAGATAAGTGATGCTCTATAAGCTCTTTTAGTTCACCGAATACAAAAGGTTTTTTTAAAAATTCTTTCACTCCTAAGCTCCAACCCATTTTTTTGTCTTTAGGCTCAATTTTAGCGGAAAGAAATATAACCGGAATATACGAATATTGAGATTTGATATGCTGCTCCATAAAACCATAGCCATCAAGTTTTGGCATCATAATATCGCAAAGAATAATATCAGGTTTAAATTCTTTGACCTTCTCTAACCCGTCTCTTCCATCTTCTGCTGAGCAAACGATATGGCCAACAAAAGAAAGCAACTCGCAAATTGTAATTCTTAATGTTTCTTCGTCATCAATAATTAATATTTTAGCCATATTCCTTTTATTTTTTTCTTTGGTAATTTTAGTGCTGTGCAAACTTTTGAATTAAATACGAGGAACGACTTCTTTTGGATCTTATGTAATATCCAAATAATCAAAAAAACTCCTTTAATAAATTAAGAACACATATTTTTCTAGTGTATTAACAAATTTAAAAATAGCTTATAAAGTATTGGAGTATGAGGGGTATACTAACTTAACTGCACTAAACAACAAACTAATGCCTTAAAATAAATATTAGATTAATCTTAAATGCTACGTAAACTTAGATTAATAATTTAAAAATACAAAAGAAAAAGTTAAAATATTATTTTTTAATTGTAATACTTATATCACAAATTTTGTTTCATTTCTGTGAAAAATAGCTTAATTTGTTAAATTTGTACGTATTGTGTGTTGACAATACATGAGATCAATTGTCTTAATGGTCTTTTAGACAATAAGATACTTTGTCCTCAATTTAAACGTAGTAATTAAAAAAGGATAATTAGAATAATAATGCTTTACAGATTTGTGTACAATTAAGAGCTGTGAATTTAATTTTTTTTTTATCATTAAACTGAAAAATTATTTAATAATAGAATTAATGTAATGGTTTTTTGTTTTGAATAGAAAAAAAATACCGTCACAATTTATACTATGAGACGGCTGCTTTTATTTTTTAAACGAAGATCTAAAATGTTTAATTGTTTTCTGTTTCAATAGATTTTATGTAATCACGTGGAGTCATATTGAGATATAATTTGAAACTGGTTGAAAAGTAGGATAATGAACTGAATCCGGTTTGGTCAACTATGTATTTGATATTCCTTTCCCCTGAACGAATTAATTTAACAGCATAATCCAGTCTAAATTCCCTAATATACTGACTGGCATTTTTGTGGGTTAATTTCCGCACTCTTTTGTCCAGTGTTGATTTGCTGATGGCAAGATCTCCGGCAAGCTCATTCATGTCAATATTGGTTTTCATTTTTTGAATTAAAATTTCATTTAATGAGGTAATAAAGTCCTTTTCAGACAGTCTAATTGTAACTTTAGAAAATGGATCAGGGCTGAATTTTTTTTCAATGTTATTTTTAAGAAAAATTAAGTTGTTGATTTTATAGATTAATTCTTGTACTTTAAAGGGTTTTATAATAAAATCAGTAACGCCGTTTTTAAGCTGTTTAAACTTTAAATCGTCATCAATATTGGCAGTAATCATAATAAAAGGGATTACATTAAACTTGTTGTTTTTACGAATTTTAAAGAAGAGCTCTTCTCCGTTAAGGTTAGGCATTACCATATCACAAATAATAATATCAGGAATATTTTTATTCAGATACAACAGAGCTTCCGGACTGTCTTTGAAATAGATTACATCAAAATTATTTAATTTTAATATTTCTGATATAGTGGTTCCCAGCACTATATCGTCTTCAATTATGGTTAATTTAGTGGTTTGTTTTGTCATTGGTTTAATTTATTTTAAATCATTACGGTTATTTTTTAGATTATCAGTATTATTTTGAAAATAAAGCACAAAATGTAATACTTTTAGTTTCTTATTTGAAAAATTGATAAAAACAGATGAAAAAACTACTGTCGTATGTTTCTAAAATCAATAATCATCTATTGGAATGCTCAACCATAGATGACGCTTTAAATTTGTGTATTAGAGATATTGGTTTAGAGCATAACATGGATAGATGTTACGTTCTAAAACATAAAAATAATAGCGATTTGTTAGGTTTGGATTATGCTTACGCTTACGAATGGTGTAATAATGGTATAACATCTTATATTCATCATTTTGATGTAAGTAAAAGTCTTATTAATGCATTTTTATCTATCGATACTATTTTATCCAGAGATAAATTAAGATTTGGGATGGGTAAAGATATTGATAATAAATTACTAAAAAATATTTTCGAAATACGGGGGGTTAAATCTTATTTTTTTGCGCCAATTTTTTCTGACAATATATTCTGGGGATGGATTGGGCTTGAAGACTGTACCAACGAACGAATTTGGGAAGAGGATGAAGTTTCGGTGTTACAGACCATCATAAAAAGCTTAGGAATTCGTCTTAGCCAAACTGCAACTGTATCCAAATTAGAGAGAACTATAGAAAAATTTAATTTTTTTATGTCAAGCTCAAATCAGGCAATGTGGGAATTTGATATTGAAACTGAAAAAACAAATTTTAGTTTAAATTGGTTTGGAATATTAGGATACACTCCTGAGGAAATACATGAAATTCCAAATTTCTGGGCAAAAGTTTTTTCTGCTGCTGATCATGAAAAGATTCTAAGTGATTTTAAAGATTTTGTATCTGGAAAATTGGAGCGTTTTGAAGGCAACGTACGAATTATTCATAAAAACGGAAATTCTATTTCTGCAAGATATTCAGGTTTGTTAAAACTAAATAAAAACGGAATACCCAAAAAAGTTATAGGAACCTATATGGATATTAGTGAACTAGTGGAAAAAGAAAAACAATTAATGCTGTCTGAAGCCAAATACAGATTTATTGCCGAAAATACAACAGACTTAATCTGCCAGCATTCTAAAGACGGAAATTTAGTATATGTTTCCAGTTTGTCAAATGATGTAATAGGTTATGATTTTGAAGAATTGATTCATAAGTGTCCCTGGGATTTTATTCATAAAAGAGACTTGGGGAATATTAAAAAATATTACCATTCTATTGTTAAGAATCAACAAATTGAAACTATTACATTTCGATTTAAGAAAAATGACGGCACATATATCTGGCTGGAAACTGCAACAAAGGTTATGCTGGATTCGGAAAAAAACATCATAGGTTTTCAAACTTCCAGCAGGGATATAAGTAAACGTATTAAAGCAGATAAGGAAATGAAAGCAGCCTTTTTGAAAGAAAGGATGTTTAATGAATTAAAGTCGAATTTCGTTTCTATTGCCTCACATCAGTTCAGAACTCCTTTGACTGTTATTTATTCTAATGCCGAACTGTTGGAGCTAAAAATAAATCATCAGGAAAAAGAATTGCCTAATGACTGTAAAGTTATTATTTCCAGAATAAAAAACGAAGTAGAGAGAATGACTGAACTGATGAATAATATTTTAGTTTTTGGAAAGCAGGAAGCGAAAAAAATTGAAAAAATAATTCAGCCTATAGATCTCAATGAATTTATTGAAACATTAACAAAGACTTATTTTAATAAAGATAGTGGTTCCAAAATCAGAGTGACAAAGATAGGAGAAAAAAAAATCTTTTTTTCTGATGAATCCCTCCTTGTCCATATACTCACAAATGTTATTAATAATGCATTTAAATACTCAGTTGGTAAACCTGATCCTGAACTGATTATTAGTTATTTAAAAAATAACATTGAAATACAAGTTGTAGATTATGGCCTGGGAATACCCAAGAAAGATATTCCAAATCTGTTTACTTCGTTTTTTCGGGCTTCCAATACCAACTCAATTATAGGTTCCGGATTAGGCTTAGTTATCGTTAAACAATTTACCGAATTTCTAAATGGTAAAGTAGAATTGAAAAGCAAAGAAAATTTCGGAACAACAATTAAATTGACATTTCCTTATGAGCACCAATAAAATTCTACTTGTAGATGATGAACCGAATGTTAGGGAAACCATAAAGGAACTCCTTGTCTTTAAAAATTATGATGTAAGAACTGCTGAAAACGGGCAGGAAGCTCTGGATCTTTTAGAATATTGGATTCCTGATTTAATATTATGTGACATGGTTATGCCGGTTATGAATGGAACCGAGCTACATGAAAATATAAAAAACAACGAATCTTTGAGACTCATTCCTTTTATCTTTTTATCAGCAAAAAATGAAATGGATTTAATACAAAAGTGTTTGTTAAATGGCGCAGATGGTTTTTTAACTAAACCATTTAAAATTAATGAACTAACCCTTGTGGTGTCAGCCGGACTTGAAAGATTTGAAAAGAATAAAAATGTAAAGAGTAATTTACAATTAGGAAAAAAAAAAAGACTTTCGAAGTTAACTAAACTACTGATGTCAATCTATTTTTCTTAATTTATTGAAGTGTAAAAAGAGCAGAGACACTGAGGTTTCTTCTGTTAAATTTAATCCTGAAAGAGCCTTTCAACTTCCTATTTTAATTCTATGCCATTTTTTTTTAAACAGTGCGTACTATTTTAGTTTTTAAAATGATGTTTTTATTTATTTGTTGCCATAAATAAACGGTTGGGAATTATACTATTATCAAATACATTTAATCAAATTATGAACAAAATTGTTTCTCAGAATATCAGAACCATAAGGGAAATGAAAAATCTTACCAGAGATTTTGTTGCTGGTGAATTGGAAATGACTTACAGTGGTTATGGTAAAATTGAAAGAGGTGAAATTGATATAACAATTTCTAAAATATCTAAACTGGCAGATATTTTTGGAATTTCAATTTCTGATTTATTATTTTTTGACGTGTCGTATTTTTTTAATACTGATGCAGAAGATAAATTTGATGGACAATCTGGAAGTTTCAGTAATTCTGGAGTAAGAACATTGAAAATGCCAAGCAGTAGGCTTTTGGATTTTCAGGTAAAAAAAGTGAAGAATAACGTATAACTTTAAGTTGTAAGTTTAAAGGAGAACCGCTGAAAAAATGAGGCGGTTTTTTTGTTATTAATTTGGAAGTGAAAGAGACTGTTCATGATAGACAGTCTCTTTTTTTATTTTCTTTAGATTAAGATCCGATTCCTTGGTAAACAAATCCTATTTTTTGCAGTTCTGTTTTGTTTAGTATATTTCTTCCATCAAAAACAAAAGCAGGTTTTTGCATGGCGTCATAAATTCTCTGCCAGTCATACTCAATAAATTCTTCCCATTCTGTAAGCACAGCTATAGCATGAGCACCTTGACAAGTCTCATAAGCATTCTCAAATGATTTTATGCTTGCTGCATTTTCTGCAGCTGATCTGGTTTCTAAATAATCCAAGTCGGCTAAAATTTTCTTTTGATTTACTTTAGGGTCGTAAACACAAACGCCAGCCTGCTCATTTATTAAATCATCTGCTACATAAATGGCTGCAGATTCTCTCGTATCATTAGTATCTTTTTTAAAGGCCCAGCCTAAAAAAGCAATTTTCTTGCCGGCAACAGTGTTGTAAAGCGTTTTTACAATCTTGTCAGCAAATCTTTTTTTCTGGTGGTCGTTCATTATAATTACCTGTTCCCAGTAATCTGCCGTTTCATTCAGTCCGTAGGATTTAGCAATGTAAACTAAGTTCAAAATGTCTTTTTTGAAGCAAGAACCACCGAAGCCAACTGATGCTTTAAGAAACTTTGATCCAATTCTGGTATCCATTCCTATTGCTCTGGCCACTTCGTTTATGTCAGCTCCTGTTTTTTCGCAGAGTTCAGATAAAGCATTGATGGATGAGATTCGCTGTGCTAGAAATGCATTAGCAGTCAATTTTGATAATTCGGAAGA
Organism: Flavobacterium notoginsengisoli; assembly: GCF_042686225.1. NCBI lineage: Bacteria > Pseudomonadati > Bacteroidota > Flavobacteriia > Flavobacteriales > Flavobacteriaceae > Flavobacterium > Flavobacterium notoginsengisoli. The sequence continues at coordinate 38,375 of NZ_JBHUOT010000016.1, forward strand.
CCATACATTTGTAGTTAATATCTTGTCCTGCGGCACCCAGTTTGCGTATATGTCGACTAAGGCTTGTATGGCTTTTTGCCCTTCAGGAGTCTGATCGCCTCCAATTAATATTCGATCGGGATTGAGTAGATCTGATATGGCAGTTCCTTCGGCAAGAAATTCAGGATTAGATAAAATTTGGAATTGGACACCATTACCTGTATTATCAAGAATACTTTTAATAGCTTCAGCAGTTCGTACAGGAAGGGTTGACTTTTCTACTACAATTTTATTGTCTTTTGCCACTTTTGCAATTTGTCTGGCGCATAATTCAATGTATTTTAAATCTGCCGCCATTCCTTTTCCTTTTCCATAAGTTTTTGTGGGAGTGTTTACAGAAATGAATATAATTTGAGCTTCTTCAATTGCCTTTTCTACGTCATTAGAAAAAAACAAGTTTTTCCCTCTTGTTTCTGCTACAACACTACTTAAGCCAGGTTCAAATATTGGAATATTATCTGTGTTTTCATCATTCCAGGCATCAATTCGTTCCTGATTTAAATCGACTACTGTAATGTTGAGGTGTGGACATTTTTGTGCTATAACTGCCATGGTAGGTCCGCCGACATATCCGGCTCCAATGCAGCATATTTTAGTGATTTCCATTTTATCTGTTTTATAGTTTTTAAATTATTCTAAAAGGATATTTTCCTGATTATTTAATGTGCTGTTTTTTAATAAGGAGTAGTTCTTTTCGATGAGTAGCTTTTACAGCTGTATTTATGAAAGAATCAATCGTTTTATTTTCTTATTCTAAAAGTATAACGATGCAATTTTAAAAGATTATAAAAGTAATTTCTGCTGTTTTTTTTTGCTTCCTTTAAAGAGTTATATGTTCCAAAATCAGGTTTTATTGTCTTTTACAGTTTCTGTGTTGCCCTTTCGTTTGTAGTAATTTTGTTGCTGTAGAGTTTTAGTTTTTTGATTCTTTGTAAGAAGTGAATGATGAGATTTGGAATGCTATTTTTAAGTCTTTTCTATAAGAATTACCGGCTCTGACTTTTATAATTTATAATGTTTTTTTAGATAGTTAAAATGTAACTATCTACGGGGAACCCTTGTTCAGTTTTATTTTTTTATTGTTTTCTGCATGTTTTACCTACGCTCATACAAAAACAGTTTTTTTATATTTTAATCTAAATCAATTATGAAAACAGGAATAACATTTAGTGCCTTTGATCTGCTTCATGCAGGTCACATTAAAATGCTGGAAGAAGCAAAATTAAATTGTGATTATCTTATTGTTGGACTGCAGACTGATCCAACTCTTGACCGACCAGAGAAGAATAAACCGAGTCAGTCAGTTGTAGAACGTTACATCCAACTCAAAGGATGCAAATTTGTAGATGAAATAGTTCCTTATGCTACAGAACAGGATTTAAAGGATATCCTACAGTCTTTTCAAATTGATGTACGTTTTTTGGGAGACGAATATAAAGACAGAGACTTTACAGGAAGAGCGTATTGTGAAGAAAAAGGAATAGAGTTCTATTTTAACACACGAGATCATCGTTTTTCAAGCAGCGGTCTTCGCAGAGAAGTTTTTCAATTGGAACTTTTAAACGGAAATAAATGATTGCATCAGCTACTATAGTTCATGTTGTTTTAACAGGCGGTGTTGGCAGCAGATTATGGCCTCTTTCTCGTAAAACAAAACCAAAACAATATCTTGATTTGTTTGACGGATGCTCCCTCTTGGAAATGACAATTGATAGAAATAAAAGCATTGCTGATAGATTAATCATTGTTGGCAACGTAGAAAATCATGCCCTGAGTTGCAAAGTGATGGAGAAATTTTCTCTTGATCATTCGCATATTGTTGAGGCGGCACCGAGAAACACTGCTGCAGCGATTGCCTTTGCTGCTTTTCAGTCTAAAGAAGAGGATGTTTTAATTGTTACACCTTCAGATCATATTATTAATGGAGAAGAAGAGTATTTGGCAGCACTAAAACAAGCAGTCGAAATTGCAGAGAACGATTATCTAGTCACTTTTGGCATCAAGCCATCAAAACCTGAAACTGGATATGGTTATATTGAGTTTGAAGGAAATCATGTATTGGCTTTCCATGAAAAACCGAGTTTAGATAAGGCTTCAGATTTTTTAGAACAAGGCAACTTTTATTGGAACAGCGGTCTTTTTTGTTTTAAAGCTGGAGTATTTCTTCAGGAACTTCAAAAACAGGAACCAGAAGTTTACAATAAGGCAAAAACAGCTTGGGAAGCCAATGATTCAGGATTTTTAGAGTATGATTTGTCTATGCAGATTCCTTCTATTAGCATTGATTATGCCGTTATGGAACGAAGTTCTAATATAAAAGTTGTGGCTTCACAGTTTGACTGGTCAGATCTTGGATCGTTTGAATCAGTTTATGATTATTTAGTAAAAAAAGGCCATCAAGCCGACGCTAACGGAAATATTCTAATAGGATCTGCCATCCATACTTCTTTTATTGGGGTAGAAAATTGTCTTTTAGTTCATACTCCCGATGCTTTTTTGGTAGTAAAAAAAGAAAATTCGCAAGAGGTAAAACAAGTTTATCAAGAATTGGAAGCGGCAAATTCTCCACTGCTTTAGAATATAAGCTACAATTAAATACAAAATTATTACAACATCAAAAATATTATGACCAATACACCAAAAATAGCTTTAATAACCGGAGTTACAGGACAAGATGGAGCCTATTTAAGTGAATTTTTACTTAAAAAAGGGTATATAGTACACGGGCTTAAAAGACGTTCTTCTTTATTTAATACGGACCGAATCGATCATTTATACCAGGATCCGCATGTAGACAATCAGCGTTTTATACTCCATTATGGAGAGATGACTGACAGTACCAATTTAATTCGTCTGATTCAGGAAATACAGCCAGATGAGATTTACAATCTTGCCGCGATGAGTCATGTTCAGGTATCTTTTGAAGTGCCAGAGTACACAGGTAACGCTGACGGATTAGGAACTTTAAGAATTTTAGATGCTGTCCGTTTGTTAGGACTGGAAAAAAAGACGCGTATTTATCAGGCTTCTACATCTGAATTGTATGGAAAAGTGCAGGAAGTTCCACAGACAGAAAAGACACCATTTTATCCACGTTCTCCTTACGCTGTGGCTAAAATGTATGCCTACTGGATTACAGTGAATTACAGAGAAGCTTATGGAATGTATGCCTGCAATGGAATTCTGTTTAACCATGAATCACCAATTCGCGGGGAAACTTTCGTAACCAGAAAAATTACCCGTGCAGTATCGCGTATTGCTTTAGGATTACAGGAAAAATTTTATTTAGGAAATCTGGATGCTCAAAGAGACTGGGGACATGCCAAAGATTATGTCCGTATGATGTGGATGATTCTGCAGGCCGATGAACCGGAAGATTGGGTAATTGCTACAGGAACAACTACAACAGTTCGTGATTTTGTCAAGATGAGTTTTGCTTATGTCGGGGTCGAAATTGAGTTTAAAGGCAACGGTGTTGATGAAAAAGCTTACGTAGCGGCATGTAATAATCCTGATTTTCAAATAGAAATTGGAAAAGAAATCTTAGCGGTAAATCCTCGTTATTTCCGTCCTACGGAGGTGGAATTATTAATTGGTGATGCTACAAAAGCAAATACTAAATTAGGATGGGTGCCTGAATATGATTTACAGGATCTGGTAAATGATATGATGCAGTCTGATATAAAAATAATGCAGAAAGACCATCATTTAGAGGAAGCAGGATATCAAACAATGAATTATTACGAGTAAAATGAATATAGATAAAACTTCCAAAATATACATTGCAGGTCATCGCGGTATGGTGGGATCTGCAGTATGGAGAGCGTTGGAAAACGAAGGTTATCAAAATTTAATCGGACAGTCAAGCAGTGAGTTGGATCTGCGTGACCAGCAGGCGGTTCAGGGATTTTTTGAAAAAGAGAAACCGAAGGCAGTTATAGATGCAGCCGCAAAAGTAGGAGGGATTTTGGCAAATAATAACTATCCCTATCAATTTATTATGGAGAATATGCAGATTCAGAATAATTTAATTGATACTGCTTTAAAATCCGGAATAGAGAAATTTATTTTTCTTGGCAGTTCTTGTATTTATCCTAAAATGGCGCCACAGCCTATTCAGGAAGATTATTTATTAACAGCAGCATTGGAACCGACTAATGAATGGTATGCCTTGGCAAAAATTTCGGGAATCAAAGCTTGTCAGGCTGTTCGTAAAGAATTTAATAAAGACTATGTAAGTCTAATGCCGACTAATTTGTACGGGATTCACGATAATTTCGATTTAAAAAGCTCACATGTTTTACCAGCTATGATCAGAAAATTTCATGAAGCTAAGGTAAATGATCATGCAACAGTAACACTTTGGGGAACAGGAAATCCTATGAGAGAGTTCCTTCATGCAGACGATATGGCTAAGGCTGTAGTGTTTGCCTTAGAAAATAGGTTGCCGGATTATTTATACAATGTTGGATCTGGTCAAGATTTAAGCATTAAAGAACTGGCATTGATGATTCAAAGCATTGTAGGACATCAAGGTAAAATTATCTGGGACTCTTCTATGCCTGATGGGACACCTCGAAAATTGATGGACAGTTCAAAAATGCAGCAATTAGGTTGGAAACAACAGATTCATCTTAAAGATGGAATTGCAAAAACATACGAATGGTTTTTAGCCAATGCTGAAAATATAAAAGAAGTTTCAATCGGCTTGTAATTGAATTATGTGTTTCGTTTAGCTGTTCCTTAAATAAATTAGGAGAATACATTTTTCAATGGCATAGATTAAATAAACAATCAAAATAAAAGTGAAAACTAATCATTTTCCGTTCTTAAACCGCCTCAAATCACTTGAATACGCATGAATATTTTAGTATAAATTCAATTTAACAATTAAAAGTTATGGATGCAAACAGAGTAATGGTTTATGATAAATTTCATTATTTCTCAAGGTTTTTGAAATATGAGTTTAAGGATATCAATTTTGTTGCCGGGCATAAAGCAGATATTCTTTATGGGCACGAAATGACAGATGATCTTTCATTAGTAGTTTTTGTTTTTTATTCGGAGAATGATTTGATCGATCTTTTAAGGATTAATTCATACGGAATTCCGGTATTGGTCTGTAATCATTGTCCGCAGTTCCTCAATAAATTTAAAAACATACAAAATATTGAAGTTTTAGAATGCCTGGATACAAAAAGGGGATTTAGAAACGATCTTCGACTGCATTTTGAGGAAAAATTTAATTTGGTTGATGAACAGTCAGTATGTAAATAGAAAAACGTACAGCTTTATTTTTTAGTAAAATTAGAAGAAATGAACAAGCTAAAAGAGAGAAAGAGAATCAGCATCAGTGATTTGAAAGCCGTAAACAAAAATTTAGAAAGTTTTGCTTTCAGAGTATCACATGATCTCCTTTCACCAGTTAATGCTTTAAAAATGCTGGTTTCTTTAATAGAAGAAGAAACTCAGGAAGAAAGCACGATTGAATATATACGAATGATAAAAGACCGCGTAGTTCATCTAGACCAGACGATTCGAAACAATCTAAAAAACTCAAAAGCCGATTATCCGGAACTTCAGATCACAAAAATTCCACTTGAAAAAACGGTTGCAGACGCAGCTGAAATTTTTTCTAATGAAATCAAAACTTTAGGAATTCATTTTCAAGTAAACATTAAAGAACAAGAAGCCTTTTTTTCAGATAGATTCAGATTAAATACAGTATTAGAAAATTTGATAGGTAATGCTGTAAAATATCACAATAAAGAGGTTGTTGGTAAAGTGATAGTTGTAGAAGGTTATTCAGATGGCAATACGCTTAAAATTTCTGTTTCCGATAATGGGATTGGGATTGCCAAGATGAATCAGGACAGAGTATTTGATAAATTTTTCAGAGAATCCAATAGTTCTGAAGGATACGGAATAGGATTGCATATCGTAAAACAAACCGTTGAAGCCTTGGAAGGTACTATTAATGTGAAGTCTGCTCAAGGAAGAGGCAGCTGTTTTATTTTAGAATTAAGAAACTTTAAAAATCAAAATTAATACTTTAAAAGGGAATGAAACAGTTGTTGTATATAGCGCCAGTGATAATTGATTTTGAAAAATTAAATGGGGTGTCAAAAAAAATACTAAATCAATATAAAGTTTTTAGTAAATCGTATAATGTCACGCTAATCTCTTATGGCCCAGACTGTCTTTATTATCTGAATAATAGTTTTTTTGAAACGATTCCTTTAGAAAAAGCCAATCGAAGACTCAAAATGTATTCTTTTATTGATAAAACTCTTTCGGTAAACAATTACAGTTTTATTTACACCAGATACCATTTGTGTGATTTTTTGTTTCTCAATTCCCTGAGAATCTTAAGTAAAAAAAAGAGCAAAATTGTTATTGAGATCCCTACGTTTCCTTACAAGCACGAACTGCTGAAATGGAAGGGAGGAGCAATGCGTTATTTCATAGATGCTTCTTCTAATTTTTTGCTTAGACTTTATGTTGGTCGAATTGTTACGTATTCAAATGATCATAAGATTTTTGGTATAAAAACCATAAATACCATGAATGGAGTTATTTATGAAAATGTTATTCCAGTGGAAAAGAGAATTTACAATGCCAATGAAATACATTTAATTTCGGTATCTCTTACCATGAGTTGTCATGGTTACGACAGGTTAATTGAAGGATTAAACGAGTATTACCAGCTTGGAGGCGATATTAATTTTGTCTATCATTTAGTTGGAGAGGGAGATGAAATCAAAAAGTATCAGGAATTAGTAGCGAAATATGGCATTGAAAAACATGTTTTATTCTACGGTTTCAAAAGCGGGAATGATTTAGATGCGCTTTATGAAAAGGCAGATCTTGCTGTAAATTCAATAGCAATACACCGAATTGGTTTAGAGACAGAAAGTACAATAAAATCAAAGGAATATGCCGCTAAAGGACTGCCTATGATTTCTTCTTATGTTGTGGATGCTTTTTCAATTCAGGACAATGAAAAATATGTGCATCAGATAAGTCCTGATGAAAGTCCTGTTAACATTTACGGACTTATAGAATTTTACAAAAAAATGTACCAGAATGCAGATCGTAATATTTCGGAAGAAATCAGATCAGCCTCTCAAAAAAGATGTGACATGTCTGTTACGCTTCAAGGTGTTGTTGAGTATTTTAATGCAGCAGTTTAAGTTTGAAAAATCATAATTATATTACAATTGGATTAGCGCTGCTGGGTATAATCGAAAGTTATTATATCTATAACCAGCCCATTGCCAGGAAAGGTCTGGAATTACTGTTCCTAATTCCTTTGTTTTTTACCGTATGCATTTCCATTTACGGCAGTACAATACTTCGGTATCATAAGCAGGGAATAGGACTTAAAATTTATTACAGCATTGTTGTGGTTCGATATCTTATTCAGCCCTTTTTGATCACGCTTTCAGAAGGAAAATTGAATTTCAGAATGCCTGAAGCCAAAGCTGCTTCGTATGATATTGCAGTGCTTATTTATGGAATTGAATTATTTATTGCCTGCATTGCCATAAAAAAATGGTTTTCTATTTACATAAAAAAATATCGGAAGAAAGATATTTCACATAGACAGCTACCGCTAAATTCCTACGGAAAACGAGTGCTGATTGTTTATTTTTTATTCCTTTTAGTCCGATTTAATTCCTGGATGCCGGGACTGAATATATTAGCATTAAAAGAATCAGTTTCTAAAGTGGCAGTTGTATTTGATGCTACGATTTTTAATAGTATAAAAATCTTTATTTTCATTCTATTGCTTGCTGAGGCAAAAAAATATACTAGAAACAAAGCTGGTTTTCAGTTGTATTTTGGTTTAGGTGTTATTGCCGCCATCTTTAATTTTATATCTTATTTTGGAAGCAACCGTTCGCTGATATACGAAACAGCGATTGCTACAATTACCATTTTGATTGTAAGTTATCCGCAGTTAAAAACAAAGATTTTGGCAATATTGCTTCCGTTTGCCATTGTTATTATGGTTTTGTCTTATGCAAATAAACAATTTGCAGAAGATAATGCAGGAACTTTAGAAAGTGGCGATTCCAACGTGGTAGTTTCCAATTTTATTGAGGAGTATGCCAATGGTTTATGGACTGTTGCGCGTTCTTATCAAGCTTCGATAGGTATCAGCGCTGCAAAGTCAAATGAGGCTTTGATTAAAGATTTTTCAGATGGACTTTCAGGTTTATCAGATTTACCAGGATTTAAGACTTTGTCCAATAGTCTGAAAGAGCTGCGTTCTTCTTCGGATGTTTTTAAAGATTCATTAAAACAAAGAGATGACAGGGGACAGATGCTCTCGCTTTCAGGAGGTTTTTTAATTATAGGAGGCAATCTGCTGGGTTGGCCGGCTCTGATTTTAGGGAATTACATTATGATTATGCTTTTAGTAAGAATGGAAGCCGCTTCTAAAATTGTTCAGGATCTATACTATAAATACATGTACATCTGGATGTCCATTCTTATGGGATTAGTTCATTGTTATTGTCTGCAGACCATTATTTTCTGCTGGAGTAAATACATACTTTTTTATTGGCTTGTCTTGTGGGTAAATCGTATGGGAGTTTTAAAACGAAACAAATATAGGAGAGCAGACGCTCGTGTAGAGAATCTAAATTATAACTGGACAGCTGGGTCTATTGTCTAAAAAAATGAAAAACAGTAAAAAAAGAGTACTCATAGTAGTCAATACACAATTTCCTTATGGGAAATCGGAAGATTTTTTATCCAATGAATTAGAATACGCAACGGGTTTTGACGAAATAGTATGTTTTCCGATTTTAGTTTATGGCGCTAAGACGTTTGAGGATATTATTTATAAGAAACCCAAACAATCCGTAACATTTTGCAATAGTGCTCTTTCTTATAAAAGCAAATTAAGATTAATAAAACTTCTTTTTTTGACTTGTACTGATTTAAAGTTTTATAAAGAATTATGGCTTTTGATACAGACAAATCGACTGACATTAAGAAATATTAAGCAGCTCTTTATCTTTTTATTTATTGCACACAACGCTTTAAATGATTTGGAAAAAGTTATTAAAGAGAAGTATAAAAATTGCGATGTAGTATTATATTCTTACTGGATGTACATTACTGCTTTTGTAATTATTTCATTAAAAAAGAAGTTTCAAAAGACCATCCATTTTGAAAAAAAAATTACACGTTGTCATCGATTTGATCTCTACGAATATGCTGATGCAGGCCGTTATCTGCCTATGAGAGAATACATTTTATCTGAGATGGATGAAATACATTCGATTTCAAAAGATGGTGTATCCTATTTAAATAAAAAGTTTCCACAATACAGCGATAAATTAAAATTGTCAAGATTAGGTTCTTTAGATAAAGGCATCAAGATTTTTCCAAAAAGCGAAACACTTCATCTTGTTTCCTGTTCCTGGATGCGTCCTGTTAAAAGAGTATCTGCTATTTTGGAAGCAGTTTCAAAGATTTTTGTAAAGATAGAATGGGTGCATTATGGCGATGGAGAAGAATTTGAAAAGATAAGTAAAATAGCCGCTCAGATCGATAATCCTTCAGTAGCTGTAAAATTGATGGGCGCTTACAGTAATGAAAAAGTACTTGCAGAATATGCCAATAAAACCTACGATGTTTTTATCAACGTAAGCGAAAATGAAGGCGTTCCGGTTTCTATCATGGAAGCAATGTCTTTTGGGAAAATTATAATCGCTACAAATGTTGGGGGAACGGCAGAGATTGTTGAAAATGGAGTAAATGGTTTTTTACTCGATAAAGATTTTACTAATGAAGAACTGGTTCATGTACTGACCAAAATAGCCTTATTAGAAGCCGAAGAATTCAATGAGATGTGCAGACAGTCCAGAAGAATTTGGGAAGAAAGATGTAATGCGGCAGCCAATTATCAAAAATTTTATCAGCAGCTTAAAGTGAATTCTGTACAATGAAAAGAAATACCATAAATATAAATCTACAGCCTGTAAACAATCAAGGTTCTGGAATTGCTCTGTTTGCCAATAAATTAATATCCGAGTTAGAAAAAAGTAAATTATATAAAATTTTCGGCAGTTTTAATTTTGTGAGAGGGGTCAAAAAAAAGGAATTAGAGAGATTCTCCTTTCCTGTAAAATATTCATCAGTTCCCGCTAAAGTTGTGTATTCGAGATTGATAAAAAAAGCACTGCCTTTTTATTACCACAATATGATGCGTGGCGAGTCAGATATTAATTTGTTTCTGACTTATAAAATCCCAAGAGTCAATTACAGCGGTATTGTAATCACTACAATTCATGATTTAATTCCCTTAAGAGTTGCTACAGAAAACGATAAAATACAAACAGATTACAGAAATGATATTGATTATGCAATCCGCCATTCTGATTATTTGATAACAATATCTGAGGCTTCTAAAAAGGACATTCTGGAAGAGTTTTTATACAATAAAAATAAAATTTTTGTCATTCCTAATGGTGTTGATTTTGACTTGTACAACAACGAAATAGAACAAGAACACTTAACAAAAGTCAAAGAAAAATATCAGTTACCCAATAAGTTTGTGGTGTATCTGGGAGGAATACGCATCCATAAAAATGTAGATAATTTGATTCGTGCTTATGCTTTGCTTTCTGAAGATATAAGAGCAGAAGTCAGTTTAGTGATTACTCAGGGAAATGAAGATTTGAAAAAGCTGGCAGCTAATCTTAACATAGAAGAGCAGGTTTTCTTTACGCCTTATATCGATGAAGAAGACAAACCGGCGGTTTATAAACTGGCTTTGGCAATGGCGTTTATATCGTCTTATGAAGGTTTTGGTTTGCCCATTATAGAAGCCATGGCTGCAGGAACTCCTGTTATTACTTCTAACGTTTCGTCTATGCCGGAAGTTGCCGGCGATGCAGCAGTATTAGTAGATCCATTTGAAATTGAGGAAACTACAGATGCTTTAGAGCGTATTATAGTAGATGCCGATTTTAGAAAAAAGCTGATTGAGTCTGGTTATGAAAATGCCAAAAAATACAGTTGGACGAATTCAGGCGAAGAATTAATAAAATTATGTAATACCATATTAAAGCAACAGGCATGATTCATTTGTTAAAAAAAGTAGTACGATTAAGCTTCAGCCTTCCTAAAACGATTTATTTTAATTTCTGTTTGTTTGAACCTAAAATAGCTGTTAAACTTCCCATTTTGGTAGACTATAGAACTAAGTTTTGTTCACTGCACAGAAATACAGTTGTATTAAATGAAACCCCAAGATTTGGAATGATTAAAATAGGTTGGGGAGAAGGTGCGGTTGGAAATGAGTGCAATCGCTTTAGCTACTGGACCATTAAAAAAGAATGTAAAGTTGCTTTTGTAGGCAGTGCCCATTTTGCAAGAGGAGTATCATTAAGAACGGATGAAGGTGGACAAATCGTTTTTGGAAAAAACTTTACAGCAAATCAGAATTTCTTTTGTGCAAGTAACACTACTATAACTTTTGGAGATAATGTACTGGCAGGCTGGAATATTCATATTCGGGATGGTGATGGACACCACATTTTTGACCAAGACGAAAACATCATCAATACCAACAGGCCAATTTCGATAGGAAGCAAAGTCTGGATAGGAAGTTATGCGACTGTTCTAAAAGGAGTGACAATTCCAGACAACAGCATAGTGGCTTTAGGATCAATTGTAACAAAATCTTTTTCGGAGCCTAACATAATTATTGGTGGTATACCGGCAGTAATGGTTAAGAAGAATGTTCGTTGGGAGAAGTAATCTTATAAAAAACAATAATTTTTAATGACAACAAACAGAACCCGAAGTTCTATAAAAAATTCTGCAACAGCTTTAATAGGCCAGTTGATCACGATAATTTTAAATTTTGCCGTCCGTACTATCTTTATAAAAACATTAGGAGCGGCTTATTTAGGAATTAATGGGTTGTTTACCAATATTCTTTCGGTGCTGTCTTTTGCAGAGATTGGATTTGGAACGGCAATTATTTATGCCATGTATGCGCCGCTGGCTGAAAAAGATGTAATTCAGGTTTCAAAACTAATGAATTATTTTGCCAAGGTTTATGAAATCATTGGTACAGTAATTTTTATTACGGGTCTATTTTTAATTCCTTTTTTACATTTTTTTATCAATGATTTATCAGAATTGCCTAAGGAACTTCCTTCTTTATGGATTATCTATCTGCTCTATTTATTTAATACTTCTATAAGCTATTTTTTTAATTATAAAAGATCATTAATAATTGCCAGCCAGAATGGACATATAGATTCCTTAAATCAGCTTTACTTTAATATTATCAAGGGAACTTTACAAATTGCAGTCCTATTTTTATTCCATGATTTTTTAAGTTTTCTGATTATTCAGATTCTGTGTACTTTTTTAGGGAATTATTTTATATCTAAAAAAGCAGATAAGTTATTTCCTTATCTGATGTATTATAAGCATAAAAAAATTGAGAAAAAAGATAAGATTGCTTTGAGACGCAATGTCTTTGCGATGTCGTTCAGTAAATTAGGTTCTGTTGTCATTACCGGAGTAGATGATTTGTTGATTTCAAAATTTGTCGGAATAGTAGCCATGGGGATTTATTCCAACTATTTATTACTGACTAATACCATTAGAATTGTTTTCATGCAAATGCTGCTTCCAATAACGGCAAGTGTTGGAAATTATGTAGCAGAAAAATCAGACGATGAATCGCATACTTTTTTTAAAAAGTTATTTTTTATTAATGCCTATTTTGCGATCTGCTGTTTTATAGCCCTGAGCACATTAGTTAATCCTTTTATACATTTAATTTGGGGAAAAGAATACGTTTTTTCTGCATTAATAACCTTTCTAATAACCTTCAATTTCTATTTGGATAGAATGAGAACTACTTCTCAGATTTTTATAGACGCCAAAGGCCTATTCTGGCCCATTAAATGGAAATCTTTATTTGAAGCAGTTATCAATTTATCCTTTTCATTTTACTTTTTATTAGTCTTAAAATGGGGAATCGAATCTATAATTATCGCGACAATAATAAGTAATCTAACAACAAATATATGGTGGGAACCTTATGTAGTTTTTAAATATGGTTTCCAAAAAAAAGTCTTGTCTTATTACATTATGCTGGTTAAATATACGGTTATTCTGGCTGTTTCATATCTAACAGTAAATTATTTACAGGAATTCCTTTCGGATAATTTTTCAGGTTTTTTTGGAAAGGCAGTCATTGCTTTAGTAATTCCAAATATCATTATTCTTCTCTTTTACTTTAAGACAGCTGAACTGAAATATTTTATCACTTTAATACAAAATATAATAAATAAAAAACTATGATCAAGAGGCTGTTTTTAAAACTGGCATTTCATATTCTTAAAACCTTTTTGAAGCCTTTTGACGGTAGAATGCCCAGGTTTTATATGAAGGGGTATAATTTCATTTTGAAAATGGTTGGAGTAAAAATGAATGGCCTTCCAAGGTATATTTCAACTCAGGTAAGATTTGATGATTTTAATAAAATCTACTTATCAGAGCGTGTGGTCATCTCCGAAAAAGTAATTCTGCTCACACATGATTATTCCTTAACCACTGGTCTTATTGCATTGAATAAAAAGCCTGCTACAGATCTTGCTTTCAAAAAAGAAATTCATATCGGCAGAAATGTATTCATAGGAATGGGGGCTATCATCATGCCTGGAACCATTATTCACGATAATGTGGTAATAGGAGCAGGAAGCGTGGTAAGAGGAACCATTCATTCTGACTCCATTGTTATTGGAAATCCAGCGCAGATAATTGGAAAATTAACCGAAAAAGCCCTCAAATGGGAACAACATATGGAGAGTTCAATAATACAGAAAGATAGCATATAAAAACATGAAGATACTTATTATCGGTCCGTTTCCTCAGCCAATAAACGGCTGTTCTTTAGCCAATGAAATTCTATTAAAGCAGTTAAAACTGAAAAAAGAAATTTCTGTGGATATAATTAATACGAATTCAAAAAATATTTCTTCAGATAATGTCGGGCAATTCTCTTTTAGTAAAGTCTTTTCATTTGTAAAGGTTTATAAAAAAGTAACAGCTATTTCTAAATCGGATATAGTTTATACAACGCCGGGACAAACTTTTTTTGGGATTGTAAAATATATGCCTTTCTATTTTTACTGTTTAGCAGCCGGAAGACCTTATATTATTCATGTTCATGGAAATCATATTGGGAATGAATATAAATCTTTGAAAGGGTTTAAAAAGCGATTTTTTGCATTCTTTATCCGTAAAGCTTCAGCGGGAATTGTGCTGTCTAACTCTTTAAAGACCAATTTTGATGGATTGCTTGATGCAAAGAAAGTTTTTATAGTTGAAAATTTTGCTCAGGACGATTTGGTTCAAAAGACAGGTATAGCTAAACCAAAGGATAAACTTAGACTTCTTTATTTAAGTAATCTAATGGAGGAAAAAGGAATCCTGGACTTTTTAGATAGTTTAATTCTATTAAGAAATGAGGGAATTATTTTTGAAGCAGATATAGCAGGTAAAATTGAAGACGAATCAGAGGCTATTATAAACAATAAATTCCAGGAACTTCAAGGATTTATTAAATACCATGGTGTTGTATCGGGACAGAGTAAAACTGATCTTCTTCAAAAGTCAAATGTTTTTGTCCTGCCTACCTATTACCGTATGGAAGGGCAGCCGATTTCGTTAATAGAAGCTATGGCAGCCGGAAACATAATTGTAACAACAAAGTTTTCCGGGATACCAGATATTATCAGCACAGAAAATGGCTGTTTTATACCTTCCAAAAGTCCTGAATGCATATTTAACACTCTGCTGGAAATTAATGAAAGACTAGCAGAATGGGTCGATAAATACAGCAAGGTGAATACAGAGTATGTACAATCGTATTTTACCGAAGCACAATTTGCAGCTAAAGTCTTTAAAGTTATTAAACATATTTAAATTAAAGTATTATGAAAAAAGTTCGTTTAGATTTATTCAACTCTCAGTTAGGTCTTGACAGGGGGGCATCTAAGGCAAAAGAGATGTTGTGGTATGTTGTAAAGGTTGTTTTTTTTCTTTCCGCTATTCCATATCCTTCAAAGTTTAAAGTATTTTTATTAAAAGCCTTTGGGGCCAAAGTAGGTAAAGGATTAGTAATCAAACCCAGGGTAAACATCCACTTTCCGTGGAAGTTAGTTGTAGGAGATAATGTTTGGATTGGTGAAGAGGTATTTTTTCTAAACTTTGAATTACTCACTATTGGAAATAATGTTTGTATTAGCCAGAAAGTTTTTGTTTGTGGAGGCAATCATGATTATAAAGATCCAACAATGCCTTATAGAAATGGTGTAATAGTGCTGGAAGATGGAAGCTGGGTAGGAGCGGCCTCATTTGTTGGTCCCAATGTCAAAATCGGTATTAATACTATTGTTTCAGTTGGTTCAATAGTAACAAAGTCATTACCTGAAAATGGGGTTTTCAGCGGTAATCCGCTTCAATTGGTAAAAGAACGTTGGTAATTTATATTCATCTATGTTCTTTAAGTTTCTATTCCTGAGAGTATTTTAAATAAGCATTTTGTTTTTTGATGATCAAAAAAGCATCATTTTTTAACATGATGAAGGTCTTCTCTGCCTATTCTTAACCCATTTTTACTATAGCCATTACTACTTCAAATATTCAAATTAACTTAAAAAAATCATCATGAAAGTTTCTATCATTACTATTTGTTGCAATAGAAAAGAAACCATTGCAAATTGTATAGAGAGTGTCTTATCACAAGAGTACCCTAATATTGAATATATTGTTATAGACGGAAATTCAACTGACGGTACAAAGGAAATTATTCAATCTTATGAACAGAGAATAAGCACCTATTTGTCTGAGCCTGATAAAGGAATGTATGACGCCATTAATAAGGGCTTGAAAATGGCAACTGGAGATATTATCGGTTTGATGCATTCTGATGATGCATTTTATGATAATGAGGTTGTCTCAAAAATCGTTACCATGTTTAAAATATTTCCTTCTCATGATGGAGTTTATGGTGACGGAATTTATGTGACTAATGATAGTGAAGAAAAAGTTGTAAGAAACAGAATAGGAGGAGCTTACAATTACAAAAAAATAAAATCCGGCTGGTTACCACTTCATCCTACTGTCTATCTCAGAAAAAGTATTATTGAAAAACTAGGCTATTATGATCTTGATTTTAAAATAGCTTCAGATACAGAGTTTCTGCTGCGTTATTTATTTAAAAGCCGAATAAAGCTAGCCTACCTTAATACTTATTTAGTAAAAATGAAAATGGGCGGTTTAAGTACCTCCCGCAGCAGGGCATTTGAAGTTCTTTACGAAGATTATCGCATTTACAGATATCATGGTCTTCCAGCCTTCACAGCAGTATTTAAGAAAAAGCTACGGGCATTAAAACAATATTTGAATTTAGAACCCATTGCTTAGATTTTTTCCTGTAATGCAAAATAGTAATCACAAAAGTAACAGAAGAGGTATTATAGCAGTATTATTTTTAATATGTACAGCAGCAATTTTTTATTATTCATGGTTGCCTTCTTCCAATTTAAGAACCGAAACTTATTTACCCCAATTTATAATAGAATGGACTAATGAATATCTCAATCTGCGTACAGCAGTTCCTTTTCTGCTGTTAGGATTTTTGTGTGAAGCCGGTCAGGAATCAGCGGCTGATTACAAAGAGATGAATTTCTTTTTTGTAGGGAAGAATACTATTATAATCTGTACAGTGATCGTTTGTCTGGCAGAAGCAGGACAGTTTTTTATATCAGACAGACATCCCGATTTTATGGATATTGTTTTTGGAATAGCCGGAGGTATCTGTGGCGGAACAGCTGCTTTATCATTCAAGAAGTTAAATCATTATTTTTTTTATAAAAATGCGTAACAGACATAAATTTACTTTTATTTTTTGCAGTATCTTATCTGATATTGCTGCGGTAGTTATCAGTATATCATTATTCTTTTATTTTGGCGAAAAAACAGCTGTACAATGGACTTCGTCTTTTGTCAATAATAGTCATTTAGTTGCTGCTGCGGGATGGTTATTGACGACTTTATATTTTAATTTATATCGTCTGGATACTGTTTTCAGTTTGCCAATTTTTTACCGTAACAGCTGGCGTGTGTTTTTAGGCCAGTTTATATTCTGGCAAAGCTATATTGTTTTTTTTGAGGGCTTAAAAAGATATCAGCTGACTATAGGAGCCAGTATGCTGCAGTTTACTTTTCTGCTTTTTTATCTTTTGCTGTCGAGGGTTATTTTCACTTTTGTTTTAAACAACATAAAAAAATGGGTTAAAAAGCCTTTTGTTGTTGCTATCTATGGGTTTAATTCAACAAGCATTCAATTGGCATCTAAATTAGAAAGTAATTCTTATTTTTTTAATTTTCTTGGAATCATTAATGATGTTGAAGATCATAATTTAAGAGATAAATCATCTTTTAACGAAGAACTCATAAATGCTATTCACCAATCATCCGAAAGAGGAATTCAAGAACTATACATTGTAGTAAAAACCGAGTTTATAGATGACCTGAATACTTATTTTGAGCTGGCAGACAGGTACTGCATCCGATTAAAATTTGTTCCGGATTTATCTGATATTTCTAAACATTCATTCAGCAGCACCAGTTACGAAAACTTCCATATTATTCGACCGAGATATGAACCGCTTCAAAATGCTTACAATAGACTGGTAAAGAGGATTTTTGATATTGTTTTTAGTCTACTGGTCATCATTTTTATCCTTTCATGGCTGTATCCTATTTTGGCATTGATTATAAAAAAACAAAGCAAAGGCCCTGTTTTATTTAAGCAGCTTCGTACAGGCAAAAAAAATCAGTCTTTTTATTGCTACAAATTTAGAAGTATGGCTGTAAATACAGACAGTGACAGCCTGCAGGCTAAAAAAGGAGATATGCGGGTTACGCCAATTGGCAGGTTTATAAGAAGAACCAGTTTGGATGAGCTTCCTCAATTTTTCAATGTTTTATTGGGCGATATGAGTGTAGTAGGGCCGCGTCCTCATATGCTGAAACATACAGAAGATTATAACAATCAGATTAATGATTTTATGGTGCGTCATTTTGTAAAACCAGGAATTACCGGTTTAGCCCAAATATCGGGACACAGAGGCGAAACTAAAAAAGTGTCTGATATGAAACGAAGAGTAAAAGCCGATATAGATTATCTACAAAACTGGAGTCTGATAAAGGACTTGAAAATTTGTCTGCTCACAGTTGTATTAACCCTTAAGGGGGATGAAAATGCATTTTAACCTAAAAACTAAATAATTATGAATGTAACCTATTATGTTGCCGGATTTCTTTCAGGTATTTGTATTGCCGGTTTTTTTATTGGTAAAGAATTATACCGCTATTACATTAAAGACAAAGTTCAGAAGAAACAGTTAAACCGATTGTCTAAACTGAATGATAAAATGAAAGCAAAGAGAACAGCCCAGTACGAATCAGGCGAGTTGTCCAATTCTTTGTAATGGCTTTTTACTTTCCAGTGCTTGAGATAAAGCACAATCCTAATGCCTTAAATTTTAAAATTTATTCCAAAATACAATGAATCGATTACTATATATAATACTTATTAGTATTTTATTTTTTTCTTGTGCTTCCAGAAAAGATATTATTTATTTTCAGGATGCCGGTAATTATGCATCAGTTGCAACAAACTTAAAACCTGTTTCTATTGAACCAAATGATATTCTCAGTATTAGAATTGGAGCCTTGGTTCCTGAAACGGCGCTGGCATACAACATTCAAGCAGCAAATACAGTTGGGGTAAGCAGCACCCTAGATATTTTGAAAGTGCAAGGCTATCTGGTTTCTCCAGATAAAACCATTGTACTGCCAATTTTAGGAGAAATAAATACTGCAGGTCTATCTGTAAAAGATCTGGAAACAAAGCTTAAATCTGAACTCGAAAAAGGAGGACATTTAGTGAATCCTTCTGTAGCAGTGCGTATTTTGAATGCAAAAGTGACGATTTTGGGAGAAGTAAAATCGCCGGGAACTTATCCCTTTTTAGAACAGTCCATTTCTATTCCGCAGGCTCTTGGCTATGCCGGGGATTTGACTATTAACGGGAAAAGAAATGATATTTTGCTAATTAGAGAATCTGAAGGAAAAAGAATCATCACGCATGTTGATTTAACAACAGCAGACTGGATGAATAAAGAACAATATCAGGTTCATCAAAACGATATTTTAGTCGTTAATCCGAATGATGCTAAGGTAAAAACGGCAGGTTATATAGGAAATGCAAGCACCATATTAACTATCGCATCCTTAATTCTAAGCTCTATAATATTAATTACAAGATAAATCAACTCATGAATACGGATAAAAATGAATATTTCGATTTTATTGAAGAAAATAACCCGGTAGATTTAAAACAAATTATCAATAAATATTTAAAGTACTGGCCAGCCTTTGTATTATCGATACTTATTTCTTTATTCAGCGCTTTTGTTTATTTAAGATATGCAAATGTTGTATACAAATCTGAGGCTAAAGTTAAACTGTTGAATGATAAAGAAAATTCAAATTTTACATTAGATGTTTCTAAATTATTTAATAAATCCACCATTAACTTAGAGAACGAGATTGCATTGCTTAAATCAGTTCATCTCTCAGAACAGGTAGTCAAAAATTTGAAGTTGAATGTAGAGTATTACTATAATTCGAGAGTAACATCCAAACAGATTTTTAATCCGCCTTTTATTGTCAGTTATCGCGATGGTGCATCCAACCTGAGAAGCGCGTTGAATTATACCATAACTGTAACGGCATCAGGATATACTGTTTTGGATATTGCAACTGGAGAAAGCGTTGAGGTAAAAGGATATGTGTCAGACAAAAACATACCTCATTTTCCCATCAATATAAAGCCGGCTTTAGGGGCTGTAATGGCAAAAAACATTAATAAGAGTTTTAATGTTACTTTAAAAACGCTCCATAAAACAGCTTTGGAATTAAGTGATGCTTTTGAAGTGGATGCTGAAGGAAAAGACAGCGATATATTATCAATCTCCTTAAAAGGCACAAACGGACCGCAATCAGAAGCTGTAATTAATAATCTGATTTATGTTTACGAAGCCGACGGAATCACAGATAAAAAAGAAGTCTCCAGAAGAACTATTAATTTTGTCGATGATCGATTTGTATACCTGAGGAGAGAACTTGATTCTATAGAAAGTTCTAAAAAGAATTATAAAAAGAACAATAAACTTAGTTTTATTCAGGAAGATGCAGGTTCAAGTATTCTTCAAAAAGCGGCTAAAGAACAGACTTCCTTTGATATAGAATCACAATTGTTATTAGCAGATCTGCTCAGAAATAGCATAGAATCTCAAAAAGCATTCGAACTTTTGCCCGCAGATATCGGGATACAAAATTTAATAATCAATCAATTGGTTGCTGATTATAATACAGCAGTTTTATCGTATCAAAAATTTCAGACCAGTGCAGGAAATAATAACCCTTCTGTACAGTTGTTGGTAACTACGCTTACGAATTTAAGAAACAACATTATCAATTCTGTAAAAGGCTATAAACAGCAGTTAAGAACAACACTGGTTCAGAGTGAATCTGCCCAGAAAGAGGCTGAAGGAAGTTTTGCTTCTCTTCCCGAAAAGGAAAAAGTGCTGAGAAGTATTGAACGCCAGCAGAATTTAAAAGAAAGTTTATATTTATTACTGCTTCAAAAAAGGGAAGAAGCTTCTATAAATTTGGCTGTTACCATACCCAATACTAAGATTATAGATTATGCGATAACAGATATTTACCCCATTTCTCCTCAAAAAAGTAAGATTGTATTGATTGCATTTTTTATAGGATTTTGTATTCCGTTCAGCATTTTATTTACACTCTTTAAATTAGACAATAAAATATATACAGCTGCAGATGTTGAAAATACAAATACGGTACTGCCTATTTTAGCAGAGCTTCCGTCATTAAAGGATGATAAAGATACTATTATGCAAAATTTGGAAGCTTTTAGAACTTTGGCCAACAATACCAATTTTATTACTCCTTATACTGAAGATCAACTTGGAAAAGTGCTATTTGTCACGTCATCTATAAAAGGAGAAGGTAAGACATTCGTTTCTTATAATTTGGCGGCAGCTTACGCGCATCTGGATAAAAAAGTAATTATTATAGGAGCTGATTTTAGAAATCCACAGCTGCACAAACATTTAAACAATACAACAAAAGAGAGTAAGGGATTCAGCAATTATCTGCATGATGGCACTATTCAATGGGAAGATTTATTGTGCAGTAACGGAGATGCTGAATTTCCATTTGATATTTTGCTTTCAGGAATTATCCCTCCAAATCCAACATTATTATTATCCAATCAGCGTTTCGAACAATTTATTAAGCAAGTAAAAAAAGCGTATGACATCATTATTTTTGATACACCGCCGACTTTGCTAGTGACTGATACTCTTATGATTTCAAAATATGCCGATACCACTTTGTTTGTGCTGCGTTCCGGAGTGACACAGAAGAATTTAATAGCCTATTCAAACAAGCTGCATAAAGATCAAAAATTGGTCAATATGGGCTATGTAGTAAATGATATTGATTTTAGTTCAGGTTACGGTTACAGCTATAATTACGGATATGGCTATGGCTACGGAAAGGATATCAAGAAAGAAACAAGACTGCAGAAACTGAAGAAAAAAATGTTCTAATCTCGATGCAGTTAGATTGAAAATTGATCATATAATTAACCAAAATCAAACCACAACAACCACGATCATAAAATTTAAATTTGTTTAAATTTTAAAAAGCTGTTCCATTGAGAACAGCTTTTTTTTTGTTTTTTATTTAAGAAAGATACTATTATTAAGCAGTAAATGCTCCATTTTCTTTTTATTGGGAATCTGAAGTTTTACAGTCTGGAATTGATTAATTTCTGTTTTGCTATGGATGTCAGATCCCGTAAAGTCATATAAATCATTTTCAAGTAATTCCAGTGCTTTTTTCTGAATTATTTTACCATAATATCCCGTTAAAGAAAGAAGATTGAGTTGAAGGAAAACTCCAAATTCCTTTAGTTTTTCATATTTAGTGATAGAATTATGAAGATAGAGATAGCGTTCCGGATGAGCAAGAATGATTTTGTAGTTTTTAATTTTGATTTCAAAAAGCATCTCATACAAATTTAACGGACTTGAAAGCATTGGAAACTCAAGCAATAGAAAATTATCGTGAAGGCATAAGAGTTCTTCTTCTTTCATTTTTGCAATCAGAGAAGAGTCCAGCATATATTCGCTGGCATAATTTTTTAAAAACGCTCTGTTTACCTTTTCTTTTGTAGCGTTTTCAAAAGCAGTTTTTATAGTTTGACTGGTATTATTCCATTTTGAATTAAAAGTGTGAGGTGTTGCAATACTTTTATAAATGTTTAATTCCTTCATTGCAACAATAAGTTCTGTAGTTTCCTGAATTGTTTTTGCTCCATCATCGATACCGGGTAATAAGTGATTGTGGATATCAATGTAATTTTCAGGAAGAAGATCTTTTAGATAGTACTTTGTTTTAAGGAAAGGGAACATGATGGAAATTTATTGATAAATTTAATCCTTATGCTTTTAGTTTTATGATATTATAAGATCTAATTCGAAATAATAAAGGAATTTATGTCCTTAAAAGTTTTGGCTTTAATTTGTATTATTAAGGTAAGTTTTTTTTTGCTTTAAAAGAAATTACGGTTCATCAAGAAGTTTTATCTGTTAATCAAGTAAATTTCTATTACCGTTATAGTGCTTATAGTTTTGCTTTCATTAATCTAAATAATGAAATAAAAAATGAGAGCAAATAAAATAGTAGTTTATTGTATAATGATTATGATGCCGGTACTACTTTTGGGGCAAAGTCGAATTTCGGGAAAGATAACAGATGGTATCCAGCCGCTTACCAGTGTAAATATTGTAGTTTTAAAAACAGATTCAGGTTATGTAGCAGGTAGTGTTACCGATTCGACTGGAAGTTATGTAATAGAAAATTTGAAATACGACAAGTACAAAGTTTTAGTTTCAATGACGGGATACGTTAAGAAAGTTGTCGAGATTGTACTAAATAAGGAAAATATATCCCTTCCGGATATAATAATAGAACCCGAAGCATTCCATATGAAAGAGGTAGTCGTTAGTACAAAACGAAATGCTTTTAAGGCAGAACCAGGAAAAACCATTGTAGATCTCTCCGCTGTTTCACTTGGATCTAATGGTTCTCTTTTGAATACGCTGGGTAAGATACCGGGAATATTAATTCTAAATGACGGTACTGTTCTGCTCAATGGTCAGGCAGGAGCAAATGTTATGATTGATGATAAAATAACTTATCTGAGTGGTGAGAATTTAGTAAATATGTTACGCTCTATTCCAAGCAGCGCTGTTGAAAAAATAGAAATGGTAACACAGCCTTCCGCACGCTATGATGCCGGAGGAACAAGTGGTTTTATTAATATAAAAAGAAAGAAAAAAGTCGACAGTGGTGTAAATGTGGTTCTTTCATCTAATGTAGAATCTGGAAAGTATCTGCGTCAGAATCAAAATGTTTCATTTCGTATGCAGCATAAAAAATATTCGTTTTACACAGATTACTCTTTTTACAAAGGTCATGATTTTATAGAAATAGAATCGTTTAGAGATTATTATAATATCGAAAATTTTGATAACAACGGAGTAAGAATCGATATGCAGGCATATAGAAAATTCTATTCCAGTTCCAATTATTTCAAGACAGGAATCGAATACGAATTTTCAAAAAAAATGACGATTGGTACTTATGTGAATGGCAACTGGTTTAGACGGAGTAAAAATGAAAATGTACAGTCAGATTTTATTACAGGAAATTATTCCAATGAGGCTTCAATCGCTACAAATAATATTCAAAACGTCGATCGCAGTACTTTAGAAGGAAGTCTTAATTTGTCTTACAAGTTTACTCAAAAATTGAAATGGGAAAATTCATTAAGTATGCTAGATTTTAAACAAAAAGAAGAATTAGATCAGGTAAGCAATTCATCAGAACTCTCTTCGAAAAGTAATTTAAAAGGAAAGATGGAAGGCAATATTCAAGTTGTTAATTTTCAGTCAGATGCCGATTATAAAATTTCTGATAGATTTACATTTTTATCGGGTTTTAAATCTTCGATTGTAACTATTGATAATAATGCTTTATACAAGTCATTAGAGTCTGGCAAATGGGAGCAGGACGAAAAATTAAGCAGCGGTTTTATTTATAGAGAAAGTATTCTGGCAGGCTATTTACAGCTAAGCCAGAAGTGGTCTTCTCGTTTTTCTGCAGAAGCAGGGCTTCGTTATGAGCATACAGGAGCTAAATCAAATTTTGAATCAGGTATTGATGAAGCTGAAATCACCCGATTGTATGGGTATCTCTTTCCGTCTTTAAGGGCAAGTTACAGTTTTACTGAGGAGAACACAGTATCTCTACAGTATGGCAGACGTATAGTTCGTCCTAATTACAGAGATCTCAATCCTTTTACAGAAGTAAATGACCGTTACTTACAGGAAAAAGGAAATACAGCTCTAAATCCTGAATTGGTAAATAATCTTGAGGGCTCATGGTTTATAAAATCAAGATATGTATTTAGTCTGTTCTACAGCATTCGAAAAAATCCTATTGCCAAAAGCTACCTTACCGAAACAGATAGTGAAGTGACTATTGTAATGCCTCTTAACCTGAAAGAGAGTCATGCTTTTGGTTTAAGGATCAATATTAATAATATTAAGCCGGTTGAATATTGGACAGTACAGTTTAATTCTTCTTTTACATATAAACAATTCCATTGGTTTGAAACAGGAAAATTATATAGTAACAACCTGTTAACACCGACAATGCAGATAAGCAACCAGTTTACATTGCCGGGTGAATGGGCGGTCGAAGCAGTGGGATTCTTTAATGGTAAAATGGCAGAAGGCCAGGCAGAAATAGGTTCTTTTGGTGCTGCATCATTGGGAGTAAGAAAAAGTTTTTTTGAGAAAAAACTAAATTTATATTTATATGCCAATGATATTTTTCTCTCTAACCGACAACAGATTAGTCTTTCTAACTCAGTTATCTCTGGGAAATATCAAGAGCGTCGTGACAGCCGAATGATTGGTATAACTGCTACGTGGAGGTTTAATTCCGGAGATCTTTCTAAATCAATTCGAAAAGCAGGTGATATAGAAGAAAATAATCGGATCAATTTGTAACTTGTAGGATTTAAAATGAATACGATAAAAAAAATATCAGTAGAATGGATATATCCCGCTCTTTGGGGGATTTTAATTTATAATGTTCTCAGAGCAGTAACAGATCTTACCCGTCCTGGAATTTTTTGGGAAGGAGATATTCGTCTGCATTTAGTGGCATTGTTGTTTTCTGTACTTATATGTTATGCTGGTAATATAATTTGGCGCAGAAGACTCTTAGATAAAGATTTCAGCAAGGGTATAAGTGGAGAATATATTTGCGTATTTGGAGAACTAATTATTTCTTTAAATATATTGTTGATTGCAGGGCAATCCAGCGATGTATTATTTATGGGAGCAGGATGGATAGATTACATGCTCATTAATGCTACTTATTTACCGTTACTGCTTATTTTTTACACACTGATACGAAGCAGTATTATAAGCAAAAATGTTCATGAAAAAGTAATTAGTCTGGAAAAACTAAAGGCGGAGAAAAACAAAGCAGAATTAGATTTTTTGAAATCGCAGTATCACCCTCACTTTCTTTTTAATGCTTTAAACACTATTTATTTTCAAGTTGACGAAAATAATCAAGAAGCGAAAAGAAGCATTGAGCATTTATCAGAACTGCTGCGTTATCAACTCTATGATGTGAATCAGACCGTAACCTTTTATAAGGAAATACAATATTTACGCTCTTATATAGCATTTCAACAACTTAGAAAAACAGATAAGCTAATTGTAAATATTGAAATAGATTCTGTTTTAAAGGAACAAAAAGTACATCCATTGTTACTACAGCCACTTTTAGAAAACGCTTTTAAATATGTGGCAGGTTCCTACCGAATAGATCTTTCATTGAAACTTCTGGGTGATGAGGTAGCATTTATACTAAAAAATTCAGTTTCTTCAGTCTCAGTTTCAGAGTCTGTTAAGGATAGCGGTATCGGACTTAGCAACCTTAAGCGTAAACTTGAATTACTTTATCCTGACAAGCATAAATTAACGATGGAAAATAGTCACGATTATTTTGAAATTACACTAAAACTTCAGATAATGTAGTATGGATATAAAATGTATTATAACAGATGACGAACCTTTTGCACGCAAGGGATTAAGAGAATATATAGAAAAAACCGGTTTTCTTTCTCTTATTGCAGAGTGTGAAAATGCAATGGAATTGACTGCCATGATTAAGAAAACAGCTGCAGATGTTATTTTTCTGGATGTAGAGATGCCAGGACTTACGGGTGTTGAATTTCTAACATCCAGTGAGAAACTACCGAAAGTTATTATAGTGTCCGCTTACGAACAATACGCCTTAAAAGGATATGAACTGGATGTATTTGATTATCTTTTAAAGCCAGTTTCCTACGAACGCTTTTTAAAATCTGTCAATAAACTGTATGGAGAATTAGAGAAAAAACAAAGTAGTGAGAGCGCTGATCATATTTTTGTTAAAGTAGACAAAAAAATAAAAAAATTATTTTTCAAAGATGTACTCTTTATCGAAAGCATGGAGAATTACGTTATTGTCCACACGGTGGACTCTAAAGAAATGGTTTATTGTACAATGAAAATACTTGCAGAAAAGCTGCCGTCAGACAAATTCATTCAAACACACAGATCTTTCATTGTTAACAGGGACTGTATAAACTCTATTGAAGGTAACCGACTGGAAATCAGAGGGGGTATTATACCAATATCAAGAGATTTGAAAGACTATATATATGATAGACTTATAGGTAGAAATTTTATTAAAAGAGGTAAAAATGATTAGAATAATGGACTTATGAAAAGTTAAATTTGATTTTATTTAGAATTCATAAGGTTTTGTGTCTTCAGTATCTCTTGCAATTGGAATTCCTTTTGGATCTAAAATCATGGCTTCCTGAATGTTGGTTTTATGAAGTGTTGCTCCGCTGATGATGATTTTATAGCCGTTTTCATATTCAGTATAATAGCCTGAAGGAAACGCATTATATCCGTTTGGCAACAACACCCTGGTTTCATGTTGGAATCCCCATGAAATTACTTTCTGGTTTAAGATGTAGTTTTTAAAAGCTTCGCTGAAAAGTTCTGTCATGATTTTTGATTTAAATATAATTTTTCTCTCCTCTCTGTACTGTGCAATCAGATAGATTTTACAGATACTTTTTAAAATCTACATAAAAAATACAGTCAGGAAAGATAACTTCAAGTTCAATGAGCTGTTCGAGAATCTGTTCTGAATCCAATTCGTGAAAAATGTCATCTTGTGTTGGTCTTGCAGAAGCTACATTTATTTCCTTTAATTTCTTTAACTGATTTAAAGCAGTCAGGTCTTCTAATAGAATGTCAGTTCTCCAAATGTCAAGATATTCCAGATCAGTAAGCTCATTAAGATAGGTTAGGCAGGCTTTTGTAACTCCCGGATGTTTCATTAAGGTAAGACTTTTTAACTGCTTCACTTTAGCAATATGTTTTATAGCTTCATCGGTAACTGCTGTCTCTTTAAGATAAATAGAATGAATAACCTTCACCTTCTCTGTAAGCATTTGAAAATAATCATCATTATAATCGGGATTATCAACACCGGATATACCGGTTATTTCTGAAGGAATGTTTTTGGAGTCATTTATCTGCCCAAAATTCCACCAAAATTGTTTTTCGATACCTTTTAACTTCATAGCGACTGGTTATTTTTAAGAATTAGATTTTGGTACTTCATTATTTTGATTTTCTAGTGCAGACAATTTTCAGATTTTTTAAGTACTCCAAAGCTTTAGCATCATATCTTGTTAAAGGAATACTCTGCTTTGTTTCATGTAAAAGAGTTCCGTCGGGATATTCCCTGATAATGCTTTTCCTTTCAGTTGTAAAGTTTATAACGTGATGGCCATTCTCTGATTTAGTGACTGTGATCTCGTTTATTCCTGGAAGAAAAATCCTAATAGTATAACGTTCTGTTTTATTTTCTTTTTTTATAAAAACAGGATAACTCATTGTGCAATCTTTGAAATCAATTTTATAAATACTGATTTGACATTTGTTTTTGCCAATATTATATTTTAAATGCTTATAACTCAAATTGTCTGAGATATATTTTTGATATGTTTCTTTAGACTGCGCCCTAGAAGTGCAAAAAGAAACTGTAAGCAGACTTATAATTACATATTTAATCATATAGCATTTTTTGATAAGCATAAAGTATGAAAATTATTCATAGATATCAATAACCAAAGCTTCCCGTTTTCTCTTTTTCATCAGTTTAAGTTACAAATTTAAGTTTGTATTCTGTTTTGTCCCATACTTTCTTGATTATTGTCTTGATTTTTCCTGTATAGCTTTAGCCGCTTCAATCTTTCGGGGATCTGGTTCTCTGCATTTATAGTAATTCGCTTTGGCCTCTATAATATCAGCCGTTTTTTGGTCTGGTTCAAAGTCCAGTCCATAAAGCTTTTCGTCATTTTCAGATAACAGCCAGATTGTTCTGTCATCCAATATAATTTGATAAGGATTCCACTTAGTTAAATTAACTTTTCGCAGAAGTCTTTTGCTTTTAAAATCATAATTCAGCAGCTGATTCTGAAAACTGAACCACACGTTTTCCTGATTGGCATCAAAAATTATGATGGGAGAATCCGGATCAAAATTTTCAACCGGAAATTCTTTTTCAAGATTTAATTGTACTCTTTTCTTTTTGTTATTTCCTAATATCAAAAAATATTTGTCTGTTAGTATAAAAGTATTGTCAGAATTGGTTTTTATCTGATAATTGGAGTTAGAAAGATTATGTTTCTTTAAGTAATGTTCTGTAATTTCTTTATTATCGTGAGTAAGAAATTTATATTTCCTGATAAAAAATGGTTTAGAATCCAGATAGAAATTAGCATAACCTTTGGATTCTAATAATTTACCGCTATAATCAATTTCAAACCAGTTATCATCTTCTGCATTGGCTACAATTTTGTCTTTCAGATACACTGGACTAACTTCTGCTCCAAATCCTATATTTTCCTGCCAGAGTACCTTATTTTCAGTCAAACTGTAAGCTATAAGTTTTCCCCCGTCAACTGTAGCGGTGCAGTACATAATATCATTTATGAAGAAAGGGTTGGTGTTTATATATTCCAAAGACAGTTCTTTAATCTTTTCTCCTGTGTCCAGATTATACTGTGTTGTTCTTTGAACTCCTTTGCTACTGTAGAAAAAAGTATTTTTATATAAGAAAGGAACTTTGCCTGGTGGTACATTAATTTCCCAGTTTAAGAAGCCTTCTTTTTTATCAATAACATATATTTTATGGTCTGGTACATGAAAAAGGATACTTTTGGCAGAAGTTGTGATGGCTCCTGAAAGTCTTTTTGATTCGGGAGTTGTAAATTCAGATTTATATACTTCAGTCTGTGAAAAAGCACTGCTACAGACTAAAAGAAGATAGCATTTAAAAAAATGAAAAGAATATACTTTTGGAGACATTTGTGGTATTTTTTAAACTGCATTGACTGCTTTTACAAAATTAGATTATGTATAAGGCAAAAAAAATACTCCAATAGGAGTATTTTTTTTGAAGACTTTAAATGATGCCCTGCAAAATACAGTTTTTTATAAGTGCAGCGGTATTTTTAGAATCAGATTTGGCTAGTATGTTATTTCGGTGTTTTTTTACCGTTAAAGGGCTAATGAAGAGTTTTTTTCCGATTTCAGTATTGTTTAGACCTACTCCCAGTAATTTGATAATATCAATTTCTCTTTTAGAAAATTGTTTGTTTTCTTTGTCAGTCTCATCCAGGCTTAAGTTCATAAAAGAAGGCTCGCCGTTTAAACCTATTAGAGATATTTTATAGGTATTATGATTACTAAGATGGTCAATTCGTGTATGTATGTTTAATGATTTTCCATATCCGCCGTTATCATCCATCGTTAGCATTAAAGCCTGATGGTTGAACAAGGCATATTCTCCGTTTTTTAATTTCGCTCTGTGGCAGTAACTTATTTTATAAGTCAGTAATTTTTCACGCCCGACATTTTCATAGAAAAATTTAGTCAAAAAATCTTCCGCTTTAATCACAAATTCAACATCTTCAGGATGAATAGCACCCAGCACATCATTGAAAGTGATGGTTTCAGGGGCAAATCCGTGTATTTCGTATATAGAAGGGCTGATATGCGAGAGAGACATGTCAAAAAAATCAATGATATAGAAAGAAAAAGGTCCCGTGCTGATAATGGAATTGGTAAGATCATCAAAAGAGATCTGTGCTTTGGTTTTACTGGCTGTACGGTTGGTTAACCACACATCATGGAGTCCTTGGATTTGGGATAGCATACAATTAAATTTTGTCAAACAATTGTTGAAGTAAATTAACATAAAAAAATGCTGAAATCATACTTTAACTGTTATGTTTTAATTATTATAAATGAACTTAACAATTTTATTGATTATATTTTAAAAGTTTATATTTACCTAAATTGACATGAAGAAATAACTGGGAAATACGATGAGACCTAAAGTGTCTCGATGTTTAATGCTGCTTAAGAGGAGAGGTTTGTTTGATATTTAAGAGGAGTTTTTCTTTTTTAAGATTGTTAATTATCAATTGGGACTGTGAACGATAGATGGTTTCGAGAGTGATAAATAAAAATACACCTTTAGGAGTATTTTTAAATTTATCTCATAGCCTTATTTTTGAAAAATAAAATTATGAAAGAAACACCTCCAATTATTTGCTATTAATTACAAAACCGATGAATAATGAGTGTTTCTGTTCTAAACTGCCCGGAAAAAAATCTAAACTATCTTTGTCCACATATAAAATGTGGTGTTATATTTTTGATAATCAGTAAGCATATCAAATCAAAGATTACGGAATAAAATACTATCTAATCGAGCAGAAGGAAAAAAAACGGATGGGAACGATGTTTTTTATAGATTATAAATGATTATATTTTTTATGAATTTCTAAGAATAAAATATGAGAAAACTATTTACAATTTGCTTTTTATTGATAATAAATACTGCGATGCAAGGACAAAACATTCTGCAATATTCAGTTGAAGGACTTATAGGTTTTAAAGATAAATCCGGAAAAATCCTTACACCGGCAAAATATGAGATTGTCAACATAATAAATGATCAGTATTATAGAGTTGAGTCTAATAAAAAGCAAGGCGTAGTGGATCAGCAGGGAAAAGAAATTATTAAATTAAAATACGATTATATAGGTTATTATAATGAAAACCTGTTTAATGCCATTTTAGATGAAAAGGGAGTGTATTTGGATAATACAGGAAGAGAGGTTCTTACCAACGTATACTATTTTCCTCAGATTTTTTCGGAGGGAGTTGCTTCGGTTTTGACAAGCGATTCTAAATATGGTCTTATTGATAAGGCAGGAAAAGAACTCATAGCTCCTAAATACGATTACATTCGACCATGTTCTCAAGGTGTTCTTTTTGTTAAAGAAAAAGAAGGTGAGAAATGGGCATTTATAAAAAAAGATGGAACACCAATAACTCCTTTTGTATATACTCATGATTCTTCAAGTTTCTCAGATGGTTTTGCTGTAGTGGCAGCCGATGGAAAATTTGGCTATATAGACTTATCAGGAAAGGTAGTTCTTCCGCTTGTTTATGAATGGGCCATGTCATTTTATAAAGGAGTGGCAATTGTTAAAAAAGACAGTAAAATTTTACTAATAGATAAAACGGGTAAAGCAATAAAAGAATTAAAATATGATGGTACTTTTCGATGGGGCAAAGAAGAAGTCTTAAACGTTAAATTAGATAAAAAAGTAGGACGTATAGATATTGCAACCGGAAAAGAAATAATACCACCCATTTATGAGTCTATGGGTATCTTTGAGAGAGATTTTACATCATGGGTTACGTTAAACAATAAGTGGGGAATAATAGATAAGGCAGGTAAAATCGTGCTACCTGTTGAATACGATAATAAGAAGACTGTTTATGGGGCTTCAGAAGGTATTTATCAACTTAAAAAGGAAAATAAATATGGTTTGCTTAATACTACAGCTAAACTTTCAACAGAAATAAGATACGATTCTATTGCGTCTTTTCGTGAAGGCTTTGCTTTGGTTAAGATTGGTAATCACTTCGGATTTATTGATCAGTTAGGGCAAGAGTTAACTCCGGTAAATTTGAGATTCGCCAGAGATTTTTCAGAAGGTCTGGCAGTGATTTATAAGGAAAGTCAATGGCACTTAATGAATAAAAAAGCGGAAACCCTGGCTTTAATTTATAATGATAAATACAATTACAGAGATGTAACGAGTTTTGATGAAGGATTGGCAGTAGTAACTTTTGAAGGAAAACAGGGCTGTATTAACAAAAATGGAAATCTTGTAATTCCTTTAATATATGAAGGTATTTCAGTGGTTCAAAATGGACATAGGGGTTTTTCAATAAATAAAAAATGGGGAATTTTAGATAATTCAGGAAACATAATTATTCCAATAAAATATGATAGCCTTCAGACTTATCGACAAGGCAATGTTTTGGCTATACTGGATGGGAAAGAATACTATTTTGATAAAAATGGCAAAGAAATAGAAAAGCCCAGTGTAATCAAATAATGATATTTTTCAGAAAAATGCTGCAGTTCTTTCACAGAATTTGAAATAGTGATTTTAGCGAAGTAAAAAGCCGCCTCAATTGAGACGGCTTATAAAAATATGTTTTAGTAATATCTGAATCAGATTAAAACTTCAGTTTCGTGATATACAAGACCTTCATAACATGCATTATAGATGTTTTTTAAATCTTCTAAAGAAGGAACTCTTGGATTAAAACCCGTACAAGGATCAATTAATGCATTGCCGGCAATATAATCAAGGTTTTTGTCCCAGTCCTCTTTAGAAATTCCAAATTCTTTGATAGAAGATATATTATTCACCTTTTTTCTTAATTGCTCTACAGCCTGTGCTAAATCTTCTGCAGTTTCTCCTCCAATTAATTTTGCTAATGCAGGATATTTACCAGTTGCCGAAGCATTATAACGAATAACATTTGGTAAGAATATAGCATTAGAACATCCGTGAGGAATACCATACAAAGCCCCTACCTGATGTGAAAGCGAGTGAACAATTCCAAGCCATGCATTGTTAAAAGCAAGTCCTCCCATAAAAGAAGCATCATGCATATTCTGGCGTGCCGTAATGTTTGAAGGATTTTGTACTGCTTCTTCAAGATTGTCAAAAACAATTTCTAATCCACCTTTAGCCAATACATCAGCAAAATTATCATCAATGTTAGAAACATATGCCTCAACGCAGTGTGTTAATGCGTCAAGTCCAGTATTTGAAGTTACATGAGCAGGCATCGATGCACAGATTTCACCATCAACAATAGCAATATCCGGTGTTAATTCGTATGATACAATTGGATATTTTACTCCTTTTTCGCGATCTGTAATTACTGCTAAACCTGTAGTTTCTGTTCCTGTTCCGCTGGTAGATGGAATAGCTATAAATTTAGCTTTATTTCTAAGAGTCGGTACACTGAAAGGTTTAATTAGAGTATCAAATTCAATTTCCGGATGTTCGTAGAAAATCCACATCGTTTTAGCTGCATCAATTGCTGAACAGCCTCCTAAACCTACAATCCAGTCAGGCTGAAATTCACGCATTGCTTCTGCACCTTTAAAACATGTTGCAGATGAAGGATCTTCTTCCACACCGTCAAAAAGAACAGTTTCTATACCTGCATCATTTAAAAATGAAATGGCTTTATCAAGCGTGCCGCTTTTTTTCATGGAACTTCCTCCCGTTACGACAAAAGCTTTTGTGCCTTTTATATTCTTTAACTCTTCAAGGCTTCCCGGACCATGGAAAACCTCTGCTGCAACAAATAATTTGCTCATCTTTATTAGTATTAATTATTGTGGCAAATGTAGATGAACGCAAAGGGCAGGATGTTATAAATACAATACTACGCGTTATAAATTTGCGCAAGTTCGTTTTGGAGTTCAGTTGGTGTTTCTTTTAGTTTTGACTTCACAAATTTGTTAAGAGCGGAGGGAGAACTAAATCCGAGATCAAATGCAATTTCTTTGTGAGAGAGATCAGAAAATAATAGTTGTCGTTTTATTTCAGTAAGTATTCGATTATGAATTGCATTGATTGCCGTTTCACCACAATGTTTTTTTGTTATTTCATTGAGCTTTTTGCTGGTAATATTCAGGCTTTCGGCATAATATTGAACTGTGCGTTGTTTCTTAAACTGTTCATTAAGCATTTTTTTGAAATCAATATAGAGAAGCTGATTTGTTTTCTGATGGAGAACAGGATGCTGGCCATGAATAGATTCTATAAGTCCAAGAAGAAATATTTTAATGTAAAAACGCGCCTGTTCCTTTTTTATCAAGCTGGGATTTTGATATGTAGTCTCAATATTCCTGATGACAGGAATTATTTTTTCAAATTCTTTAGCCGGCAGGGCAGTACAATTCAGATTAACTGAAAGATTAACATTGTAAGCACTTAATTCATTTTTTAATATATCGGAACAAAATAAGACTTCTTCAAATAAAATAATACGACCCTTTAAATCTTCACTTAGATTGGATACAAAGTGAATCTGTTCCGGAAAAATAATGGAAATTTTTCCAGGTTTTAGAAAGTGTATTTTTTCTTCAATTTGTAAATCAAGTTTTCCGTTTTCGATAATAATAATACAAAAATGATCTTTTTTATGAGGCTGAATATAACTTTCCAGATGTTTCATATCTAAATCAAAAACACGGAAAGATAAATTTTTGTCTTCCGCTTTCTGAATGTTTTTCTTGATTTCAATTCTTTTTAATTTCATCTGATTGCTTTTGGCTTGGGATAAGAATAAATTATTTAAGTTCATTTTAGGCTTAAATAAACCTGTTTAATTTTAATAGTGGAGAGAAAGCAAATTTATCAAAAAATCAAAAGTGCATAAGGAGGACCAGATATTAATTTTAGGCTGCCGTAAAAGAGCTTATTTAGACAAATGTAGCGGAATATCCCGTCAATTAGTAGGAAAGATATATGAGAATCGGTGAATCAATAATCTTCTTACATGGAGTAGATCTGAAGCGAGAAATTATATTAAATAAGTAAAATGTTAAACAATGAGCTTACAAAAATGCATTTTACCAGCCTCCTTGTAAGCCTTCTTTTAGAGCATTGTTGTATTTTTCCAGATCAAAACTATACAAATCGGGTGCTTTGTGCGCACCGCCTTTACGAGATTCGTCCAGTTTTGTCAAAATATCATAACGCAGAATTTTTCTGTAAAAATTACCACGATTCAGTTTTTTACCTAAAATACCTTCATATAATTTCTGCAATTCCGGCATCGTAAATTTCTCGGGAAGCAGATTGTATCCAATTGGATGATTATTTAATTGTTCACGAAGTGTAGTTAACGCTTTGTCATAAATACTTCTGTGATCCATCATAAACTCGGGAAGATTGTCTATTTGATGCCATTCAACAGCGCTGGAAAATTCATCAATAACCAAATTTACCTGTGAATATTCAGCCAAAGCATAATATCCTATCGATATAAAACGCTGTTTGTACCAAATATCATCACCATAGTCAGCAAAAGCATCTTCAGAACGATTTCGGTCTCCAAAAGTGTGAAACTGATGCAGATAGATATTTTCAGTTCCAGTCCTGTCTTTTAAGATCCGAACCGCAGCTTCGTCTACATTTTCTGTTTTTTTTACATAGCCGCCAGGCAGTCCCCAGGATTCCATGTCTTTCATTTTTAGAAGTAAAACATGAAGCGAATTTTGATGAAAACTAAAGATAACACTATCAATAGAAAGTGTTGGAATATATTTTTCCCAAGCCTCTTTAGACTCGATTTCGAGAAACTTTTTGAAATCCATGACGGTATAATTAGCTTCAAATTTAAACTTTTTAATCTGTACAAGTCAAATTACTTCAATTTTTTCTGACATAATTAAGAGCATCACAAAAAAAATATAAAAGGTGATATTTTATTTTTAATGGAGTTCATTCAAATTGAGAAATCAATTATTTAAAGCTTGTTTTTTTCAATAATTTCAAGACTTTACGCAAACGAGGTAGTTTATTTTAAGTGTTATTTTAACAATTCAGCGACATCTTCTTAATTGTTGTTTTTATGGAATTTATAGCTGGGTTTTAATGCGATATTAAAAATTATAACATCAATTATTTGTTGATATGAAAAATACTTTTTAATATTGCTTCATTATGAAGCAATGAAAATTTCATAACAAAAAACCTAACTTAAACTACTCATGAAAAAATTAATTATTGCCACAATTTGTTTGGCTTTTTATCCTGTTTCCGAAGCTTTTTCGCAAGAAGATAAAAAACAACAAGCCACAGATTCAATTAAAAAAACTACCAAAATTGTAGAATCAGATACCAAAGAAGAAAAAAATAGAAATGTTATGCTTAATGCGGCCAACAATACAGGACCGCGTGATGTAAATATTGGTTTACCGTCTACTGTAGGCGGAATTACTATTCAGGAAAATGATCTGCCGGTGGTATATTATTTCTGGCCTGAATTGCCAAACCGTACCTGGAGACAAAGTACAAGCTTAGGCCGTACTGGTTTATTAAAAATTGGAGAAGCAGCCATTACAACCGGAGATTTAGGTTTTGCCGTTAATTCTTATACCAAATTAGGGACAGATAAACTGGAAGTCGTGGGGAATTTTTCAGGTTCCAGTTTCGGATGGATGAAAGGCGACCTAAATGTTTCTGGGCCATTAGCAAAAGGCTGGTCGTATACAATGGGCGCTTATGCCAATTTTGATCCAAACTCTTTCGATTTAAAATTTGCCAAATATTCAGATCGTACACAAATTTACAGAGCAGGTTTAACCAAGAAATTCAATAACGGAAAAGGACAAATCAGCTTTTTGTATAAATATGCCAATTCAGCTTCGTTAACAAATTATGCTGTTTTTAGATACAAAGAAGGTGGAAAAGTCGAAGAATACAACGACTTTAGAATTGGACGTGATTCGTATATCGTGAATGACGGAATTATGAAGTTTAAAGACATCATGACGGGTGAAACGAAATTTGCTGATATGGGCGGAAGCGATGCTGCATCAACTTCTCACACTTTTGATATCTTAGGAAATTATGATTTGGCAAACAACTGGAAATTTAATTTCTCAACTCGTTTTCGTTATGCAGAAGCTTCACAGTTAATTGCTATTCCGCTTGGAATTTTTCAGGCGAGTGCGGCTGATAATTTCACATACAAATCAACCGGAAATGCTTACGTTGGAAATGTAAACTCAATGTTGGGTTTATACACAGACGGAACACCAACAAAAACAGCTTTATCGAGATTTGAAATCACTAAAAATGTTGAAAAACACCAATGGAGATTTGGTTTGATGGAGTACTATTATCAGGTAGACGATTTTACTTCTAGCAGATCTTTCTTTAACCAAACGGTAAGCGCAAACCCTGATAAATTGGTTCGTAACACACCGGGAGGAACTTCAAACACAGATGCTGACGGATTTTACAATTACAATGTCGGCGGTGAATATCACAATGGTTTCGAAAACAAATTATCGGGATATTTCTCTGATAACTGGACCATTAACGATCGTCTAAGCGTAGCTTACGGAGTAAATTTAAGATACCACAAATTAAAAGGAGATTATTACTTAACCCCAAGAACGCCGGATTTAGTATTCAATCCAAGCCAGAAAACCTATTTTGATAACAACTGGTTTCATTTAGGAGGTTCTATTAATGCGGTTTATAAAGTAACCAAAAGAGCCGGAGTTCTTGCCGACTTTACCTACACCGAAAAAAACGGACAGCTAGAAAGTTATTCCGGAGCGGTAGCGCCTAATAATGCGAAATCAAAAAGTCCATTGGCTGCTTTCGGATTGTATTTCAATCATGATAAATTCAGTATCGTTTCTCAGGCAACTTATTTAACCAGAAATAATTATTTGGCAAGATTAAATTTAGTGAATCCGGCAGATGCCACTCAGTCAGAAGTAGCAACGGTTTTCTATGATATCCAGACTTTAGGATGGACAACAGATATTGTGGCAACTCCATTCAAAGGATTTAATCTGCATTATTTAATTACGTTCCAGGATCCGGTTTACAAAAATTATGACTTCTCTGCTTTTGGAAATAATTATTCGTATAACGACAAAAACGTATTGGAAATTTCTAAAGTCTTAATGGAAATAGATCCAAGTTATACGTACAAAGATTTCAAATTCTGGGCAAGTTTCAGATACTTCAGCAAGCAGTATGCAAATCAGACTAACGCCTTATACTTTGCGCCAAGATGGGAAACTTTTGGAGGTGTAAATTACAAAATCAATAACCATTTTGATATTGGTTTGACTGCGGTAAACTTCTTAAACCAGACAGGAGCAAAAGGAACCATCAACGGAGCTGAGTTAATTACAGATGCTTCAGGTTATTATGATCAGCTTTTGGTTGGATCTTACATTCGTCCCTTCACTTTAGAAGCTTCACTTAATTTCAGATTCTAAATTTTATTTCGCATGAAAAAAATAATTATAACTGCTGGTTTCGCTTTTTTTCTAAGCGTTACTATGCAGGCACAACAGGGAAATTTTACGATTGTAAAAAATAATAAAGGTGCAGATTTGGGATATTCTCCCGAATCTGGCATCAAAATTCTAACTGTCAACGGAAAGAAATTTAAAGATTTAAATAAAAACGGAAAGCTGGATAAATACGAAGACTGGCGCCTTTCGGCAGATGAACGCGCTAAAGATTTAGCTTCCAAAATGTCTGTTGAACAAATTGCAGGCTTGATGCTTTACAGCCGTCATCAGGCTTTACCGGCTGGGGTTTCTGGTTATAATGCAGGAACTTACAACGGAAAAGTTTTTCCCGAAAGCAATGCCAAAGCTTCTGATTTGACAGATCAGCAGAAAGCCTTTTTAAAAGAAGATAATCTTCGTCATGTTTTAATTACAAGCGTTCAGACTCCAGAAACAGCTGCTGCATGGAATAACAATATGCAGGCTTTTGTGGAAGGAATTGGTTTGGGAATTCCAAGTAATACCAGTACAGATCCGCGCCATACAGCAAATGTAACTTCTGAGTTTAATGCCGGAGCAGGAGGAACCATCTCCATGTGGCCTGACGGATTAGGCATGGCTTCGACTTTTGATCCGAAAATTGTAGAACAGTTTGGACAGATTGCGGCTAAAGAATATCGTGCATTAGGAATTGCAACAGCACTTTCGCCACAGATAGATTTAGGTTCTGAGCCAAGATGGTACAGAATTTCAATGACTTTTGGCGAAAGCCCGGCTCTAACAAGAGATATGGGAAGAGCGTATATAGACGGTTTTCAGACTTCTTACGGTAAAGACGAAATCAAAGACGGTTGGGGTTACAAAAGTGTAAATGCCATGGTAAAACACTGGCCAAGCGGTGGTGCGGAAGAAGGCGGACGTGACGGACACTGGGCGTACGGAAAATTCGCAGTTTATCCGGGAAATAATTTGCAGCAGCATATTGATCCGTTTATTAATGGAGCTTTTAAACTGAAAGGAAAAACAAGCAAAGCTTCGGCAGTGATGCCTTATTATACCATCACTTTTGATCAGGATAAAAAATACAACGAAAACGTAGCCAATGGTTACAGCAAATACATTATTACCGATTTACTGCGAGATAAATATGGTTACGACGGCGTAGTCTGCACCGACTGGTTAGTAACAGGTGACGAAGGAAAAACACCGAATCTGTTTGCAGGAAAACCTTGGGGAGTGGAGAATCTTTCCATTAATGACAGACATTACAAAGCGATTATTGCAGGAGTAGATCAGTTTGGAGGGAATAATGATAAAATGCCAGTTTTAGCAGCTTATGAAATGGGCGTTAAAGAATTTGGAGAATCTTTTATGAGAGCCCGTTTTGAAAGATCGGCTGTTCGATTATTAAAGAATATTTTCAGAGTGGGGCTTTTTGAAAATCCCTATTTGAATGTAGAAGAAACGAAAGCAGTTGTGGGAAATCCTGAATTTATGAAAGCAGGATATGAAGCACAATTGAAGTCGGTTGTTTTATTGAAAAACAAAGCAGCGGTTCTGCCTGTAAAAGAAAAGAAAACGGTTTTTATTCCGAAGATTTATACGGCTTCAACCAAAGATTGGTGGGGCGTTGCGAGTCAACCAAAACTAGAATATCCTGTAAATCTGGAATTGGTTAAGAAATATTACAATGTTACCGAAGATCCTTCAAAAGCCGATTTTGCCATTGTTTTTGTAACGAGTCCGCTGAGTTTAGAAGGCGGTTATGATTTGAAAGACAGACAAAACGGAAGCAATGGTTATGTACCGATTTCTCTTCAATATGGAACTTATACCGCAACCGAAGCCAGAGCTAAAAGTATCGCGGCTGGAGATCAGGTTATCGATCCAACGATTAAAGACAGAACCTATAAAAACAAAACCGTTACCGCTGCCAATACTATGGATTTGAGAACGATTCTCGATACCAAAGATATGATGAACGGAAAGCCGGTAATTGTTTCGGTTACCGCTTCAAAACCTATGATTTTTAATGAATTCGAAAAACAGGTTGACGGAATTGTATTGAATTTTGGAGTTTCTTCTCAGGCTGTTTTAGATATTATTTCTGGAAAAACAGAACCTTCAGGATTGCTTCCAGTGCAAATGCCAGCGAATATGGAAACGGTTGAAAAACAATTTGAAGATGTTCCTTATGATATGATTCCACACAAAGACTCTGAAGGGAATGTTTATGATTTCGCTTACGGATTGAACTGGAAAGGAGTTATTAAAGATGCTCGTACTGAGACTTACAAGAAGCAGTAAGTTTTTAATGCCACGAAGGCGCTAAGACGAAAAGTTTTTTACACAATCTTGGCATCCTGAGGAACGAAGGATCACACTCGTAAATCGACAAAGATTGGCGATTATGCATATGGAATTTCTAGTGTGATCCTTCGTTCCTCAAGATGACAAAAAATACGGATTACAAAAAATACTAAAACCACAAGTAATATGAAAATTAAATATCTAATACTATTTGCTTTCAGTCTGCTTTTAAGTAACCTCTCAATTGCACAATCCACATCAAAAAAATCATTTTCGAAAGATTTAGTGGTGCCGAGAATGCGTGTGATAGTTGACAACGATTTTAGCGGTGATCCGGATGGATTGTTTCAATTGGTACATCAGATTTTATCGCCTTCGGCAGAAATCCGAGGGATAATAGGATCACATTTAAAACCGGGAGATGGTTTTGATTCTTCTTCAGAAACAGCAACAAATGCAGTGAAAAAAGTAAAAGAACTTTTGGAAGTCATGAAACTTCAAAATTCTTTTCCGGTTTATGAAGGTTCTAATTTACAATTGAAAGATGTTAAAACACCCAATATTTCAGAAGGAGCAAAGGCGATTGTAAAAGAAGCGATGCGAGATGATGTGAAAACACCTCTTTATCTAGTTTGCGGAGCGGGTTTAACAGAAATTGCAAGTGCTTATTTAATGGAGCCAAAAATTGCAGATCGTCTGACTTTAGTTTGGATTGGCGGCCCTGAATATATTGATTTGGCAACACCGCCACCAGGATATACTTCGCTAGAATACAATTTAGGAATTGACATTACTGCGGGACAAGTAGTTTTTAATGATTCAAAAATTCCTATCTGGCAAATCCCAAGAAATGCCTATCGTCAGACTTTATTGTCTTATTCTGAATTGCTGTTAAAAGTAAAACCGCAGGGAAAAACAGGAGAATATCTTTCTGAACAAATAGAAAGCCTGATGAAAAGAGTTCAGCAATTCAACCTTCATATTGGCGAAACCTATATTATGGGAGATAGTCCGTTGGTTTTGCTTACAGCGCTGCAATCTTCTTTTGAAGCAGATCCGAGTTCAAGTTCTTATGTCTTGAAGCCATCACCTTTAATCAATGCACAGGGACTTTATGAAACCAATCATAACGGAAGAAATATTCGGGTTTATACTCAATTGGATACTCGTTTAATGTTTGAAGATTTCTTTGCCAAACTGCAATTGTTTAAAACAACTAAATAACAATCAGACTATGAAAATTATATGCACATTTTTAGCAACAGGATTTCTGTTGTTAGGAAC
This sequence comes from Flavobacterium notoginsengisoli, assembly GCF_042686225.1. Classification (NCBI taxonomy): domain Bacteria; kingdom Pseudomonadati; phylum Bacteroidota; class Flavobacteriia; order Flavobacteriales; family Flavobacteriaceae; genus Flavobacterium; species Flavobacterium notoginsengisoli. Next base: position 80,828 of record NZ_JBHUOT010000016.1, read on the forward strand.
TTCGGTTCAGGCGCAGGAAACCATAAAACTATATCAGGGAAAAGCACCGGGATCTGAAAACTGGACACAAAAAGAAGCTGAGATGTATTCGGATTTATTTAAAACTGAAGTGGTGTACAATGTAACCGATCCGACTTTAATTGTTTATCAGGTTCCAAAAGGAGTAAAAAATACTGGAACTGCTATTGTAATTGCGCCGGGTGGCGGTTTTCAGAGTTTGTCCATCAATAGAGAAGGAAAAGAATTGGCCGAAATTTTAAGTAAAAAAGGAGTTACCGCTTTTGTTTTAAAATACCGTCTGAACAAAACCGAAACCAATGATCCTGCAAGAGAAATGATGGACAAGTTGAAAGACAGAGTGGCTTTTGAGAAAAACTCTCTGGCAACAATTCAGCTGGCAGCACAAGACGGAAAAAATGCTTTGAATTATGTTCGGGCAAATGCTTCAAAATATGGAATCGATAGTAAAAAAGTCGGCATAATTGGGTTTTCTGCAGGAAGTACTGTAGCAATGGAAACCGTTTTAGACAATAAACCAGAACAGCTTCCTGACTTTGTAGCGAATATTTACGGTGGCCCAAGACCAGAACTTTTAAGTGTTCCTGCACCCGATAAAAAGATTCCAATGTTTGTTTGTGCAGCAAGTGACGATCAGTTGAAATTGGCTCCAAGAAGCATTCAAATGTATAACAAATGGCTGGATGCCGGACAGACAGTTGAATTGCACATGTACTCAAAAGGCGGACACGGTTTTGGAACCGGAAAACAAAATTTACCAGTGGATTCCTGGGAAACCCGTTTTGAAGAATGGCTTTCGCTGGAAGGATTTTTAGCTAAATAAGGACTTAATAAAACTATATATTATGAAACATACAATTATAAAAACAGCCAGAGTAACGCTTTTGACAGCGTTGGTGCTTTCTAATTTATCATGGAACACCATTCCAAATGATGAAACGAATCCGCCTCTTGTGACCATTAAAGGATTTACGTTTGCTGATTTCAACAGAAATGGAAAACTAGATACATGGGAAGATACACGTCTTTCTGTTAATCAGAGAATTGATGCGATCATCAAGGAAATGACCAATGCAGAAAAAGTTGAATTACTAATCGGAACCGGAATGCCTGGAATCGAAGTCTTAACAGGCCCAGTAGGCGATTCAAAACAGGGATTGGTTCCTGGTGCAGCAGGGGGAACTGCAGCCTTTGAACGATTCGGTATTCCTGCAACGGTTGTAGCCGATGGGCCAGCAGGTTTAAGAATTGCGCCAACCAGAGAAAATGATTCGAAAACGTATTATGCAACGGCATTTCCGGTTGGAACAGCTTTAGCTTCGACCTGGAATAAAACGCTTTTGGAAGAAGTGGGTAAAGCAATGGGGAATGAAGTAAAAGAATATGGAGTTGATGTTTTATTGGCACCGGCTTTAAACATTCACAGAAATCCATTGAACGGAAGAAACTTCGAATATTATTCTGAAGATCCCTTAATTTCAGGTAAAACAGCGGCAGCAATTGTAAACGGAATTCAGTCACAAGGCGTTGGAACTTCGATTAAACACTTCGCCGTAAATAATGAAGAAAGTAACCGATTGACAATCAATGCACACGTTTCAGAAAGAGCGATTAGAGAAATCTATTTAAAAGGTTTTGAAATCACAGTTAAAGAATCAGATCCGTGGACAGTGATGTCTTCTTACAATAAATTAAACGGAATTTATACTTCGGCAAATAAAGATTTGTTGACAGAAGTTTTAAGAAACGAATGGGGGTACAAAGGAATTGTAATGACGGATTGGTTTGGTGGTTTCCCAGGATTTGAATCGATTCAAAAAGGTTCTAATTCTGATGTTGTGCAGCAAATGATTGCCGGAAACGACTTGTTGATGCCGGGAATTCCAGTTCAGAAAAAAGCTTTATTGGAAGCTTTAAATTCAGGTAAATTATCTCAGGAAGTAGCCAATACCAATGCGAAAAGAATTTTAGAATATATTTTCCGCACGCCGACTTTTGCTAAATACAAATACAGCGATAAACCAAACTTGACAAAAAATGCTGAAGTAACCAGAAACGCCGCTGCGGAAGGAATGGTGTTGCTTAAAAATGAAAAAAATGCATTGCCATTTGCCGATAAGGAAAAAGAGGTTTCATTGTTCGGAGTGACTTCTTACGCCTGGATTACAGGCGGAACAGGAAGCGGAAGTGTAAACAACAAACACACGGTTTCTCTTTTAGAAGGTTTAACGGCTGCAGGTTATAAATTAGACAAAGAATTAGTTGATTTGTATCAGCCACACGCAGAAAAAGAAGTAGCAGTTGAAAAAGAAAACAGAAAAGCAAGAGGAATTTTAGCTTTGCCGGAAAGACTTCCGGAATTAAAAATGGATGATGCTTTTATTGCTAAAAAAGCAGCAAGTTCAGAAATCGCTTTTGTAACACTTGGAAGAAATTCCGGAGAAGGCGGAGATCGAGTGGTAAACAATGATTTCAATATGGCAGACGAAGAAATTCAAATGCTGGATAAAATCTCAAAAGCTTTTCATGCTAAAGGGAAAAAAGTAGTCGTTATTTTAAATATTGGCGGAGTAATCGAAACGGCTTCCTGGAAAGACAAAGTAGATGCGATTTTATTAGCTTGGCAGCCAGGTCAGGAAGGCGGACATTCGGTTGCAGATGTGGTTTCAGGAAAAATCAATCCTTCTGGGAAATTAACGATGACTTTCCCTGTGAAATATTCGGATACTCCTTCAGCGAAAAACTTCCCTGGAATTCCGGCAGATAATCCGCAGGAAGTAACTTATGAAGAGGGGGTTTATGTTGGATACCGTTATTTTAATACTTTCAATATTAAGCCTTCATATGAATTTGGTTTCGGAAAATCCTATACTTCTTTTGAATATACAGATGTGAAATTAAGTTCGTCATCATTCAAAGATAAATTGACTGTTTCTGTTACGGTAAAAAACACAGGAAAATTTTCAGGAAAAGAAGTCGTGCAGGTTTATCTTGCTGCTCCTTCAAAATCTATTGATAAACCGAAAGAAGAATTAAAAGCTTTTGGAAAAACAAAAGAATTAAAAGCAGGCGAAAGCCAGACCTTAACATTGACTTTGTCTCCAAAAGATCTTGCTTCTTTTTTAGAAAATAAAAGTGCCTGGATTGCAGAAGCTGGAGACTATAATGTACTGGTAGGAGCATCTTCTTCAGACATTAAAAAAATAGCAAAATTTTCTGTTGCAAAAGAAATAACAGTTGAGAAAGTGAAGAAATCTTTTGAATTAGATTCAAAGTTTACAGAACTTAAACCTTAATTACAGTTAGTTATTTGTTAGTAAAAAACCATCTCAAAAATTGAGATGGTTTTTTTTGCTGTAAGATTTTGTAATTACATATTTGTTTCATGGTTGATGTATGCTTACTTAAATGAGTCTTAACATTTTTTTAGAATTCAATTGGTTCGTTTCAGTTGCAAATTTGGTTGGTTGAGTAATTCTAAAAAAAAGCTTCTTATTTAATCTTTAATTTTGTCAGCAAAGAATTAACTGTCGGCTTTGTTTAGGGAGAATTAATGTATGAATTACCAGATTTAATTCAAAATAATTTAATTCAGACTTATTATTTAAGCTCAATCAGTGGAAGTCTTATTTTGTATATCGTGAAGAGTAATAGATATTGCAGAATTGTTTTTTTTGACCATTTGCTATTTTTTTTTACTTTACTGATATAGTATAAGATTTTTATTTAATAGAAGATTATTATGCTTTTAAAGGAAATATGCAATGGTTTTAAAAATTACTAAAAAAATAAAAGACGTCGTATTTTTTAGAATTTTACGTGAAGAGTTCCGTTTTAATTCTGTTTTTTTTGCCACCGGATTTGTCTTCAATCTATTATGGTGTGTCTCACTATTTTTTGCAGTACCAAAACTTTATTCAGATGGACTTTTTGCTTTGACTTTACTTGGCAATGGCATAATTGAGATTTTCTTTTCTCTCTCGAACAGAAGAAAATTTGATAGCTGGGGATTATTGTTACAGTCAGGAATATTTTGCGTAACGGCAGGTCTTTCGGTTACTTTTGATGTGATGGAGATTGTAAATATAAAAGAAGTTTTTTTATTATATCTGCTTATAGTAGCACTTTTTAATCTGATTTTAGCAAGTTCATTGAAAGAGTATGGAATGGTAAAGTGGAATAGTTTTAAAGGTTTAAATCTGGTAATAGTACTATTATCTATTTTAGGAATAGTTGCAATAGCCAACGATTTGGACTATATATCTTTTTTTCTTACTATTATCTCGATTTGTTATAATTGTAGCAGAATGACCTTATCACTAAAACTCTCCGAACTTAATACATTTTCCCAGAAAGTAAGTCGTAATACATACAAAAAGATAGATCTAGTAAAAGAAGAATATTTCGAATCTTTAAAGAAAAATTGGGATGCGGATCGAAATATATATCTATAATTCTCAAACCTCAATGATCTGTAAGGATAATTTTGCTCTGAAATTAAGATATGTTTTTATAAAATTTATTCCTCATTTTGCAATACTGCCTGATTTGTAATAATACACATGTGTAATTTCCTTCGGACCGATATCCTAATAAAGTAAAATCATTCCACTTTTAGTGTTATCAATAACTTTCTTGTTATTAATCAAGTTTGAATTAAAAATAATCAAGTCTAAAGAGCATTTTTTTTATTAAAAAAAAGGAGACAGAATAGTTTCTGTCTCCTTTTGTATTGTTTTTTAGAAAAAGCAGTCTTCCTATTTGCCGCTTGAAGCAGTTATATTTCCTAATTGAAGTCTATAGTCCGGTCTTCTTGCGTTATATACATCAACAAAAGTTTCTTTATTATCAGTATGCGAATAAACATTAGAGAAGATACTGTTTCCGTACCAGTTTTCTAAATCGGCATTATCTGTTTTGTTTTCTGTAAAGATGTTGCCACTACATTGATTAAAAAACATTTCTTCAAATTTAATTTTCTTTAGATTTTCTGAATTTATTTCAGTTTTGCTGTCCAGTACTACCGCAGGATTAAAACCTGAAACTACACTTCTTTTTAGTTCTAATGATGCATTTTCTGCAACATAAACAGCTTCTTTAACTAAACCTTTCTGAATATCTGCTTTAATATTTTCACTGTCATTTAGCATTGTAATATTTGAAGCAGAAACAAAAGTAGATTTTTTGGTAAAGTCAGTTTCATTTTTCTTTTCATATGCCTTTACTTCAAGGCATCTTGAACCATCTTTATTGCTTGATAAGTAAGATGATCTCACAGCTAAAGAATTATACAGACGGCACTGAATACCCTGGGTAAATTTAAAATCATCATTAATAGATTTATATGAAACTAATTGAGCAGCATTCACATCCCCGCCATAGAAGGCAAATGAGTCACCACCTGAATAACTCACCATGATGTTTTCCAGTATGGTTTTGTTTCCGGCTCCGGCAACGGTTAATCCGTTAAAACTATCTGCTCCTTTTACTTTTTTACCCGCAAATTCAATTCGGACATATTTTAAAACTCCCGAGTTTCCTGATGTATTGTTACCTCCATATACAGTAAGTGAAGGATCAAGATCCATATTGTAAGAGCCCACGCTTCCAAATTTATTTATTGGAGCATCACCAAGAATGACCAAACCTCCCCAGTCGCCCGCTTTTTTCATACTTTGATTAGAGGTAAAGATTATAGGATCAGTTACTTGTCCTTCTGCCATAATCTGAGCTCCCTTTGTAATGACTAACGTTCCTTTTGTTTCTGTATCTCCAATTATTACGGTACCAGGCTCAATAGTCAGTACGGCATTATTGGTTACATAAACATTCCCCTGAAGTTTGTATACATTTCTTTTCAGCAGTTTTGTGTTTTCTGTAATATTTCCGGCTAAAATTTGATTGGCCTCTTTTGAATCTGTTTTATGAGGTTTGAATTCGGTCCAGTTGTCCAGCCAGTTATTGTATCCGATGATTCCTTTTTCCTGTTGTGCATTTACGCCGGCAGCTGTCAGCAATACACAAATTAATAGAGTAATTTTTTTCATAGTCGTGGGGCTATTTAGATATTATACATTTTTAGACACCTGTAAAGTGAAGCGTTATTCAAAACAGCTGTTTTTTGATCTTCATAAACTGGTCTGGTGGTTGAAAATAAAAACAGAATCAGTTTTGTTAAAAAGTGTCATTTACAAAAATAGATAAATTTGTTAGAGTTTTCAGGTGTTTTACTAAGGTTTAACATTTGTTGAAGGTAAATTAATATTGTAAATTATTTAGGAGGTGATAATTTAAAGGTATATGCTAATCTGTTTTTAGTATGTGATGGATGTTTTGTTTTTTTTTGCTCCGTAATCACTGGTTGATTGATTTAGTTAACCTCGCTATTCTTTCTAAGTTTACAATCACATTTGAGTTCATGTGTCTGGAAAATTGTGGGTTAGTGGATTTTTTTCACCACTAAAAAAAAACATGTTTATCTCATTTTATTGTTAATATATAGATTTATTGGGATCGTATTATATCAATGAATCATGATGGGAGGTATAAGGATGGAGTAATTTATGATGTATCAACTGAAGATCAAAATGATGCCTTTTTTAGCGAAAGACAACTTATTTTTTTAGATAACGGGACACTTATATATTGTAGGTATTAACAAGCATGCTATTGCTGCGGATGATTATGTTCGTGGACAAAGCGAAACACTAAAGATAACAAAAGCTACTTCAGATGGTATTCATACAAACGATGGAGTTTATGTTGATGGAGGCAATAATGTTGCTTACGGTACAATAAATGACGCTATTGATTCTAATGGTATATTGACTATCACTGATGGAAAAGTTTTTGCAATAGGAGCAAAAAGTCAGGAAGAAGGTTTTGATTGTGATAATAATACGTTTAAGATTACGGAAGGACTGCTTATAGGTGTGGGAGGAGGTACTATTTAACCAACTGCCAGGGTGTTTACTCAGTCTGTTATTTTGAGTAGTGGAAATTCCGGAATTATATATAGTGTATTGGTTAATGATAACTCAGAGATAATGACATTTAAATCACTGGTAAGTTTTACGACATTATTATTATCTGGAAGCAAATTTAGTTTAGATAAAAATTATAAAATAGTAACAACTTCCAATGTAAATAACGCTTCCGATTTTAATGGATTGTATTTAACGGGAACGTTCAGCAATTTTGTATTATTATCAAGTTTTACATTTACATCAACGATAACAAAAATAGAGAGGCACAGATACTGGAATATAACAAAATTATATATAAGCTTAACAAGCTAGTTTTTGAATCATAGATCAAAAAGAATAATTGTAACATAATTTAAGGGATTAGATTTTTTAAAATTTCTGAGAATTGCTAAGATGTTCTAGTTGTATTTATTAAAATTAATATTTTTAGTAATGTTGTTTTTTTTGATTAAAATCCCTTTTTGAAAGAAAAAACTTTAATTTTATTATTAAATTTTAATTTATAAGTTTTATGTTTTCAGTGTGTTAAGAAAAAATCATCAAAAAGATTGAAAAAAAACAGTAAAAAAGTATTGTAGATGATGAAAAACTACCTACTTTTGCACCCGCTTTGAAACACAAGCGAAGAAAAAAAAGAAATACACGTTCGTAGACATATTGAATTGACAGCCGTCTTGTTTAACAACAAGACAAATAAAATAAGAGTAATAGAATCGAGAGATTCGAAAAGAACCGACTAGATAAGCATCGAATATATAATATTAAAATATACGATGAAGAGTTTGATCCTGGCTCAGGATGAACGCTAGCGGCAGGCTTAACACATGCAAGTCGAGGGGTATGCTTCTTCGGAAGCAGAGACCGGCGCAC
>NZ_JBHUOT010000017.1:0-80510 GCF_042686225.1 Flavobacterium notoginsengisoli
TGTTTTAGAATTGTTTCTATTATTTTCTTTAAGCCCGAAAAACTGCTTTTAATCCCAATGCGTTAGCGATGGAAGCGGCATCCTTTTGTTTTTTTCTTTAAAAAACAAAAGATACAGCACACAGCCCGACCCGGAGGGAAACGCCCAAATTATTGTTATTTTGAAGTTTATTGCTTTGTAATCTAATGATTTGCGTTTTGTGTGTCTTTAGATTTTTTTGCTGTCAACATCATTAATAAATTCAATTACACCACTCATAAAGACTTTTTGATCGTCCCACATCGCTAAGTGGCTTCCGTTTGGGCAATATAAATAACGACCTTTTTTGACTAATTTACTTTGCTCTTCCATTGCTTTTGGATCCATCGTGTCATATTTTGCTCCGATCATTAAGGTTGGAACATTAATTTCATGAAGCCTGTTTTTGATATCCCATTTGGCTAAACGACCACTGATACCAAATTCACTCGGACCTTGCATTAGAGTGTATATTTCTCCATTTACATGTTTACTGGCGCGATTTAAACCATCTGGCCATTCCTCTAATCTGCATAAGTATTTTTTATAGAAATTTGGAATTAAAAGTTCCATATATCTTGGATTGTCAAAATCTTTTTTAGATTCTAAATCTCGTATTTCCTTGAGAATTTCTGGTTTCATTTGTTTAGCTAAAACCTCATCGGCGTATTTGCCATATTCTGGAGCACTTGCCATCATGTTTGAAACTAGTAACCCTTTTAGGTTTTGTTGATATTTTAAAGCATATTCCATGGCTAATATTCCTCCCCAAGAATTTCCTAAAACATAAAAATTTTCTTTATCAGCATTTATCGCTTTGCGTACTTGTTCGACTTCGTCAACAAATCTGTCTGTTGTCCATAAACTGCTGTCTTTGGGCTGATCGCTGTAATACGAGCCTAATTGATCATATTCATAGAATTCAAAACCTTCTCGCTGAAAAAACGTTTTAAAGCATTCCATATATTCATGAGTCATTGCTGGTCCTCCGTGTAATAATAGAATTTTTATTTTTGGATTGTTTCCAAATCGTTTTGTCCAAACTTTAAATTCGCCAATTGGTGTTTTTATTGGGATCATTCGTACTCCGGCCGTTTCAACTTTATCTTGATTATAAGTGAAATAATCAAATAATGTTTGACCTGATTTTTCGTTCTTGCATGATACGGTTACTAGAAGGATTAAGAAAAGAGAAATGTATCGCATGTTTTTATTATTTAATGGTTTCTACTAAATTACGAATTAAAGTAGTTGTTAATCGGGAACTAGTATAATGTTTTAAGTATTGATAATTAGTTTGTTATTATAGATTAAAAAACTAAAACTTTCTTAAAATCATTTGAATGCATTTCTTGAAGTGGTAAATTAGTAATAATAGACTTTAAAGAAATGAATTATGATAATGAGGATATTTTTAGCCATAGCATTGTTAATTGTAGCAATCTCGGCCAGTGCGCAAAAGAAAATTGAAGTAACCGAATTGCCAAAACCGGCACAAGAATTTTTAAAGAAGCATTTTAGCCATACTTCGGTAGAAAAAGCTCAAAAGGATCCCGAACATGGAGAAAAGGGATATGAAGTCAAACTCAAAGACGGGACAGAAGTAGAGTTCTGGAAAGACGGCTCATATCGAGAAGTGGATGGCGGAGACAATCCAATTCCAACTGCTTATATTCCAGATAATATAAAAACTTATGTAGCCAAAAATCACCCAAACGAAAAAATAACACACATCGACTATGGACACAAAGATCTTGATGTCGATTTGACCAATAAAATTGATTTAGAATTTACGAAAGATGGTAAAATTTTAAAAGACAAAAAAAACGATGTCAAAAAATAATAATGTATAACACAGATAAATTCCGATTTATAGCCTATTATTTAAATGCCAGGTGATAAAACGGAATTTTATTTTAACTCCAATTTTTATCGAAGAACATCTTGAGAGAAAATAGTTTATATTTACATTTCTATTTTTTATTTCATGGAAGAAAATAAACACGTAACGATTTATGATATTGCTGAGCGCTTAAATTTGGCAACATCAACCATTTCACGAGCTTTAAAAGACCATCATACCATCAGTGATAAGACAATTAAGAAAGTGAAAAAAACCGCTGAAGAAATGGGGTTTGTTCCTAATACTTTGGCAGCTGGTTTACGCGGAAACAAAACCCGAACTATTGGTGTTTTAATCCCAACCGTTACACAGCCCTTTTTATCTTCATTAATAAGTGGAATTGAAATTACTGCTCAAAAATCGGATTATACCGTAATCATTATGCAGTCGCATGACTCGTATGATGAGGAAGTAAATATGGCGAAATCTTTATACAGCAATCGTGTTAGTGGCGTAATTTGCTCTTTGGCAATGGAAACCAGAGATACCGCTCATTTTCATCAGTTTTCGAACAATAATATTCCGTTAGTTTTTGTTGACAGGGTTCCGAAAGATTATAATACTTTTAGAGTTGTTATTGATAATTATACAGCAGGTTACAAAGCGACCAAACATCTTATTGAGCAGGGCTGTATTCGTATTGCACATTTAACAGCCGGTTCAGAATTAGGTAATTTGTACAATGAAAGAAAAAGAGGTTATATTGAAGCCTTGAAAGATCATAATATTGAAGTAGAAGAAGAATTGATTATCAATTTAAATTCTGTTACTTACGAAGATGGCGTAAAAGCTAGTAACGCTCTATTTGATTTAAAACCAATTCCTGATGGATTGTTTGCTCCGGGAGATATTTTGGCTGTAAGTGCTGTGCAAACCGCAAAAAAACGTGGCATCAAAGTACCAGAAGAATTCAAAGTAATTGGTTTTAACAACGATCCGATTTCGCAGATTATCGATCCTAATTTATCGACTATTACACATCCAGCCGAAAAAATGGGAAAAGCAGCTGCTGAAATTATCATCAAGAATTTGAAATCGACTAAAAATGATGATGCTAAAGAAATTACCTTTTTAAATACAGAAGTACTCGCTAGAGAATCTACTCAGAAATAAAATCAAGAACATTCTAAATAGTAAGATTTATCATTTGTTTGATAAGTCATGAACTTTTATGAAAACAATTACACTTCCCGACGAAATGAATTTAGAAAAATCACAACACGTACATGTTGTCGATTACAGCAGTTCTAAAGACGTTTCGAAACAGCAAATTATTTTAAATCACAATATAATTAGTTTTTTGATTGAGGGAACGAAAGAAGTTATTTTTGATACTAAAGAATTGTCTATAACGCCTTCTAAGTTTCTTATAATGCGTTCTGGGAATTGTTTAATGACAGAAAAAAGAGTTTCTGAAACTTCCGGTTACAAAAGCATTCTTTTGTTCTTTTCTAATGAAATGGTTCATAATTTCATCAGAAAAATGGAATTGGAGAAATCGGAATCAATCGAACCAAAATCAGTTTATGCTTTTGATTATGATGATTTCCTGAAACGTTTTGTAGACAGTTTAACCGATATTTCTAAACTTTCAAAAGCTGTTCAGATAAAACTGTTAGAAGTAAAGTTTGAAGAGATAATGCTTTATTTAACGGCTCAGTGTGGAACCGATTTTCTGTATTCGCTAACGACAAACAGCAATGATATTTCTCAAAAATTTATTCGAACTATCGAAAATAGTCATTTAAGTAAACTGACTTTAAAAGAATTGGCTTTCTTGTGTAATATGAGTGTTTCGACTTTCAAAAGAGAATTCGAAAAATACTATTCAGAATCACCAATAAAGTGGTTTCAGAACAAAAGACTCGAACATGCACATTACTTGCTGAGTCAGGAAAAAAGCCCTTCCGAAGTTTACTTTGAGGCAGGTTATGAAAACCTTTCCAGTTTTAGTCAGGCGTATAAAACCAAATACGGCGTTACGCCCAAATACCATAAAACGATTTGAGCTTTTAGCAACAGTTTTTGACTTTTTAGCTAAAATTATTCAGCCGTTCCAAATCTAACTTTGCTTAAAATTTTAAAACAGATAAAATGAAAAAGCTAGGTTTAATTTTGGCGATGTCAGCCATTTTTTCAACATCGATTTTTGCACAAAAAACATTTACCTTGAGCAGTAAAGATTTAGGAGGAGAAACTACTAAAGTTCAGGAATTTAACGGATTTGGCTGTTCTGGAGAAAATCAGTCTCCACAGCTATCCTGGAAAAATGCTCCCGAAGGAACCAAAAGTTTTGCTGTAACCATGTACGATCCAAATGCCCCAACCGGAAGCGGATTCTGGCACTGGGTTGTTGTTGATATTCCGGCAAATGTAAGCGAATTAGTAACTAATGCCGGAACTAAAAATCTTGTTCCAAAAGGCGCTATCCAAAGTGTAACCGATTACGGAATCAAAGGATTTGGAGGTCCATGTCCGCCAGTTGGTCACGGATTTCATCAATACATTATTACCGTTTATGCTTTAAAAATCGATAAACTGGGAACAGACGATAATACAAATCCGGCTGTAGTGGGATTTAATCTTTGGAATCAGACTTTAGCGAAAGCCAGTATTGTAGCGTATTACAAGCGATAATAATTAAGGATTTAAACTCTAAATCCAACCCCGTTATAGCAGGATAGTTTTTATAATTATCCTGCTTTTATTTGTTATAGAAATTATTTTTTCGAAAAAAAGAGAGCTAAAATTTTTTTCTTAAACAACAATCCTATATTTTTACGCAACCGATTGCAATTGTTGTTTTATTTAGGATAATGTATTTTTTAAATTAAAATTTTGTCAAATACTTTTAAAAGGAAATAAAATAGTGATGCTGTAAAAATGAGATTGTAAAGAATAAATTATAACCATGACTTCATTAAGATTTGTTTTCCTGTTTCTTCTGATTTCTTTTTCGGCTTCGGCACAAAGGGATTATAAATTGTGGCTTCAGTATAATGTTGTCAGTAATTCAGCAATTGCTTCAGAATACAAAAACAATCTTAAAGGAATTGTTGTTTTAGGAAATTCTGAAACTCTTAAAATCGCTGAGAAAGAACTTAAAACAGGATTTTCGGATATGTTAAGAAATATTCCAGAAATCAAATCTGATATAAAAGGAGAGAACAATTTAATAATTGGTTCACAATCGAATTTGAATGCTGAAATCAAAAACGAATTGAAATCTGACTTTGACAAAATAAATAACGAAGGGTTTATCATTAAATCCATTAAAAACAAAAAACAAATTGTTATTACAGGAAAAAATGATGTGGCTGTTTTATACGGAGTTTTTAGTTTTCTGAGAATACTGCAGACTAATAAATCGGTTAAAAATTTAAGTATTTCTGATTCTCCGAAAACTAATATCAGAATCCTAAACCATTGGGATAATCTCGATAGAACTGTAGAACGTGGTTACGCGGGATTTTCACTTTGGAACTGGCAGAAATTGCCTGATTTTATTGATCAGCGTTACATTGATTATGCCAGAGCGAATGCTTCAATCGGAATTAACGGAACAGTTTTGACCAACGTAAATGCAAATGCTTTGATTTTGACACCACAATATTTAGAAAAAGTAGAAGCTCTAGCGAATGTTTTCAGATCTTACGGAATAAAAGTATATTTAACAGCAAGATTTTCGGCACCAATCGAAATAGGAAACTTAAAAACTGCCGATCCGAAAGATCCAGAAGTGATTAATTGGTGGAAAAATAAATCAGCTGAAATTTATAAACGAATCCCAGATTTTGGAGGATTCTTGGTGAAAGCCAATTCAGAAGGTCAGCCAGGGCCTCAAAATTATGGAAGAGATCATGTCGATGGTGCGAATATGTTGGCAGATGCCGTTGCTCCGTTTGGAGGCGTAATTATGTGGAGAGCTTTTGTATATTCAGAACATGATGCAAATGATCGTGCGAAACAAGCTTACGCTGAATTTCAGCCCTATGATGGAAAATTCAAAGAAAATGTAATCGTTCAGGTCAAAAACGGTGCAATTGATTTTCAGCCGAGAGAGCTATTTCATCCTTTGTTTGGAGCAATGCCGAAAACGCCTTTAATGATGGAGTTTCAAATCACGCAGGAATATTTAGGTTTCAGTACACATTTGGTTTTTCTTCCTAAATTATTTCAGGAAGTTTTGGAATCAGATACATATCAAAAAGGAAAAGGCTCAACCGTTGCTAAAGTGGTTGATGGCACTTTGTATCAAAATAAACTAACCGGAATTGCCGGAGTTGCGAATATCGGTAATGATTTAAACTGGACAGGACATCCTTTTGCACAGGCGAATTGGTATGGTTTCGGACGATTGGCTTGGAATCCATATTTAGACTCTGAAACGATTGCCGATGAATGGTTGAGAAGTACTTTTTCAAATGATGAGAATTTCATTAAGCCTGTAAAAAATATGATGATCGAATCGCGTGAAGCCGTTGTTAATTATATGACTCCACTTGGGCTTCATCATATTATGGACACAGGACATCATTACGGGCCAGGGCCTTGGGTTTCGAATTTGTCAAGACCGGAATGGAATCCGACTTATTATCATAAAGCAGATAAAAACGGAATTGGTTTTGATAGATCAAAATCGGGTACGAATGCTGTTTCGCAATATGCACCAGAAGTTGCCAATATTTTTGATAATTTAGAAACTTGTCCTGAAAAAGATCTTTTATGGTTTCATCATGTTTCATGGGATTATAAACTAAAAAACGGACAAACTCTTTGGAATGGACTTTCGCTTAAATATCAGGAAGGTGTAGATCAAGTAAAAGAAATGCAGAACGTCTGGGATCAAGCAGAAAAATATGTTGATAATGAACGTTTCAACGAAGTAAAAATGCTATTGGAAATTCAGTACAAAGAAGCAAAATGGTGGCGTGATGCCTGTTTGCTGTATTTTCAACAGTTTTCGGGTAAAGAACTTCCAAATGGAGTTGAAAAACCAACACAAACTTTAGAGTATTTTAAATCATTAAAATTCCCATTTGCACCGGGAAATGGATAAATAATTGTAACACGGATAAAACGGATTCGCTATCGCGAAGACACAGAAAAAAAAGTATTTTTTCAATAAAAATTAGAATGAAAAATCTGTGTAAATCAGCGTTTTCGCGATAGCGAATCCGTCTAATCAGTGTACTATAAATATATTTTATAAAAAATTATGAGCAAGAAAACGGCAATTGTAACCGGAGGAAATTCGGGTTTAGGATTTGCAACAGCAAAGAAATTATGTGACAACGGAATCACAACTTACATCATTGGTAGATCAAAAGAAAAAACAGAAGATGCCTGCAAAGAAATTGGAGAAAATGCCATTCCGGTAATCTTCGATTTAAATGATCTAAAAGGAATTCCTGCGATGATTGAAAGCATTACAAAAAATGGCTCAATTGATATTTTGGTAAACAACGCCGGAATCAATATGAAAAAGGAATTTGCAGATGTGACCGATGAAGAATTTTTATCAATCATTCACACCAATCTTTTGAGTGTTTTTGCTGTAAGCCGAGAAGTCGTAAAGAATATGAAAGAAAACGGAGGCGGAAGCATTATCAATATAAGTTCAATGGCATCCCAATACGGAATTCCAAAAGTAATTGCGTATTCGTCCAGCAAAGGCGCAATCGAAGCCATGACTCGTGCTATGGCGGTTGAATTGGCTCAGTTTGGTATTCGTGCGAACTGTATTGCACCAGGATTTATTAAAACCAAAATGTCATCGACAGCTTTGGATAACGATCCTGAAAGAAAAAACAAAGTGTTAGGAAGAACGCCAATGGGCTATTTGGGCGAACCATCAGATATTGCAGACGCCGTTTATTATTTCGCGTTAAGCGAGTCAAAATATACTACTGGTACAGTGTTGCCAGTTGATGGTGGAAACAGTATTGGGTTTTAATTGTGAAGATGCCACAAAGTCGCTAAGACGCAAAGTTTTTCTTTAAAGTTTTTCTACTATAAAGGTATTAAGAAAATTAAGGAAAACTTTGAACTCAATCTTTATAATAAAAAGGAAATTAAGGCGTGACTTTATGGACTTAAACCTAAAGAAAAAAGGATAATTAAAGAATTAGCTTTATGAACTTAATATCTTAATGATAGAAAAAAAACTTTGTGACTTAGCGCCTTCGTGGCATAAAAAAAGAAGTATGATAAAAATGCAACAAACCATGAGATGGTTCGGACCAACCGACAATGTCAAGCTAATTGACATTCGACAAGCTGGCGCAACTGGAATTGTAACTGCGTTGCATCAAATTCCGGTTGGAGATATCTGGACTATTGAAGCGATAAAAGAAAGACAGGAAATCATTCGCAATTATGGTTTAGAGTGGACTGTGGTTGAAAGTCTTCCTGTTCATGAAGAAATCAAAAGAGCTTCAGGAAATTATTTGCAATACATAGAAAATTATAAAATTAGTCTGCAAAATCTGGCGGAGTGTAGCATCAAAATTATAACCTATAATTTCATGCCGATTCTGGATTGGGTAAGAACTAATCATAATTTTATAAACGAAGACGGGAGTAAAGCTCTTTTATACAATCAGGATGCTTTTACTTATTTTGATGTTTATCTTTTAAAAAGACCAAATTCAGAAAATGAGTATTCAGATGTCGAAAAAGAAAGAGCTTTGCAATTTGGAAATCAATTATCTGAAGAAGAAAAAGCATTGTTGTTTAAAAACGTTTTGCTAGGACTTCCAGGAAGTACAGTTCATTTTACGGCAGAGCAGATTTTGTCTCTTTTAGAAAACTATGCTGAAATTGACAATCAAAAACTAAGAGAAAACCTGATTTATTTTCTATCAGAAGTAGCGCCAATTGCGGAGAAAAACGGGCAAAAATTAGCAATTCATCCGGATGATCCGCCGTTTTCGGTTTTAGGACTTCCAAGAATTGTTTCAACTGAAGCCGATTTAAAAGCTATTTTCAAAGCTGTTCCATCAAAAGCAAACGGATTGTGTTATTGCACAGGTTCTTTAAGCGCTGATCCCAATAACAATCTCGAAAAAATAATAGACGATTACGGAGACCGAATTCATTTTTTGCATCTTCGAAATACCATCCGCGAAAGCGAAACCACTTTTAGGGAATCAGAACATTTAAATGGCGATGTTAAAATGGAAGTTATCATTGAGAAATTATTGTTATTAATGAATAAAACCAAAGTAAGTCTGCCGATGCGTCCCGATCACGGTTTCCTGCATAGAGTGGATGAGGAAACAGAAACTTATCCAGGTTATTCTTTGACAGGAAGACTGAAAGGTTTGGCTGAATTAAGAGGTTTGGAAATGGGAATTGGGTATAAATTGAATTTGTAATATTCTTTCGCATTAGACCTGACAGGTTTTAAAAACCTGTCAGGTCTGCAATGAGGAAAGAAAAACGTACTGTTTGTCATTTCGAGGAACGAGAAATCACATTTGGGATTCGACAAAGATTGGCGAAATTCTATGTGGAATTTCTAGTGTGATTTGCTTCGCCAGTTCACTATCGCTCAGGTCTCCTTGCGTCGAAATGACAAAACTAATGCAAACAAAGAAAATCTATGATTCTATGTTTTTAAAAATTAAAACTTCATATCTAATTCTACTACTTTTTCTAATCGGATTAAGCACAAATTCGTATGCGATAAATCCAGAAAAATATGTAGTCAATCGGGCTTCTAATGAAAACTTCCCTTTGGTTTCAAAAGGGAAAATAGCTTCGATTTTTGTAGACGATAAAGATTATGCAGGAGTTTTAAAAGTAGCAGGGCATTTAGAAAACGATCTTTTTAAAGTTTCAGATTTGCATCCGAAAAGAATAAAAAAGATTTCAGAAGCAGAAGATTTTATTGTCATTATTGGGACATTAGGAAAAAGCAAATTTATCGATCAATTAGCAAAACAAGGAAAAATTGATGCCAAAGCACTTCAAGGAAAATGGGAAAAATTTACCACACAAATTGTCGAAAATCCGTTTAAAGGAATTAAAAAAGCATTGGTAATTGCAGGTTCAGATAAACGAGGAACGATTTACGGAATCTACGATTTATCGAATCAAATTGGCGTTTCTCCTTGGTATTATTGGGCAGATGTTCCCGTGAAAAAGCAATCAGAATTACATGTTTTACCCGGAATTCATTCTCAGGGAGAACCAAAAGTAAAATATAGAGGAATTTTTATAAACGACGAAGCTCCGGCTTTGTCTGGCTGGGCATTTGAGAAATTTGGCGGATTCAATTCGAAATTCTACGATAAAGTTTTTGAATTGATTCTGCGAATGAAAGGCAATTATTTATGGCCGGCGATGTGGGGCAGAATGTTTTATGTCGAAGATCCGCAGAATGCTGTTTTGGCCGATAAATACGGAATTGTCATGGGAACTTCGCATCACGAACCGTTAACAAGAGCCCATGCCGAATGGGGAAAAGCAAACGGGAAATGGGATTTTAACACCAATTCTGAAGCTTTGATTAATTTCTGGAAAGACGGAATTAAGCGAATGGGAAATAAAGAAACTATCGTTACAATCGGAATGCGTGGCGACGGCGATGAACCCATGACGGAAGGAACTGCAATTGAATTATTAGAAAATATTGTAAAAACCCAAAGAAATATTATTGCAGAAGTTACTAAAAAGCCTGCGCAAGAAACTCCGCAAATGTGGGCACTTTACAAAGAAGTTCAGGATTATTATGACAAAGGAATGACCGTTCCTGATGATGTTACGCTTTTGCTTTGCGATGACAATTGGGGAAATATCCGCAAACTTCCAGAACTGGATTCGAAACCCAGAAAAGGAGGTTATGGCATTTATTATCATTACGATTATGTGGGTGGCCCGAGAAATTACAAATGGATCAACACGAACCAAATTGAAAGGGTTTGGGAACAAATGGATTTAGCGTATCAATACGGTGTCGATAAAATCTGGATTGTAAATGTAGGAGACATCAAGCCAATGGAATTTCCGATTGAGTTTTTTTTGGACATGGCGTGGAATCCTGAAAAGTTTAATGCTGAAAATTTAGAGCAATATTATGTTAATTGGGCAAAAGAAAATTTTGACAATCAATTTACAGAAGAAATTGCCGAGATTTTAAAATTATATACGAAATACAATTCACGAAGAAAACCTGAATTATTGGATGCTAAAACTTATAGCATTGTAAATTTTAATGAAGCAGATCGAGTTGTATCACATTATCAAAAATTGGTTGAAAAAGCCAATTCGATAAACGAAAAGTTGAAACCAGAATACAAAGATGCTTTTTATCAGCTCGTTTTGTTTCCGGTTTTGGCAAGTGCCAATTTAAATGAAATGTATGTCGCAACGGCTAAAAATCATTTGTATGCAGAACAAGGAAATGTCATTGCAAATGAATATGCTGAAAAAGTAAAAAAGTTATTTGAAAAAGATGCTGAGCTCACAAATTACTATCACACTCAATTAGCAAATGGTAAGTGGAATCATATGATGTCACAAACACATATTGGTTATGATAATTGGCAACAGCCTGAAAAAAATGTGATGCCCAAAACAAAAACAATTGAAATTTCAAACAAAGTTCAAGCGGGAGTTTCTATAGAAGATTCATCAAAGGCTAGAACTTCGATTAATAAAAATAGGGATTTAGATCATTTTAGAGGTTTTGTTGAGGACAATGGATTTATTTCGATAGAAAGTAAAAATTATTCTAAAGCAATAAATTCAGATGCCGTAAAATGGACCATAATTCCAAATCTTGGTAAAACAGATTCAGGAATAACAATAAAACCTTCGAATATCAAATCAATTGAAATTTCAGAAAGATCTCCAAGATTAGAATACAATGTTCATTTTTTCAGTAAAGGAAAGATAAAAGTAAATGTCTATTTTTCGCCAACAATCAATTTTAAAATTGGTGACGGCTTAAAATACGGAATTGGTTTTGATGATGAAAAACCGCAAATCATGAACCTTAATGCAGATTCTTCAGAAAAAGCCTGGGCTGAATCGGTTGCCAATAATATTAAAATTATTACCTCAACGCATGAAATCGAAAATTCGGGAAATCATATTTTGAAAATTTATGCGATTGATTCGGCTTTGGTGCTTCAGAAAATTGCAATTGAAACTGAAGAGGGGAAAGTTTTGGAGTCGTATTTGGGGCCTCCGGAGAGTTTTATGAAGGAATAATACGCAAAGTTTGTCATTCCGAGGAACGAGGAATCACACTAGAAACTCCACACAGAATATCGCCAATCTTTATCGATTTCCGAGTGTGATTCCTCGTTCCTCGGAATGACAAAACGAAACGAATAAAAAACTATTAACTATTTAAACCAAAAGATATGAAATTTATTAAACCTTATCTAGTTGTCGTCACAACTTTGTTGGCTGTAAGCTGTACGTCACAGAAAGAAACCGCTTCATTAAAAGATGCTTATAAAAATGATTTCTACATCGGAACCGCTTTAAGTGCGGATCAAATTGAAGTCAAAAACGCTAAAGAAGATTCTCTGATTCGAAAAGAATTTAATGCGATTACAGCAGAAAATATCATGAAATCGATGTACACGCATCCGCAAAAAGACAAATATGATTTTGCTTTATCGGATAAATTTGTAGCGTATGGAGAGAAAAACAAAATGTTTATTCACGGTCATACTTTAATTTGGCACAGCCAATTAGCACCTTGGATGGAAAAGATTGCCGACAGTACAGAAATGAAAGCTTTTATGAAAGATCATATTACCACAATCGTTTCCAAATACAAAGGCAGAATCAATTCGTGGGACGTTGTTAACGAAGCGTTGAACGAAGATGGAACTTTAAGACAATCTGTTTTTTTGAAAACGCTAGGCGAAAAATATCTGATTGACGCTTTCAAACTGGCCGAAAAAGCCGATCCAAAAGCCGAGTTATATTACAACGATTATAATATCGAAGAATCAGCAAAAAGAGCCGGAGCAATTGCCTTAATCAAAAAAATAAAAGTAGAAGGCGGAAAAGTGGACGGAGTAGGAATTCAAGGGCATTGGAGATTAAATAGTCCGTCATTAGAAGAAATTGAAAAAAGTATTTTAGAGTATTCGGCATTAGGAATTAAAGTCGCTTTTACAGAATTGGATATTACCGTTTTACCAAATCCGTGGGATTTAAAAGGAGCAGAAATCAGTCAGAAATTTGAAGGAAGCGAGAAAATGAATCCATATCCAAAAGCATTGCCAGATTCTATCCAAAACAAACTCGCAGAACGTTACGAATCGATTTTTAAACTATTTTTAAAGCATAAAGATAAAATCAGCCGAGTGACTTTTTGGGGTGTTCATGATGGGCAATCTTGGCTGAACGACTGGCCGATAAAAGGAAGAACGAATTATCCTTTGCCATTTGATGCCACTTTAAGACATAAAAAAGCTTACGAAAGTATTTTAAAGCTGAAAGAAACTAAAGAATAAGCATCGAAAAAGAGTATGTTTTGAGAAATAATCAACAATCGGTTGTGAAATGAAAAATAACTTAAATAAAGTAAACTAAATTTGCATAATATGTTTTTTTGTCTAATTTTACACAACCGATTGTTTTAATTGTAATTCGCTTTCCTGCAAGGTTTCCAAAACCTTGTAGGTCTGATTTTAGGAGCTGTAAAAAACAATTGAAACCTACAAGGTTTGAAAAACCTTGCAGAAATAGAACTAACTAATCAAAAAAATGACCACAAACCCACGAATGACTAACATTTCACAAAAACTATCCATCAAAGAAAAAATTGGATACAGTTTAGGAGATCTTGCTGCAAATCTTGTTTTTCAGACTTTGATGACCTATCTGGCGTATTTTTACACCGATATTTACGGATTATCGCCAACCGATTCTTCGATCATCATGCTGATTGTTGGATTAATTGCCGCTTTTATTTTTAATCCGATCATTGGGGTTTTGGCAGACAGAACGAGTACCAAATGGGGAAAATTCAGACCCTGGATTTTAATAACCGCAATTCCGCTTGGAGTGGTGGCTTTATTAGCATTTTCAACTCCTGATTTTTCATACAAAGGAAAAGTAATTTATGCCGTTGTCACCTATAGTTTATTGCTGCTTTTTTACGCAGGAAACAATCTGCCATATTCTGCTTTAAGTGGCGTTATTACAGGCGATATGAAAGAAAGAAACAGCATGTCGTCCTATCGTTTTGTGGCGGTGATGTTTGCCCAGTTTTTTGTTCAGGTTTTTATGCTTGGCATTATCAAAAGTGCTGGAAACGGTGATAAAGCCATCGGAATCGAAAAAGTAATGACTGCTTTGGCGATTATTGGAACAATCATGCTTTTAATTACGTTCTTAACTACGAAAGAAAGAATCATTCCGAAACCAGAACAAAAGTCAAGTGTAAAAGAAGATTTAAGCGATTTAATCAAAAACAGACCTTGGATAATTATGCTTACGCTTACCACTTTGGTTTTTGTGACTTTGGCAATGAAGGGCGGTTCGTATGTGTATTATTTTGAAAATTATGTTGATAAAGATCAATTAGCGGTTTTTATTCAGCCTATTTTAGATACTTTGTCTACTATCGGATTGAATCATTTTGGGAATGATCCCGTTTCAGCAGGTTTTGGTTTATTCAATGCGGGTGGTATTATTTTTATGATTGTCGGCATTACTTTGTCAAAAAATCTGGCAGATAAATACGGAAAACGAAATGTATTCGGCGTGTTTTTATTCATCTCGACTTTGTTCATTATCGCTTTTTACTTTTTTCCGCCAGCGTCAATCGGATTGATGTTTTTCTCTCAGATTTTACACGGATTTTTCTACGGAATCACAATCCCGATCCTTTGGGCGATGATTGCCGATGTTGCCGATTATTCCGAATGGTTGAATAACCGTCGTGCAACAGCAATTATATTTTCGGCAATGATGGTTGGACTAAAAACAGGATTGAGCGTTGGAGGCGCTTTAACCACTTTATTTTTAGGCCATTTTCATTACGTACCAAATGCGCCAGAACAGTCTCAAACAGCCATAAACGGAATCAAATTACTAGTGAGTATTTTCCCTGCAATCCCTTTTTTAATTGGAGCCGGATTGCTTTTTTTCTATAAAATCAATAAAGAAATGGAAGTGCAGATCGAAACAGAATTAAAAGAAAGAAGAGCTTAATTATTTAAACAAAATATTACTATGCCTGAAGATAGCATTGAAAACATTAATTTTGAGGAAATTAATGACCTGGCGATTTCAAAGCCTTTAGTATCCCATATGTACACAGCCGATCCTTCGGCACATGTATTCAACGGAAAAATTTACATTTACCCTTCGCACGATATTGATGCCGGAATTCCGTTTAACGACAACGGCGATCATTTCGGGATGGAAGATTATCATGTTTTTTCTATGGAAGATATTTCATCAGAAGTAGTTGATAATGGTGTTGCATTGCATGTAGATGATGTGGCTTGGGCCGAAAAGCAAATGTGGGCGCCTGACGCCGCAAATAAAAAAGGAAAGTATTATTTGTATTTCCCTGCCAAACGTGCTAACGGAATTTTCCAAATTGGTGTTGCTGTTTCAGATTCGCCAGTTGGCCCTTTTGTTCCTGAAAAAGACGCCATAAAAGGAAGTTACAGTATCGATCCCGCTGTTTTTGAAGATCAAGACGGTAAACATTATATTTATTTTGGAGGCATCTGGGGCGGTCAGCTTCAGAAATACCGCAACAATATCTATGATGATAACAACGAAGAACCTTTAGCCAAAGAAAAAGCTTTAGGGCCAATTGTAGCTTTGTTAAGAGACGATATGCTTGAATTTGCCGAAGAACCAAAAGAGATTAAAATTTTGGATGAAAACGGAAATGAAATTCTGGCAGGCGATAACGACCGTCGTTTTTTTGAAGCTTCTTGGGTTCATAAATACAAGGAAAAATATTATTTCTCTTATTCAACAGGCGATACGCATTTTATTTGTTATGCGATTGGTGACAACCCATATGGGCCGTTTACGTATCAGGGCAGGATTTTGAATCCAGTTGTAGGCTGGACATCGCATCATTCAATTTGTGAAGTAGAAGGCGAGTGGTATTTGTTTTATCACGATTCGAGCTTATCGAAAGGGGTAACGCATTTGCGAAGCATGAAAGTAACCAAAATCGATTATTTAGAAGACGGTTCGATTATCACTATTGATCCGTACGGAATAAGAAGATTATTAGATTAAGAAATGAAGAGAAGAAAAACAGGTTTAAAAATTGTTACAGCAGTCATTTTGATGAGTGCGTTTTCTTCGTGTAAAAAAATTTCGCAAAAATCACAATCGGTTGTGTATTCTGATTATGCTTCTTTTGACTGGTTTGATTACCGAGGAAATGACGATGCTTATCAAAATCTAACAAAATCTGATGGCGATTATTTAAATCCTGTTTTGGCTGGTTTTTATCCAGATCCTACGATTTGTAGAGTTGAAGATAAGTTTTACCTCGTCAATTCTTCTTTCTGCTATTTTCCGGGATTGCCCATTTTTGAAAGTACCGATCTGGTACATTGGAAACAAATCGGTAATATCATCGATCGTCCTGAACAAGCCGATTTTGGAAATTCTCGTTTGTCGGGTGGTATGTACGCACCGACGATTCGCTATAACAAAGGAACATTTTATTTGATTTGTACCAATGTAAGCGGAGTCGGTAATTTTATTGTTACGGCTAAAAATCCAGCTGGGCCTTGGTCAAATCCTATTGCGCTTCCTGATGTTAACGGAATCGATCCAGATCTCTTTTTTGACGAAGACGGAAAAGTGTACATCACACATAACGGGCCTCCGCCTAATAATGTTTCGCTTCATGATGGCCATCGCGCCATTTATATGCTGGAATATGATTTGGAAAAACAAAAAACCACGACAAGTCCCAAATTGGTTATTAATGGCGGAACCGATATGTCTAAAAAGCCCGTTTGGATCGAAGGCCCACATGTGATTAAAAAGAACGGATTTTATTATCTGCTTTGTGCTCAAGGCGGAACAGGTTTCAATCATTCCGAAGTAGTTTTTAGAAGTAAAAACATTTATGGCCCTTATGAAAGTTATGCCAAAAATCCGATTTTAACGCAGTCCCATTTAGATCCGAATCGTAAAAATTTGGTTTCGACAACTGGCCATGCCGATTTTGTGGAATTGTCAAACGGCGATTGGTGGTCTGTATTTTTAGGATGCCGACCTTATGAAGGCGATTTATACAATACCGGAAGGGAAACTTTTATGATGCCTGTGGAATGGAAAAACGACTGGCCAGAAATTGTGGGAGGAAATGAACCAATTCCGATGATTCATAAACGACCAAATCTTCCACTTTCTAAAGAAAAAACAGAACCATTAAATGGAAATTTTGTTTCAAAAGATGATTTTGATTCGAATAAATTAGATTTTAAATGGAGTTTTATTAGAACGCCAAAAGAAAAATGGTATGAGCTGATTAACGGAAAATTGTTAATTAAACCAAGATCAGAATCAATTCACACCGAAACTAATTTTTCTTTTATTGGAAGAAGACAACAGCATTTAAAATTTGAAGCTTCGGCAAAGTTTGAATTCAATCCAAAAGATAATTTACAGGCGGCAGGTTTAACGGCTTTTCAAAACGAAAAGCATTATTTTTTAATTGGAAAACGCCTGAACGCCGATCATAAATTGGAAGTTTTTGTTGAAAGAACTGCAGATAAAATTAATAACGGGAAATCGGAAATTATTGCAAAGAAAGAACTTTTCGATTCTGATAAGTCATTGTTTGTGAAGATTGAAGGAAATGGAAGAATGTATAGTTTTTATTATAAATCGACAGAAAAACAAGATTGGGTTTTATTGATAAAAGATGTAGATGGTTCTATTTTGAGTACAAAAGAAGCGGGAGGATTTGTGGGAACGTATATTGGGATGTATACTTCGAGTGAGCATTTTGAGAAATAGTTTTTTCCGTCTAGTTTGTCATCCTGACGAAGGAAGGATCACACTCGGGAATCGACAAAGTGATTTAACCGCAAAGTTCGCAAGGGATTACGCAAAGAACGCAAAGAAATCCACAGAATCTTGTCATTTCGACGAAGGAGAAATCTCCACGAGTAGCTCGACAAAGATTGGCGATATGCATTGCGGGGTTACTTGCGAAGTCCCAAAGGGACGAAATATTTATAGAATTTTTATAACGTCTGATTGTAAAAGCCCCAGCGGGGCGATATATTATTTGCGGTAAATATGTCGCTCCGCTGGAGCTCATAAACTGTGAGCTATATATTTTTCTATAAATATTACGCTCTTCCAGAGCTAAGTAGAAATGACAAAGATCACGGAAATGTTCTTTTGAAACCGTATGCGTGAGGGATAGAAGTGGAAAGCCCACAGCCGTGAGGAACGAACAGGCGAGGACTTGCAACGGATAGCCCGACCCGGAGGGACACGCCCAAGTTATTAGAATAAAAAGTGCTTAAAAAAAATAACATAATTCATGTAAAAAATAATTTTTTATAAAAGTTTTTTAGTTACTTTAGCATAACAGAACGGAACAGAACGGTATGCTAAAAGAAGAAGAAAAATTTGAGTTTATAATGAATCACGAAAGTGATATTCCGAAGTACCAGCAGTTGGTTGACGGAATCACAAATTCGATTGCAGAGAATATTTTGCAAAAGGGAGATTTGCTTCCGTCTGTGAATGTGATCTGCAAAACGTATCAGCTTTCGAGAGATACGGTTTTTAAGGCGTATTCGATTTTAAAAGAACAGAAAGTGATTGATTCTGTACCGAATAAAGGCTATTATGTGGCGGGCGAAACCAGAAAAGTACTTTTAGTTTTAGATACGTTTAAGGCTTATAAAGAGGTTTTGTACCATTCGGTTGTGAATAATCTGCCGGATAATGTGATTATTGATGTACAGTTTCACCATTATAATATTGATGTTTTTAAAACGATCATTAATAACGGAATTGGGAAGTATTATAAATACGTGGTAATGAATTTTGATCATAAAGACATTGCTCTGGCATTGTCGGCAATTTCGAGTGATAAATTGCTTTTGATTGACTGGAATATTCAGGCAAAAAAAACGAACAATTATGTTTTTCAGGATTTTGGAAAAGCATTTTATGAGTCTTTGACAGAGGCGGTTGATTTGTTTAAAAAGTATAAAAAGATACAATTTGTATATCCCGATTTTACGAATCACCCGTGGGAAACAGTGGAGTTTTTCAAGAAATTCTGTGCTGATTTTGGTTTTGAATATGAGGTTATTACCGATCCAAAAAAGTTCAATATCGAAAAAGGAATTGCTTATATCAGCGTAAGCGACAGGATTTTAGGGCACTTTTTGGAACAATGCAAAGAGAAAGATTTTGAACCTGGGAAAGACGTTGGATTTTTATCGTACAACGAAACCCCGATGAAGAAATTTATATATAAAGGAATTTCGGTTGTATCAACTGATTTTAAAGAAATAGGAACCAAAGCAGCGGCATTTATTACGCATGACGAAGATACTCAGTGTTATGTGCCGACAAAATTAATAATAAGAGAATCATTGTAAGTATGTATTATATCGGATATGATATTGGAAGTTCTTCTGTCAAGGCAGCCTTGGTAGAAGCAGAAACGGGTAAAAAAGTTATCGTTTTGAATGAACCGCAAAACGAAATGGAAATCCTTTCAATTCACTCGGACTGGGCAGAACAGGATCCTGAAATGTGGTGGCAGTACATTTGTACAGCAACGAAAAGAGCCATTAAAGAAGCGAATATTGATGCGTCTAAAATTCAGGGAATTGGTATTTCGTACCAAATGCATGGATTAGTAATTGTTGACAAAGATAACGCTCCGTTACGAAATTCTATTATTTGGTGTGACAGCCGTGCGGTTGAAATTGGGAATACCGCTTTCGCCGAAAATGGAGAACAAAAATGTATGGAGCATTTATTGAATTCTCCAGGGAATTTCACGGCTTCAAAACTGAAATGGGTTAAAGAAAACGAACCAGCAGTTTACAATAAAATTGCGAAATACATGCTTCCGGGAGATTACATCGCTTTGAAATTGACAGGCGAAGTAACGACTACCAAAAATGGTTTGTCTGAAGGAATGCTTTGGGATTATAAAGAAAATAAAGTAGCCGACTGGCTTTTAGAATATTATGGAATTGATACAGCATTAACTCCAAAAATTGTAGAAAATTTTACGAATCAAGGTGTTGTTACTGAAAAAGCTGCTGCAGAATCAGGACTTCCAGCCGGAATTCCGATTGTGTATAGAGCAGGAGATCAGCCTAATAATGCTCTGTCATTAAATGTGCTTCGTCCGGGAGAAGTTGCAGCAACAGGTGGTACATCGGGCGTTTTCTATGCTGTGACAGAAACAAATTCAGGAAAAAGTACTCGTGTAAACAACTTCGTTCATGTAAATTATGCGGAGTCAAATCCGAGAGTTGGAAAATTGCTGAATATAAACGGAGCAGGAATCCAATACCGATGGATGCGAAACAATATCGGAAATGAATCCTACGAAGAAATGAATGAAAAAGCATCTCAGATAAATGTAGGTTCACAAGGATTGGTTGTCATTCCGTTTGGAAATGGCGCTGAAAGAATGTTCAATAATAAAAATATTGGATCTCATATTTTAAACCTGAATTTTAATATTCATACCAACGCACATTTATTCAGAGCATCTTTGGAAGCAATTGCATTTTCTTTTGTTTACGGAATGGAATGCTTGAAGGATGATAATGCAACGATTAATGTAATTAGAGCTGGAAATGATAATTTATTCCGTTCCGAAATTTTCTCTAATACAGTTGCAACATTAATTGGACATGAAATAGAAATTTACAATACAACCGGAGCAGTAGGAGCAGCAAGAGCAGTTGGCTTGACAGATGGCGATTTTGAAAAATTTGGTTCAGGAATTACAACGAACGATCACGTAATGACCTTTTTGCCTCTAAAAAATAAAGAGGAATACGAAACGGCATATAAAAAATGGAAACAAGAATTAGAATTAATATTAACAAATAAATAAAAAAATCAAATGATAGTTTTAGGAGATAAAGAATACTACAAAGGTATTGGCCAAATTAAATTTGAAGGAAAAGAATCAGACAATCCGTTGGCATTTAAATATTACAATCCAGACCAGGTTGTAGCTGGAAAAACAATGCGTGAGCACTTTAAATTTGCTATTGCTTACTGGCATACTTTCTGTGGACAAGGTAGCGATCCATTCGGACCGGGAACACAGCAATTTGCTTGGGATGCTTCATCAGATCCATATCAAGCTGCAAAAGATAAGGCAGACGCTGCTTTTGAATTCATAAGCAAAATGGGATTCGATTATTTCTGTTTCCACGATTACGATTTGATTGCTGAAGGAGCCACTTTCGCAGAATCAGAAAAACGTTTGGCTTTTATTACAGATTACTTAAAACAGAAAAAAGCAGACTCTGGAATTAAATTACTTTGGGGAACTTCTAACTGTTTCTCAAACCCAAGATTCATGAACGGAGCCGCTACAAATCCAGATTTTAATGTAGTAGCAAGAGCTGGAGGTCAAGTAAAATTGGCTTTGGACGCTACAATCGCTTTAGGTGGAGAAAACTATGTATTCTGGGGAGGTAGAGAAGGTTATATGTCTTTACTAAACACAGATATGGGAAGAGAATTAGATCACATGGCGCAATTCCTTGCAATGTCTAGAGACTACGCAAGAGCACAAGGTTTTAAAGGAACTTTCTTTATCGAGCCAAAACCAATGGAACCATCAAAACACCAATACGATTTTGACTCAGCTACAGCAATCGGATTCTTGAAAAATTATGGTTTAGACAAAGATTTCAAAATCAATATTGAGGTAAACCACGCTACATTGGCACAGCACACTTTCCAACACGAATTAGAAGTAGCTGCAAAAGCGGGAATGTTAGGAAGCATTGATGCCAACAGAGGAGATTACCAAAACGGATGGGATACAGACCAGTTCCCAAATAATATTCAAGAAACTACTGAAGCGATGTTGGTTTTCTTAAAAGCTGGCGGATTACAAGGCGGAGGAGTTAACTTTGATGCTAAAATCAGAAGAAATTCTACAGACTTAGAAGATGTTTTCTTAGCGCACATTGGCGGAGCTGATACTTTTGCAAGAGCTTTATTGACTGCAGATAAAATCATCACTTCTTCTCCTTACGAAAAATTAAGAACAGAAAGATACAGTTCATTCGATTCTGGAAAAGGAAAAGATTTTGCTGATGGAAAATTAAACCTTAAAGATCTTTACACTATCGCTCACGAAAATGGAGAACTAAATCTTCAAAGCGGTAAACAAGAATTGTTTGAAAACATCATCAATCAATATATTTAATTGATTTAGATTTTCATATCAAACCTAGCAGGTTTTGAAAACCTGTTAGGTTTCTACAAAATATTTAGTGAGACAGAAAATCTAAAAAGACTTTTAATTTTTAATACGATAGCTATAAAACGTTATTTTTTTTAAAACTATTCTTTTAGATAAATACTTCGAAAATGTGTATTAAGATTATGGCTTTTGAATTAAGATTTGAGAAAAACAGATTGAAGGTTTAGTTACTGTTTTTTGAAAATTAAAATGAATAAAAAGTCAGTTTGATAAAATAATAAGTGAGTATTTTTTATTAAAGGTTTTTTGAAGAGCAGAATCAATCGAAATGCACATTTTTCACTCACTACAAGATGCTGAGAACTTTGTCAAAGTTTAAAACTTTGACAAAGTTTTTTTTACGCAAAACCACTTTTAACTTAAACCAAAAAACTTATGAAATTTTTTATTGACACTGCTAATCTTCAAGATATTGAAGAAGCGCAGGCTTTAGGCGTTTTAGATGGCGTAACCACCAATCCCTCTTTAATGGCAAAAGAAGGCATTACAGGAAAATCAAACATCCTGAAACATTATTTAGCTATTTGTAATATCGTTGATGGCGATGTTTCGGCTGAGGTAATCTCAACCGACTTTGAAGGAATGGTAAGAGAAGGCGAGGAATTGGCAGTTTTACATCCTCAAATCGTAGTAAAACTACCAATGATTGGTGATGGAGTAAAAGCTTGTAAATATTTTTCTTCAAAAGGAATCAAAACCAATGTAACTCTAGTGTTTTCTGTTGGTCAGGCTTTGCTTGCTGCTAAAGCTGGAGCGACTTACGTTTCTCCATTTTTAGGACGTTTAGATGATGTTTCGACAGACGGAATGCATCTTATTGAAGAAATTAGAGAAATCTACGATAATTACAATTATCAAACCCAAATCCTTTCAGCTTCAGTGCGACATACGATGCATATTGTAAATTGTGCCAAAGTAGGATCAGATGTTATGACCGGGCCTCTTTCGGCAATAAAAGGTCTTTTAAAACATCCTTTAACTGATATCGGATTAAAGCAATTTGTTGAAGATGCTAAAAAGATGAATTTATAATGTTTAGATAATTCATTTTACCTCTCATTTTAGAATCCCCTCCATGTCACTTGGAGGGGATTTTTTTGGATTAAAAGCAACCGATTGTCTCTTTATTGGGTTTTGTAAGAAATATATTGTTTAGTGCTTAACTTCGTGATTGGTAGTTTGTAAACTGTCAAAAGCCTTATTTTATAAGGGATTGGTAAAGATTCTTTCTACAGCTCATTTTGGTATTAATACTACAACGTTTTAGTGATTTTTGAAAAAACTTGAAAATTTAACTTTTTATGTTTTTTTTAAGATTTTGAACTAAACAATTTATTATCTCTAACGTTTTCGCTGTATTGAAACCTGATTTTAAAGATTGTTTAATATTTTAATAGTATAAACAAAAAATATGCTTTTTTATAAAGGTATTTTTTTTAAAATGACAAAAAAAATTAACGCAACCGATTGTGTGTTGTTGTTTTTTGCATATATTTGTTTTGACTATAAGTTATTATTTGTTTCATTTTTTTAACAGAAAAGCAAATTATAGGTCAATAAAAAATAAACTAACTAAACCATACTATTAACTCATTAAACCAATTATTTATGACTAACTTTTTAATTACTAAAAGCAGATCTAAATACTTTAAGAATTTAGGATTCTTAATCCTGATGCTGGTATTTTCTGCTGCAGTAAATGCGCAAATTACTGTTTCGGGTACTGTATCTGATGGTAGTGGACCAATACCAGGTGTGAATATTATTGTGAAAGGAACCAAAACGACTACTGTGTCCAATTTTGATGGAACTTACTCCATAACCGGAGTTCCAGCTAATGCTACTTTATCTTTCAGTTTTATAGGTTATAAAACCAAAGAGATCGCTGTTGCCAATAAAAATAAAATTGATATTACACTGGAAGAAGATTTGAACAGCTTACAAGAAGTTGTGGTTATCGGTTACGGTACAGCAAAAAGAGGCGATTTAACAGGTGCAATTTCTTCTGTAAATAGCGTTGCAATAGCACAATCTGTACCAACGACTATTGATCAGGTACTACAAGGTCGTGTTGCGGGGGTTAATATTCAGGCAAATAATGGAGCTCCGGGTTCCAGCTCTTCTGTTCGTATTCGTGGTATTAGTTCTATATCTGGAGGTAATGAGCCAATTTATGTAATTGATGGAGTAGTAATTGATGGAAATACAGGTTCAAATAATTCTAACCCATTGGCAGGTATTAATCCTTCAGATGTCGCATCGGTAGATATTTTGAAAGATGCTTCAGCTACAGCTATTTACGGTTCCAGAGCTGGTAGTGGTGTTATTATCATTACCACAAAAACGGGTAGAAAAGGGGAACTTACTATGAATTTTGATAGTTATGTAGGATGGCAGGAAATACCAAAACAGCTTCAGGTACTAAATTTGAGAGAATATGGAACGCTGAAAAACACGCGTGCCGATTTAGGAATCGTACAAAGAGATCCTTATTTTATTCGTCCTGATTTATTAGGAGAAGGAACAAACTGGCAGGATGAGTTGTTTACAACCGCCATGATGCAGAGTTATAATTTATCAGGATCAGGAGGTTCTGATACAACTACTTATGCATTTGGAATGGGATATTTGGATCAGGAAGGGGTAGCGATTGGATCAGGATTTAATCGTTTGAATCTTAGAGGAGTAATTGATTCTCAGGTAAAAAGTTTTTTAAAAGTCGGAGTAAATCTGGCTGTCTACAAAACCAATCAGACCAATACTTTTTCCGATGGAGCCTTAATATTAACAGCTTTAAAGCAAACACCTAATGTAGCGGCACGTAATGCAGATGGAACTTTTGATGGTCCAGATACGACAGAATTTGTACAGAATAACCCATTGGGTCTTGCTTTAATGAGAGACAATTACAATAAAAATTATGGTATCAGAGGAAATGTTTACGCTGAAATCTCTTTTACTAAGGATTTAAAGCTTAAAACAAATTATTCAATAGACTATAATTTTGGAAATAACTACACTTTTAATCCTTCCTATACTTTTGGAGCACTCGTAAACGAAGTAAGAGAAGGAAGCAGAACAAAATCACTTAGTGAAAACTGGATCTGGACTAATACGTTAACTTATAATAAAACTTTTGGAAAACACGCTGTTACTGCTTTGGCAGCTCAGGAATATGTAGAAAGAAATAGCGATAATTTGTACGGATATCGTTCTGGTTACATTACAAATGGTGCTACAGATTTAAATGCTGGGGATTCTACTA
The DNA here is from genome assembly GCF_042686225.1 of Flavobacterium notoginsengisoli. Taxonomy (NCBI): domain Bacteria; kingdom Pseudomonadati; phylum Bacteroidota; class Flavobacteriia; order Flavobacteriales; family Flavobacteriaceae; genus Flavobacterium; species Flavobacterium notoginsengisoli. The sequence continues at coordinate 25,663 of NZ_JBHUOT010000017.1, forward strand.
CAGCAAGAAATTCAAATGGAAGTTTTACCGGAGCTCTTAGTTCGTATTTTGGAAGATTATTTTATTCTTTTGATGATAAGTACTTGCTGACCGGAACTTTAAGATATGATGGTTCTTCTCAGTTTGCTGAGGAAAATCGTTGGGATTGGTTTCCATCAGCGGCCTTTGCCTGGAAAATTTCAAATGAAAGCTTTTTAAAAGAGAATAAGACGATCAACAATTTGAAATTAAGATTAGGATGGGGACTTGTTGGAAATCAGAATGTTCAATACGCTTATCCTTATACCTCAATTTATGGAACATCGGCAACCAATTGGGGAAGCGGACAAATTGCAACCAATACTGCTAATCCGGATCTGAGATGGGAAAAAACAAAATCGACCAATTTGGGATTTGATTTAGGTTTGTTTAATAACAGAATTGAGTTAATTGCTGATGTTTACTACAAGAAAACAGATGGATTACTACTTCCTTTATCACTCCCGGCTTATGCAGGGACAACAGGTCAGGGATCTACCACTCCGCCTATATTTAATATTGGTTCTATTGAAAACAAGGGACTTGAGTTAAGCCTGAATACAATAAATATGGAGAGACCTGATTTTGTTTGGAAATCAAATGTAACTTTCTCTCTTAACAGAAGTAAAGTTTTAGGACTTAATTCAGAGGCAGGAGTTTATGATCGGACAATTCAGCAGGGATCGGATGTTACTGTTGTTACCCGTACAGCTGTTGGACAACCAATAGGACAGTTTTATGGTTATAAAGTAATTGGACGTTTCGAGAAAGCTACCGATTTTTATTATAAAGATAAAGACGGTGTAGTAAAACCAACTGCTTTGCCTGAAGGTATGGCAATTGGAGAAAATGGAGTATGGATTGGGGACTATATGTTTGATGATAAAAATAAGGATGGGGTTATCAATGAAAAAGACATGGATTATATTGGAAACCCGGAACCAAAATTTGTATTTGGAGTAGGTAATACTTTTTCATTCAAAGGTTTTGATGTCAATATTTTTCTAACAGGATCTTACGGGAATGAAGTGCTAAACTATCAAAGAAGATGGTTGGAAAACCCTCGTGAAAATACCAATTTATTAAAATCAGCTTTAGGATACGCACAATTAGAATTAATTGATCCAACAGGACCAAATGATTATCGTAATGTTCAGATTGTTGGAGGAGATCCTTACATGCCTAGAATTGGAGCTTCATCTGCTTCGTCTGCTTCCAATTATCGTTTAAGTAATCGATTTGTAGAAGACGGATCTTATGTAAGAATAAAAAATATTTCTATTGGATACAACTTACCTAAAAACTTGTATTCGAAATACGGTATTTCTAATGTAAAGGTATACACGAATACACAAAATGTATTGACATTCACCAAATACAAAGGATATGATCCTGAAGTAGGTGCTTCAAATCAAGATAATCTTTTAAGAGGTGTTGATAACGGACGTTACCCGTCACCAATAATCACGACACTTGGATTAACCATTAATTTCTAAAATTTTCCAGACAATGAAAACAAGAAAAATATTTTATACGGCTCTAATCATTGCATTGCCATTTGTTTATACCAGTTGCAGCGATATTTTAGATGTTGAACCAAACGATAGAATTACCAAAGAAAATTTCTATAAAAGTGAATCTGATTTTCAGGCCGCAACAGGACCATTGTATAATGTGGTGTGGTTTGATTTTAATGATAAATTCTATTATGGATTAGGAGATGGACGTTCTGCCAATATGTATGCTCCTTTCTCAGATTATGTATATCCGTTTACCGATTTAACAGAAACGGGATTAACCGGGCCGTTGGTTTCTGCCTGGGGATCTTTGTATAATGTAGTACAACAATCGAATAACGTAATTATTGGAATCTCCGGAAGTCCGTTAAACGATGCTATTAAAAACAGATATATGGCAGAAGCTCGTTTTATGAGAGGAACGGCATACTGGTATCTGGCTTCATTATGGGGTGATGTTATTATTTCAACAGATCCAAGCGCATTAGTAAAAAATCCAATTGTCAACAAAAATCCATTAAAAGATGTTTATGAATTTGCAATTCGTGATTTAGAATTTGCAGCTAAATATCTTCCCGAAACGGCAGGACAGTCTGGCCGTTTAACAAGATACAGCGCATTTGGAATGCTTTCCCGAGTTTATTTATCATTTTCAGGAGTTAGCGATAATCCGAACAGTGGAACACGCAGTCAGGAATATCTTGATTTAGCAAAGAAAGCTGCTGAAAAAGTAATAAGTTCAGGTCCTTACAGCCTGATGGCAAATTATGAAGATTTATTCATGATTGAGAATAATAACAATTCAGAGTCTATGTTTGCTCTTCAATGGGTTCCAAACGGAGTTTATGGAGTAAATAATACACAGCAGGCCTATTTTGCCTTAGGTTCTGATATTACCGGAGACGATGCTGCCTGGGGTTACTGGACAAGAGCTTCGTATGATGTTTTAAAAGAATACGAATCAAAAGATCTTCGTCGCAGAGCAACCTGGATGGCTGATGATGATTTTTATCCGGAAATTAATAAATCAAACGGCGGTTATACAGTTGACCACAGTAAAGAGTTTGTAAACATAAAGAAAGGTGTTGTAGGATCAACTAAAGACAACTCAAAAATTTCCCGTATGAATTCTGCTTTAAATACCAATATGCTTCGTTTAGCCGAAGTGTATTTAAACTATGCAGAAGCCGCTTTAGGAAACAATACGTCTACTTCTGATGCGATGGCTTTAAGTGGCATAAACAAATTACGTACACGCGCTGGTCTTGCTCCAAAAACGTCTTTAACTTATGCCGATATTATTCATGAAAGAAGAGTAGAACTGGCTATGGAAGGACAATACTGGTATGATTTGGTAAGAAGAGCCTATTACAAACAACAAGAAGTAATTAACTACATAACAGGCCAGGACCGTGGTACAGTTCAGCCTATTCTTTATGATGCTGCTACTAATACCGTTTCAATAGATCCGGCAAGAAGCAGTAGTCCTCGCGCTATTGGTGTAATAGATGCAACAATTTTCACGCTTCCTTATCCGGAATCTGAGTTAGTTCAGAATCCATTGTTGAGAGAAAATCCTGTTCCGTATCAGTTTACAGAAGAGAAAATTAAAGACTTATTCTAGTATACAGAAATAAAAAACTAAAGAAATAGTAATATGAAATATATTTTAAATAAAAAGTATTGGGCACCTATCGCGCTTCTTGGAATGATGGTTTTCAGTATGTTGTTTACATCATGTGACAATAACGATTCTCAAGGCGGTTCGATGACAATCACGAGAGTGTTCTTAGAAGATATAAACTCATCTGTTCCGGACAGAGAAGTAAGTTTTGCCCGTTTAGGACAGCTTTTACGTATCGAAGGTTCTGGTTTTTCGGGTTTGAGAAAGGTTTATATTAATGGATATTCGACTTATTTTAATGTTGTTTTTGTATCAAATAATTCAATGTTGGTTAGTGTCTCAGCAGATACTCCGATTTCAGATGCAGATCCGTCAGTAAGAAATACAATTCGTTTTGTAAACGATTCTCATGAAGTGATATTTCCTTTTCAGATTCGTGCAGGAAAACCGGTTATTTCCAGTATTTCTAACACGATGCCAAATCCTGGTGAAACAATTAGTATATCTGGAGCCGGTTTGACAGAAGTAAGTAAAGTGGTTTTTCCAGGAAATGTTGAAGTGACTTCCGGAATTACTTCAGATGAAGACGGCGAGTTATTTACAGTGGTGGTGCCAGCAGGAATTTCAGATTTGGGAGGTTCTATTTATGCTGAAACATCAAACGGAGGAGTTTATTCTCCAGCTTATTTTAATTTCAAAAAAGGAATATTGCTAAATTTTGACGGACAAGGTTCACATGGATATTGGGGAACTTCAACAAGTATGATTCAGCCGGCAGATTTAGAATCAGCTGCTATTGGAACAGGAAATAGTTCTCAGGGAAAATATGTGCCTCATCGTCCTGCTCGTATTGCTTCTTTTGATGCTGCTAAAAACCGTTGTTCAGAAGTTTGGACAGCAGGAAACGGAGTAGACAATTGGAGAGCACAATTAACACCTTATATTCCGGCAACGACACCTTTGGACAAAGTAGCTTTTCAATTTGATATTTTAATCCCTGAAGTTTGGCAACAGTCAGGTTTCCTGAAAATTTGTATGATTAACAATTTTAATGGAGGCGAATGGGCTGGAGCTTGTTACAACTACGTTCCTTGGATTGTGGATGGAAAATCGGTTGGAGTAAAAACAGACAAATGGATCACAATTACAATTCCTTTAAACAAATTCTATGCTTGGTCTAAAGAAGCCTTTACTTTCGAAACAGTTTTAGCTTATCGAGAAGCAGCGACTTATCAAAACTTTGGAATTTACTTCGAAAATTCTGATGTAAAACTATCCAATGTTACCGGAAATGCAAGTGAAGTAGAATTTCCGTCTAAAGCAACTTCGGTAAAAGTCTATACAGATAACTGGAGAATTGTGCCATTAGATACACCAGTTTACAATGATTTTAACTAACAAAAACCACAAAATGAAATCTAAATATATCATACCAATAATCGCTTCATCGCTAATGATTTTATCATCATGTGATGATAATTTGATGGAGTGGGGAAAAGACCCGGAACACGGAGCAGTAACAGGAGCTGAACTTCCATTAGCTTTAGTAGAAAAAATCAGCCGTTATGAACCATTAAAAAACTATTCAGATTTTCCTTTAGGAAACGGAATCGGAATTAGTTTGTACATGAGCGATGCTGCCTACAGAAAAATTGTAAACGATAATTTTGATGAGGTAACACCAGGTTACGAAATGAAACATGGTGCGATGGTAAACTCAAAAGGAGAAATTAATTTTACCAATGTAGATGCTTTTATAGCGGCGACAAAAAGTGCCGGATTAAGTGTTTTTGGACATACTTTAATTTGGCATTCCAATCAAAATGCAAGTTATTTAAATGGTATTATTGCCCCAACAGTAATTCCGGGTTCTAGCGGAACAAATATTTTAGATCTTGCCCCTATCAAAAACGGAACCTTTACAGGCTGGGCTAGAAATAATCCAGGAAAAGGAATCACAACCGTAGCAAATGCAGGTTTAACAAGTACTTCGGCAGCTATTCAATTGGCATCAAGCGCAAGTTCTTCTGCAGCTTATAGTCTTCAATTGACATCTCCAAATGTACCAATTGTTACCGGACATAACTATGAGATTTCATTTTATATCAAATCTGATGTTGCAGGTAAAGGACGTATTTCATTTAATACTTCATTAACCAATCAATATCCGTACAAAGACTGGTTTGCAACAGGAGGAACCTGGACAGAAGCGTTTGCAACAACCTCGGCCTGGCAGCAAGTTAAAATTAAATTGGCTCCAGGTGATTTTAAAGCAGGAAGTACGACGTTTCAGTTCAATTTGGATTTAGGATATCTTCCAAATGTAACTTATTTGATTGATGCTAATACTCTTGCAGTTGTAGATCTTGATGCAGCAACAGGACCAGTTAACTTAGTTTCTAATGGAAATTTCAATTCAGGAATAACCGGATGGAGTAAAGCGAATGGTGCTGCGGATGCTTTAAGTGCCGCAACAGGAGCTTCAAATGTTTATGAAGGAAGCGGATCAATGAAAGTAGTAAATGCTACAAGCACTCCAACAGATCAATGGAGAACTCAAATTCAGACAACTTTTACCTCGACATTGGTAGCAGGAAAAAGTTACACAATTTCTTATATGATTCGTTCTGAAGCGAATGGTTCTGTAAGATGTTCCACTACGCCAGGCTCCGTAGCAAGTTATCAGGGAGACCAGACAACAACCACTTCATGGAAACAAATAGAATGGAAGATAACAGCAAAAGGAGGTGAAACCGGTTTTGGTTTTGATTTAGGAGGAGCTGCCGGAACGTATTATATTGATAATGTTTTAGTAACCGATGACGCATCATCTGGCGGAGGACCAACTGCGCCAATAACAATTGACAAAACAGATGCTGAGAAAACTAAAATTATTGGTGATGCCATGACCGATTGGATTTCTAAAATGATGACACACTACAAAACAAGTGTTTTTTCATGGGACGTAGTAAATGAACCAATGAAAGAAGACGGAACTCTTAGAAATGGAAGTGAAGGCGATACAGCAACAGATTATTTCTCATGGGTAAAATATCTTGGAAAAGATTATGCCGTAAAAGCGTTTAAACTGGCACGTCAATATGGAAATACAACAGACAAACTTTTCATTAACGATTACAATTTAGAATCGAGACTGGATAAATGTGACGGAATAATCGAATATGTAAAATATATCGAAAGTCAGGGAGCTCAGGTTGACGGAATTGGTACACAAATGCATATTGGCTTAACTACAGACAAAGATAAAATTGTCCAGATGTTCCAAAAATTAGCGGCTTCAGGAAAATTAATTAAAATTTCTGAGTTAGACGTAAGATTAGGAACGGCAACACCAACTGTAGCACAACAAGCTTCACAAGCAGAAATGTATCAGTATGTAATCGATATGTACAAAAAATATATTCCTGTAGCACAGCAATACGGAATCACAATTTGGGGTGTTTCTGATAATGCGAAAGAACATGAATACTGGCTTCCTAACGAATCTCCAAACCTTTGGGATGCTAATTATGTTCGTAAACATGCCTACAAAGGAGCAGCAGACGGACTTGCAGGAAAAGATGTAAGTTTAGGTTTCTCAGGAGAGTTAGTAAAACCTTAAATATTTAATTAGTAATTATCCATAGTGCAAATCTGTAAAAGGGTTTGTACTATGGATTATTTATTTTCTTAACTTTTAAGCTCAGGATTTTAATTGAGCAAAAACAAAAACAGAATGGCTTGTTATCTTAAACCAAATTCAATTAGATTTTTTCTAAAAAACAGACTGCTTCTGATGGCTTTATTTATGATGCAGTTTGGATTTTGCCAAAACATACCTCATCTTCAGAAAAAAGGAAACAAAACACAATTAATTGTAAACCAAATACCATTCCTGATACGTGGAGGAGAACTAGGAAATTCTTCCGCAACCAGTATGGAAAGTATGGAAACGATCTGGCCCAAATTGGCTGATATGAACCTCAACACTGTTTTGACTCCAATCTATTGGGAATTAATTGAACCTGAAGAAGGAAAGTTTGATTTCGCTTTAGTAGACGATTTAATTCTAAGAGCAAGAAAAGAAAAGCTGAAATTGGTTTTTCTGTGGTTTGGATCCTGGAAAAATAGTATGTCGAGCCATGCACCGGCCTGGGTCAAATTAAATCAGAAAAAATATCCAAGAGTTAAAGATGACCAAGACAAAAGTCATGAAATTTTAACGCCTTTCAGCGAAAATAATCTGCAGGCCGATTTGAATGCCTTCAAAAAACTAATGGCACATATTAAAGATTTCGATCAAAAAGAACAAACTGTAATCATGATTCAGGTGGAGAACGAAATCGGAATGCTGCCAACTGCAAGAGACTATCATCCATTAGCAAATGAAGCTTTTAAAAAAGAAGCTCCAAAAGAATTGTTGCAATATCTTCAAAAAAACAAAGAAAAACTCGTTCCGGAATTTCTGGAAATCTGGAAGAAAAACGGATTTAAAACTTCTGGAAGTTGGGAAGCTGTTTTTGGAAAAGGATTGCATACAGACGAAATTTTTATGGCTTGGTATTTCTCAAAATTCACCAATACAGTTGCCAAAGCAGGAAAAGACATTTATCCAATTCCGATGTTTGTCAATGCCGCTCTGAACGCACCTGAGAAAAAACCGGGACAATATCCAAGTGCCGGACCACTTCCGCACATAATGGACGTTTGGAAAGCAGCAGGAAATACAATCGATTTTTTAGCACCCGATTTTTATAATCCGTCTTTCAAACAATGGAACGATTTATTTACCAGACAAGGTGATCCGTTATTTATTCCGGAGCATCGTTTTGATGAAACCGCGCCTTTTAAAGGTTTGTATGCGATTGGACATTACGAAGCGATTGGTTTTTCGCCTTTCTCAATAGAATCAGTTACAGATGCCAAAAAAGAACCTCTAGGAAAAATCTATGATTTAATACAGCAATTAACTCCAACTATTGAAGCCAATAAAGGACAAGGAAAAATTGACGGTGTTTTGTTAGATAAAGAAAATAATACGCAGATTATCAAAATGGGGGATTACGAATTTACTTTTAAACATGATTATACTTTAAATTGGTCTGATGGAGCAAAAGCAGATTCCTGGCCAATGTCAAGCGCCATAATTATTGAGATTTCCAAAGACGAATTTTATATTTCAGGATCAGGAATTGTGGTTACTTTTAAATCCTTAAAAGAAAATTTAAAGGCCGGAATTCTAAAAACCGATCAAGGGAAATTCGAAAATGAAAAATGGAAAACCATAAGACATTTTAACGGAGATCAAACACATCAAGGCAGGCATTTAAGAATTTCAGTTGGTGATTACGAAATCCAAAAAATAAAATTATATACATATGAATAGTTTTTTTATTCGCCACGAATTACACGAATTGACACTAATTTTTATTGTTGTCTTCAATTTCACAAATCAAAAAAATCGTGCGATTGTATATTATAGACAAAGTATAGATTAGTGTCAATTTGTGTAATTCGTGGCAGAAAAAACCTTAGCCACAGATTAAAAGGATTAGAAGAATTTTTTAATAATAGGTGTTAATCTTTTAATTAGTGGCAAAAAAATAGATATCAAATGAAAAGCAAAATAACATTACTAGCTGTCTTTTTAAGCTTTGCAATTAATGCCCAAATAAAACTGCCGCGATTAATCAGCGACGGAATGATTTTACAACGTGATACTAAAGTCAATATCTGGGGCTGGGCATCAGCAAATGAAAATATAGAATTGGATTTTAAAGGGAAAAAGTATAAAACCACAACTTCAGAAGAAGGAAAATGGTTCATTCAGCTTCCGTCACAAAAAGCGGGCGGACCATTTGAAATGACTTTAAATGCAAGCAATACCATTGTCCTGAAAAATATTCTTTTCGGAGACGTTTGGTTGTGTTCAGGACAATCTAATATGGAACTTCCGCTGGACAGACTAAAGGATAAATACAAAGACGAAATTGCCCAATCTCAAAACTCAAATGTCAGACAGTTCTTAGTTCCAGACGAATATTATTTCGAAAAAGAAAGAACCGATTTTTCTTCCGGTTCCTGGGTTGAAGCAAATCCCGTAAACGTTTTACAATTTACAGGAGTTGGTTATTTTTTTGCGACCGAAATCTACGCAAAATATAAAGTCCCAATCGGATTAATAAATAGTGCTTTAGGCGGTTCTCCTGCTGAATCATGGATTAATGAGGAAGGAATTAAAAAGTTCCCGGAATATGATCAGGAATATTTAAAATTCAAAGATGGAAAACTCGAAAAAGAAATTGATGCAAACGACAGAAAAGTAAATTCAGACTGGTACAAATTATTAAACGAAACCGATCCCGGATTAAAAGAAAAATGGAAAAACTCAATTGTTTCTGATTGGAAAACAATGAACATTCCAGGTTATTGGGCTGATGGAGAATTGGGTAATATAAATGGTTCAGTTTGGTTTAAAAAACAATTCACTTTAGAAAAAATTAAAGAAAGTCAGGCAAAAATTATTTTAGGAAGAATAGTCGATGCCGATTCGGTTTTTGTAAATGGAAATTTTGTGGGAACTACTTCTTATCAATATCCACCAAGAATTTATTCTTTTAATGCCAATATTTTAAAAGAAGGAAAAAATGAAATTACCATTCGTGTAATTAATAATTCGGGAAGAGGCGGTTTTGTAACTGATAAACCTTACGAGTTAATTGTTGGCGATAAAACCATTGATTTAAAAGGAAGCTGGAGTTATAAATTAGGATCAAAAATGCTTCCGTTACCAGGGCAAACTTTCGTAAGATGGAAACCCGTCGGACTTTATAATGCCATGATCGCTCCGCTTAAGAATTATGCTTTAAAAGGTGTTTTATGGTATCAGGGCGAAGCCAATACCAAAAAGCCGGCTGAATATTTCCCGTTAATGGAAACTTTAATAAACAATTGGAGAACACTTTTTGATCAGGAAAAATTACCTTTTTTATTGGTACAGTTACCCAATTTTATGGAGCCAAAACCAGTACCTTCAGAAAGCAATTGGGCGGCATTAAGACAACAGCAAAGCAAGGTTTTAGAAATTCCAAATACAGGAATGGCAGTTGCCATAGACTTAGGAGAATGGAACGATATTCATCCTTTAAATAAATATGATGTTGGAAAACGATTAGCGTTACAAGCTAGAAAATTAGTTTATGGAGAAAAGAAATTAATCGCTTCAGGTCCGGTTTTTAAATCAATAGAAAAGAAAGAAGAGCAGCTTGTTTTGAGCTTTACCGATTTAGGATCTGGTTTAATGAGTAAAGGCGGTAATACTTTAAATGGTTTTGCAGTTGCAGGTCCAGACGGAAAGTTTGTTTGGGCAAAAGCAACTATAGAAGGCGATAAAGTTATCGTTTGGAATAATGATATTCGTAATCCAGTGAAAGTCCGTTACGCTTGGGGAGATAATCCGTTTAATGCGAATTTATACAATAAAGAAAATTTGCCGGCTTCGCCTTTTGAAGCAGATTTGAAATAGTTTTTTTAAATATATTTTAGAAAAGTTACAAAGATCTTCTGTAGAGACGCACTGCAGTGCGTCTACATCCGGCATTTTTTTTAAACACATAGAAACATAGATTTAATGAATATCAAAAAGAAAATAGAAAGAAACTAGTTTCTCACACATAGCTATGTGCATTTAAATAAGTGAAACGCCTTTAACCACAAAGAAAAACTATGTCTCTATGTGTTTAAATTATTAAGTCCAGTTTTGTCACAGAAATCGAAATGGCAAACTTTATAATCACGAAGGCTTTTAAGTTTTGTTTTTAATTAACAGCCATTAACGTTTTCAAAAACGCCACAACTGCTTTTTTCTCATAAACTTCTTTTAAAGAAATCAGCATTGCGGTTCGGGTCATATTTTCTCCTTTTATAGGAATGGCGTGTAAATCTTTTTCATTTTCAATGGTTGTTTTAGTTAAGATCGTGTGCCATTTTCCTGTTTTTATTAATTCTAATAAAGTTGGAATGTCATTGATTTCAATAGTAACTTTCGGATTAAGATTGTCTTTTTTGAAAGCTTTATTAATGAACTGTGTTGTACTAAATCCACTGGACGGAAGTGCAAGTGGCAAAGAACTAACCTCATCCAGGGAAATACTTTTTTTATTGGTGAATGAGTTTTCCGTTGAGGTTACTAAAGCCATTGGGGAAGTAAATAATTCCCTGTATTTAAAATGTGCTTCAGCAGCAATTTCTTCAAAAGTCAGAATTACATCCAATTCAAAATGGTTCAGTTTATGAATTAATTCCTGCGAAGTTCCAAATACAATTTCGAATTGAATTTTAGGAAATTCAGAACTAAAAATAATCAACGCTTTGGTAACCACATGACGTAAGGCGTATGTCACACCAATGGCAACTTTTCCCGTTTCCAGATTATTCAAATCTTTTAAAAGCTCAAAACCATCAGTTGCTTTGTTGACGGACTGCTGCGCATAAACCGAAAATAAATCTCCAGCTTCGGTTAACGTAATTCTTTTTCCAATTCTGTTAAAAAGCGGTACCTGCAATTCGTCTTCCAGTTGTTTAATTTGCTGTGATAAAGTGCTCTGACTGATGAAAAGCGCCGAAGCCGCTTCTGTAAAATTCAGCAATTCTTTGGCTTTTAGAAAATATTTTAGCTGTCGAAGTTCCATTTCTAAATCGGTTTTATCGATTGATTTTATCGAAAAATAAGGTTTTACAAATATAGAAATTCTTAAGAACTTTGTAGTGTCGCAAAATTAAAGCAGAACAAAAATGAAAATTATAGCTTTACAAGAAGGAAATTATATTGCCAATTCTAAAAAGGAATTTCAATTAATAACAGAAAATACTAACGAAACAGGACTTAAAATGGCAATTCAGCCTTTTGTTGTTATTACAGATACTGACGTCATATTATTAGATTTTGGTTTAGGATTTATGAATGATGGAATTCCGTTTATTCATGAAATGCTTCGAAAAAATAATATTCATCCAGAACAAATTACAAAAATTTTGGTTTCGCATCTGCACAAAGATCATATCGAAGGAATTGGTTATTTTGAAAATGGAAATTTGGTTCAAAATTTTCCTGATGCAACAATTTACATTCAGGAACGAGAAATAGATTTTGCTTTAGAACAAATCAATAATCCGTCGTATGTTTTTGAGATTTTAAATGAATTGAAAAAATTGCCTAATGTAGAGTTAATGCAGGATGATAAAGGTACTATTACAGATGAAATTTTCTACGAAGTTTCGGCTGGGCATACCAAATATCATCAGGTTTTCTGGATTAAAGCAGATGATGAAATTGTCTTTTACGGAGCAGACGATTTGCCTCAAAAAATATATTGGTCAATGCACGTAGCTTACAAAACGGACTTTGACGGAAAACGTGCTATGGAATCCCGCAAGAAATGGGAGCAACAAGCCAAAGACGAAAACTGGAAAGTGCTTTTTTACCACGATATGAAAATGCCGGTTTTAGAGATATTTGAACAAAAAATGGAAAATGTGTCTTAAATGAAAGATTTGCAATCTATACCAGCTTTAATTATTTACGGTTCGCTGGCGCCAGGACAATCCAATCATTCGGTTATGGATCCGATTAAAGGAGAATGGCAAAAAGCAACTATAAAAGGAAAACTGAAAGAAGGAGGCTGGGGTTCATCATTAGGATATAACGGTTTTATTCTAATGCCGGAAGATGAAGCCGAAATGATAAACTGTTATGTTCTTTTCTCAGAAGATTTGACTGCAAACTGGGATTATCTGGACGAATTTGAAGGCGACGGTTATATCCGAATTGAAACCGAATATGAACTCGAAACAGGAAAAAAGGGAAGAGGATTTATTTATGCTTTAAAACAATAAGTCAATAAATTCAGATTAATTTACTTAGTCTGAATTTTTTTTTAGCAGAAAACAAAAGAAACAAAACGCTTCTTACTTTTTCCTCCAATGAAGTTCTTAGGATAGAAAAAGCTTTAGTGATTTGAGCTTCAACAGTTTTTATGGAAACGTCCAAATGTTCAGCGATTTCAATATTCGTTAAACCTTCTTTTTTACTCAGAATAAAAACCTCTTTGCATTTTGGAGGCAGATTCTGAATTTCCTTGTTTACAGCATTTAAAACTCTCTGAAAAGCTTCAGAATCTTCTTCCTGAACAATTCCGTTCAAAGCATCATAATAGGATTTTTCCAATGAAAATAAAGATTGGTTTTTTCGATATAAATCAATAAATTCATTATAAGCTAATTTGTAAAGAAAACTTTTTAAGGAATGATCTGCTTTTAATCTTGTACGTTGTTCCCAAACCTTGATAAAAACGTTTTGAACAATGTCTTCGGCACTGTAAATATTCTTTACCAGACTGTTAGCATAAACACAAAGTTTATGATGATAGGTGTCGATTAAATAGGTATAAGCCATTTCATCTCCATTTTTTAGAGACTCAATTAATACAGTATTATCGTTGTAATCACCCGTTTTCATAAAAACAAATATATAAATTTATAATTTTCGCTGTTTAAATAAGGCCTTTATTTGCTAAAAATCTTCATTTTTGACAAATTCTATTTGAAATTTATTACAAATAAAAAACCGAAAAAACGCAAATATAAAAATATTTACTCTTTTATTTCTATCAAATTAGTAGAATTTATTGATGTTGAAAAATAGAGAAAAATAAAAAAATCATCAAAATGAAAAAAACTTTATCAAATTGTTAGGGTTTTGTTTTTTGGCTTCGTAATAATATTAAAAACAACTAAAATGACCGTGAAAAAATCAGAGCGTTTAATCGTTAAATTTATCACAAATCAGGCAAGTCAGGAAGAAATTGAGCAACTGACCGAATGGTTAAAAGAGGGTGAAAATCAAATTGTGTTTAAGGATTTTGTAAAAACCAATTACGCAATAGACACCGCTATGAATAATTTTGATTCTACTGAAGTGAGAAAACAGCTTTCTGAAAGAATCAGAAAAGAGAATAGTATTTTTTATAAAAGAAGATTTTCATCGTATTATAAATATGCAGCTATTTTAATTGTGGCTTTGGGAGGATTTTATTTTTATAAAAATTCAGATACTGTAACAAAGCCCAAACAAAATATAGTAATTCCAAGAGAAGATGAAATTGTGTTGCAGCTTGGAAACGAATCGCAGAATCTGAAGTTAAACGAAGACAGAAACATAGTCGATAAAGACGGAAAAGTAATTGGAAGACAGGAAAAAGACAGATTGGTTTACACAAAAGCTTATTCTGAAGGAGCACTGGTTTACAATACGATCAGGATTCCCTACGGAAAAAAGTTTGAGGTACAATTGTCAGATGGAACATTGGTACATTTAAATGCCGGAACATCATTACGTTATCCGGTGCAGTTTGTAAAAAATCAAAACCGCCAAGTTTATCTTTTGGGCGAAGCTTATTTTGAAGTAGAAAAAGACAAAGAACATCCATTCAACGTAAATACACAAAATATAAATATTGAAGTTCTGGGAACTAAGTTCGATGTAGATACTTACAGTGAAAATACAAGCACTGATGTGGTTTTGGTTGAAGGAAAAGTGTCTTTATATAAAGATCAGAAAGCAAAAGAAAACCAGGTATATCTGAAACCTGGGGAAAAAGGTTCAAACGAAAGCGGACAGTCAAAAATTACAAAAGAGCTGGTTAATACGGAGTATTATACGGCTTGGGTAAAAGGAAGTTTAGTATTTAAAAATGCGTCGTTTGAGAATATTATTAAAAAACTGGAACGTCGTTACAATGTGACTTTCATCAACAGAAATAAAATGCTTGGGAAAGAAATTTTTAATGCTCGTTTTGATAACGAACCAATCGAAGTGGTTTTGAAATATTTCAGCGACAGTTATGCTATTGATTACGATATAGACCGAGATAAGATTACTATTAAATAGAGAATAGAATATAGAAGTAAGATTGAAAAATCTAAGATATAAAATCAGAAATCTAAAATAAATTAAACGCCTATGTAACAAAAATCCAAAAATGAAATGGATCGTTATAAAAAAACCGGAAAATGCGCCAACATTTCCCGGTAGAGTAAATGCGATCAGTTAATTAACCAACCAACATTAAAAAAAACATTTTAAAAGTATGAAAAAACTATTGAACAAAATCAGGTTCGACGAGCCTTTTTTGAAATTCGATTTGAAAATGAAATTGACCACATTATTTATTTTAACCACTTTTACGGTTATGCAGGCGGGAGTAAGCTACTCGCAAAAGGCCAAAATGTCTTTTAATGCAAATAACATGACCGTTGCAAAAGTTATCGAAAAGCTTGAATACACTACGAATTATAGATTTGTTTACAATGTAAGATCTGTTGATTTAAACAGAACAATTAATGTTAATGAGAATAATGTTTCTATCGAAACAATCTTAAATACCATTTTTGGAAATACAGGTACAGACTATAAAGTTTCTGGAAACCACATTGTTTTGATGGCAAAAAAAGCGCCGGAAGAAAAAACAGTAAAAGCCGAAGCAGATTTTATCGTAAAAGGTAGGGTTACTGACGAAAAGGGAATGCCTTTAGTTGGTGCAGCTGTTGCTGATAATGGTTCAGGTAGAGGTGTAAATACTGATTTTAATGGTGAATACCAGATTATTGCCGTGAGTGGCGAAACTACTTTAGCGTTCTCTTATTTAGGATATGTTAGACAAGAAATAAAAGTGGAAGGTAGAAGCGTTATCAATGTTGTTTTAAAAGAAGATGTACAGGAATTGGAAGGACTTGTTTTAAAGACAGGGTATCAGGAAATTACTGCAGAAAAAGCAACAGGATCTTTTTCCAACTTAAAAGCAGCAGATTTTAAAGAACAACGTTTAAGCGGTTTAGATAAAATTTTAGAAGGACGTATTGTTGGATATCAGGACGGAAAAATCCGTGGAACGACTTCTATGGCAACTGGTTCAGCAGTACCTTTGTACGTTATTGATGGTTTTCCTGTTGAAAACACAAGATTAACGCCTTATAATACAATAGAAGAAAATCTTCCAGGCCTTAACTTAGAAGATATTGAGACGATTACAGTTTTAAAAGATGCGGCAGCTTCCTCTATTTATGGTGCACGTGCTGCTAATGGAGTTATAGTAATTACCACTAAAAAAGCAAAAGCAGGTAAAACCAATATTTCTTTTTCAAGTAACTTGACAGTTACTCCTTATAGAAATTATACAGGAAACCTTACTGATTCTGGAGATATTATTGATTTAGAAAGAGGATGGGCAGCTGGAAATCCTAATTTGAAAACGGCAAATTCAGCTACTTATGCGCAATCATTGCTAAATAATGCAGCATTTACAAGTTTAGGAATGCAGACTATTTTGAATGGTTATGCCGGAAAAACTTCAATGGCAGAAATGAACAGCCGTTTGGATGCACTTGGTGCTCAAGGTTACAAATACTATGATGATATTGCCAAATATGCAAAACGTGATCAATATTTTCTACAGCACAATCTAAGTTTAGGAAAAGCAACTGAAACGAATACTTTCAATGCTTCTTTAACTTACAAAAGCAATCAGCTTGAAGATATCAATACTGAAAATGAAACAATTGGTCTTAATTTGAAAAACTCAACACAAATTAACAGCTGGTTGTCTTTGGACTTAGGAAGTTACACTAGTTTTGGAAAAGGAGATACACAGAGTTATTTTGCTTCAAATCCGGGATTCAAATATCAGCCATACAATCAGTTGGTAAATAATGATGGAACTAATTTTGTTTCTACAGCTGCCTCTCGTTATAATAATTTTACACTTCAGTCGATGCAGACTTACGGTCTTTACAACATGGACATTACTCCAATGGATGAATTTGGAAGAAATGGTGTTGAAAACAAAAGTTTCCTGAACAGAACATACGCTAAGTTTAATGTGAAATTCAGTAAAGCATTTACATACAATGCCATGTTCCAATATGAATTTGCTTCAGATCGTGCAAGTCAGTTATTTGGAAGAGATTCTTACTATGTACGAAACAAGGTAAATGGTATGGTTACAATTGCGAATAATAAAGCAGTTTATAATTTGCCTTATGGCGATATTATGAAACAAACCAATCAGTTTTCTAATGCTTATAATTTCCGTCAGCAGTTAAACTTTAATCAGACTTTTGCTGAAAAGCACGATTTTTCTGCTATAGCCGGTATGGAGATTCGTCATTCAAAACAAGAGTATAATGATAACACTCGTTATGGTTATGATGCACAAGCTTTATCTTTTACAAATATTAATCAAGCCGATTTGTTAAAAGTATACGGATCTGTTTTCAGTGGTTATATGTCACAAAATGAATTTGCATTAGAAAAAGAATTGCAGAACCGCTATGTTTCAGTTTACTCAACAGGTGGATATACTTATGACAGAAGATATACGCTTTCCGGAAGTGTTCGTTGGGATCGTTCTAATCTTTGGGGAACAGACAGTAAATACCAAAACAAACCAATCTGGTCTGTTGGTGCGGGCTGGAATATTAACAATGAATCATTTTTTGATGTGGATTGGGTAGATGCACTTAAACTTCGTGGTTCTTATGGTATTGGAGGAAATATCGCAAAAGATACTGCGCCTTATTTAACCGCTTTTTACAGTGCTAATCCAAATGTTGGAGGAACTCAGGGAAGTGTTGGCAGACGACCAAATCCTGAATTGTCTTGGGAAAAAACAACTACAACAAACATTGGTTTAGACTTTTCATTCTTTAAAAGCAGATTAAGCGGAACTTTAGATTTATATAATAAAAAAGGTCAGGATTTATTAGCTAGCAGCCAGGGAATTCCAACTGAAGGATTTGGATATTCAACCTATACACTTAATAACGGAGAAATGACCAATAAAGGTATCGAAGTTAGTTTAAGAGGAACACTGGTAAAAACACCATCATTCTCTTGGGACGCTTCTGTTTTGTATGCCTATAATAAAAACGTAGTTGATTATGTAAATGTAAAAGCTCCGGTATATTATCTTCAATTAGATTATCCTTCTTCTTTTCCAAGAGTTGGAACAAGTTTTAACTCTATTTATGGATACAAATGGGCTGGTTTGAGTAATACGGGAGTTCCTCAGGTTTATGATGCTTCAGGAACAGCAGTAAAATACAATCCGGGACAGATAGATGCTATTAAAGATTTTGGATCTACAGTTCCTACACATAGCGGTTCTTTCCATACTTCTGCCAATTATAAAAACTTCTCACTTTCGGCTCTTTTCATTTATGAGTTAGGACATAAAGTAAGAAACACATTCCTGCCAATGTTGGCTAACAATTATAATGGAGCAATTGGAGGTTATGTAACAGATATTACAGTAGTAAACAATCATATTGCAGATCGTTGGAAACAGCCAGGAGACGAAGCTTTTACAAATGTTCCAAGAGTTGTATATGAGTATGAATCAGAATTTAATTCAGAATCTCGTACTATTTATTCTTATGCAGATATCAATATTTTGGATGCTTCAAATGTAAGATTAAGCAACATTTCATTGGCGTATCAAATGCCAAGTGCTATTATTAAGAAAGTAAAATTAGACGGAGTACGTTTCAATTTAAACGCAGAAAACGTATATACTTTTGCTAAAAGCAGAGACGCTAAGTATATGTTGGGCGGTTTTACCTCTCCAAGTTTTGTTTTTGGCGTAAATGTTAATTTCTAATTTATAAAGACTAGACGATGAAAAATATATATAAAAAAGTTGCGTGCTTATTAGCTTTAGGATTGACTTTTGCATCTTGCGACGATTATTTGAACGATGTTCCTAAAGGAGCAAAATCGCCAGAAACATTAGCAGATTATGAAGCCTTTTTGCGTGACGAATACAATACGAGATTAGATATTTTAGGAGCTTCACAATTGCTGAATGACCAATTTATAACTGCGGCTACTTTAACCAGCAATAGATTGTATAATGCCAACTATACGTGGGATGAAAATGCTGATCGTATCGCGTTAAAAGTGTCAGATGAAACGGCTTATTATGGAACTTATTCTGGAATTGCGGCTTTTAATTTAATTATAGAGAATGCACTAACGGCAACTAAAGCAACCGAGCAAGAACAGAGAATGGTTTGGGCACAAGCGAAAATAATGCGTGCCATGAACTTTTTTTATGTGACTAATTTTTATGCCGATACGTATGTTGCTTCAACAGCTGCAACAAAATTATCAGTGCCGTTAATTACAAGCGCCAACATTAATGCGCCAAGTAAACAAGTTACAATTCAGGAAATGTACGACTTTATCTTGAATGACATTAAAGAGGCTTTGCCATATTTACCAAAGGTTGCTCAAACAGCTCTACATCCAAATTTAGGCGCGGCTTATGCATTTTATTCAAGAGTTTATCTACAAATGAATAATTATACAGAGGCTTTAAAATATGCTGATTTAGCATTGGCAGAAAATAATCAATTGTATGACTGGGTTGCTTTTTATAATACAAATAAAGCCATTATAGATGTGCCTAATTCGTATACAACATCAGTATCGCCAATGGGCTATACGTATAATGAAAATTATTTTTTTAGACACGGTTCAAGCCGTTCTTTAGGCAGGGAAACAAGTATACCGGTAGAAAGAGCAGCACGTTTTGAAACTGGAGATTTGCGTTTGAAATCACGTTGGAAAATAAGAACAGTGGGGGCCGATACTTATTACTATTCCATATTATCAGGGATGTATAATTTTGCTGGAATCACAACTGTTGAGGTTTATTTAATCAAAGCAGAGTGTTTGGCGCGTGATAATAAAATCAGTGAGGCTTTGGCAATTTTAAATGCAGTTCGTAAAACTCGTATTCTTCCAGCTTCTTATCAGGATATTTCAACTACAGATAAAGCAACCGCTTTGAATGCTATTTTCAGAACAAAAAATAACGAGCTTCTTAACACATTAACTCCTTATGCAGATGCTCGTCGTTTAAATGCAGAGGGCATTTACAAATTTAGTTTAACAAAAGTAGCAAACGGAACTACTTACACGTTAAAATCAGATTCTCATTTATGGACTTCGCCTTTCCCACAAGGAGCAGTGCAAAATCCAGGAAATGGAACCATTACTCAAAATGTAGCTAAATAATAACTTTAAAAGCTTCCTGATTAGGAACTCCGAAAAGGAAGCTTTTTTTTAAATATCAATCAAAAATGAACACAATTAAATATAAAATATTAGGATTGTGCATCTGCTTGTTCACGATTTCAAACAGCAGTATCGCACAAAAGAAAAAAGCTGTAACTCCTGCAGCAACTTCATATACAGTGGAAGGAATTATTACGGGGCTAGCAGATGGGACGGCTGTAAAATTAGTTCCGGGAGCAACACATTCTTCTGAGCTTCCGGTTGCAGAAACTACACTAAAAGACGGCAAATTTGCTTTTACAGGAAAACTAAATGAACCACGTTTTTTCTATGTTGTTTTTGGTAAAAGCAAAGGATTTATTCCTGTTTTAGTAGAAAATTCTAAAATAAAAATAACTGCGGATGGAGAACTTTCAAAAAGAGAAGACGAGAGAATTATTTTTAAAAATGAGGTAGTTACTGGTTCTAAATCAAATGATTATTTTGTGAAAGAAACTGCTTTTAAAGCTGAATTAAACAAAGATTACGAAGATTATCATAAAGGGACTGAAGAACTAGGGAAATTGTATTCTAGCGCAAGAGTGGCAGGAAATAAAAAAGTAATGGACTCTATTGCAAATTCTCCAGAATGGAAAGCTTTTGAAGCAAAAGAAAAAGCATTTTTTGCAAAAGTAGAAAAAACAACTGCAGATGTTATCGCAAAGCATAAAGCAACTTGGTGGGGACCATTTTTTATGATCACACAATACAGTTATTTTACACCAGACCAAAAGCCAATTTATGAGCAGTTTTCTGAGGCAGCAAAGAAAAGTTATTACGGTCAAGTTGTAGATAAAGACTTAAATCCAAAATCTTTAATTGGGACAAGCATTGCTAATTTCAATTTGAAAGATAAAGACGGAAAAGCCTATAATGCAAAAGATATTGTAGCTGGAAAAAAATACATTTTAGTAGATTTTTGGGCTTCCTGGTGTGGACCATGTCGTAAAGAAATTCCAAATTTAAAAACAGCTTATGCAGAATACGGAGCAAAAGGATTTGAAATTTTAAGTATTTCAATCGATAAAGACGAAAAAGCTTGGCAAAAAGCTTTGGGACAGGAAAATATGCAATGGCATAATCTTTTAGACGATGATAAAGTAAGTAAATCATTTAATGTAAAAACAATTCCAGCAACTTATTTAGTGGATAGTAAAGGTGTAATTATCGGCGACAATTTAAGAGGTGCAGATCTGGAAGCGAAATTAAAAGAACTATTAAAATCGTAATTCAGTTTTCAGTTATGGTTTTTAGTTCATAGTCGAAAATTAAACTGAAAACCTAAGCTGAAACTAAAAAAATAACAAACAAAAAATATCAACATGAAAAGTACAATCTTAAAATCAGGTTTATCTGCTTTAGCGCTTATGACCGTACTTTCTTCTTGTTCAAAGAAAGAAGAAGGATTTACAATCAACGGTAAAATTGCCGGATTAGATAAAGGAACGGTTTATCTGGAAAACACAGATGAAAAAGGAAACAAAAAAATTGCAGATTCTGCACAAATACAAAAAGACGGAACTTTTACGCTTTCCGGAAAAGTTTCAGAACCTTTATTGCATACCATTAAATTAAAAGGAGAAGAATACGGTGCTTATTTTCTTTTATCTAATGAAGATATTAAAGTAGAAGCTAAAAAAGATTCTATTTATAAAGCTAAAGTTACGGGAGCAACTCAAAATGATATTTACAGATCATATTATGATAATGAGTTCAAAAAAATACAGAACATCGCAGGCCCTGTTTATAAATTATCTGATTCGTTAACGCAGAATGGAAAAGTAAAATTAACTGCAGACCAACAAGCTGCAATGGATAAAAAATGGAAAGATCTTCAAACTTTTGCTGATGATTTAACCGATAAATTTATCAGAAAAAATAAAGATAAAATCGCAGGAGCTTTGGTAATTAATGACAGAATTGTGTCTTATGGAACACCGGAACAAGTAAAAATGTATTATGGAGTTTTGACTCCTGAAGTGCAGAAATCAGTTTACGGAAAACAGTTGAAAGAAGCAATTGATCTAAATGATAAAACGGCTGTAGGTGTTGTTGCACCTGAGTTTTCTCAGACAGATGTAAATGGAAAAGTCGTTAAATTATCAGACTATAAAGGAAAATATGTTTTGGTAGATTTTTGGGCTTCCTGGTGTGGTCCATGCCGAAAAGAAAACCCAAATGTGGTTGTGGCTTACAAAACGTATCATGACAAAGGATTTGATGTTTTAGGAGTTTCTTTGGATGATAAAAAGAACCTTTGGGAAAAAGCAATAGAAAAAGACGGATTAACCTGGACGCACGTTTCAGATTTGAAAGGATGGAAGAATGAAGCAGCTGTTTTATATGGCGTAAAAATGGTTCCAACTAATTACTTAATTGGACCTGACGGAAAAATCGTTGCCAAAAACCTTAGAGAAGCTGAACTTCAATCTAAACTGAAAGAAATTTTCAGTAAATCGTAAATCATTTCACAGTCTTCAGTATTTAGTGTTCAGTTTCGCCTCGATCAAAGTTTTCAATTCGCGAGTTAGACTGAACACTAAATACTGAAAAACTGACCACTCTAATAATATCTCAATCACAAAAAATGAAGAAATACATCTTTCTGGGCTACTGCTCATTAGCTTTCTGTACCCTAATTTCAGCGCAGAATAAATCGGTTAATTTTAAGAAAATCAAAGAATTAGGCGGAATAGAAGAATATTTATACCAGCCAAATGGCATGAGTGTACTTCTTTTACAAGACAATGCTTCACCTGTTGCCACCGTGCAAATTGTATACCGTGTAGGTTCTAAACACGAAGTTTTAGGAAATACAGGATCCACTCACCTTTTGGAACATTTAATGTTTAAAGGAACACCAACTTTCAACAAAAAAAACGGAAATACTATTACTGATGTTTTGCAGAATACGGGAGCACAGCTAAATGCTACGACTTGGTATGATCGTACAAACTATTTTGAAACACTGCCAAGTGATAAAATAGAACTGGCACTTCAGATCGAAGCAGACAGAATGCGTAATTCTTTACTGTTAAAAGAAGATAAAGAAGCAGAAATGACGGTGGTACGCAACGAATTTGAAAGAGGAGAAAATAATCCGAACAGTTTGTTGGACAAAGAAATCTGGGCATCTGCTTATATTGCGCATCCATACCACCATTCCACAATCGGATGGAAATCAGATATTGAAAAAGCACCGATTGAAGTTTTAAAGAATTTCTATAATACCTACTACTGGCCGGATAATGCGACTTTAACCATTATTGGAGATTTCAGAAAAGAGAATGTTTTTGAATTAATCGAAAAGTATTTTGGGAAAATTACAAAAGCACCGCATGTAATGCCTCAGCCTTATACAGAAGAACCTCAGCAGTATGGTCCGCGTAAAATTGTGGTAAGAAAACCAGGTGAATTAGGCGTTGTCAACAAAGCGTACAAAATTCCGGGCGCTTTGCACGAAGACCTTCCTGCTTTAGGTATTTTGGCTCAGATTATTGGTAATGGACCATCGGCTATTTTAAATAAAACTTTTGTTGACACCCGAATGGGAATTTATTCTTATGCCAGCGCGACAGAGTTTAAAGAAGTAGGATTATTTACAATTGGAGTAGGATTTCCAACCACTTCAAAACACGAAGATATTGATGCTAAAATCAGCGAGGTTGTGGCTAAAATTCAGAAAGAAGGCGTAACTCAGGATGAAGTAAACCGTGTTGTAGCAAAAATCAGTGCTCAGACTGTTTTAGCTCGTGATGGTTCCGGAGTAATTGCATCAGCATTAAATGAAGCTATTGCAGCTGGTGACTGGACAGATTATGTAACAGGAGTAGATCGTTTAAAAAAAGTAACTCCTGCTGATGTACTTCGCGTTGCCAATAAATATTTGGTAGAAGACCAGAGTACAACAGGTTATTTTATTCCGAAGCAAGCCGGAGCTCAAAATACAGCTGCTGCCAAAGCAAATAACTTCGTAGAAGAAAACGGACCTTTCTATTACAGACATCCGGAAGATGGACATGTGCATGAAGAAAGATCAGGCTCGACTCTTTCGTTAGAACAAAAAAACAATTCGGAGATTACTTTTGATGAAACTGTAATCGAGAAAACAGCTTCAGCTTACAAAAGAGAAAAAGTTTCAGGAATCGATGTGGTTTCAGTAAAAACTTCCGCTAAAGATTTTGTGACTGTTGCAGCGAGCATTTCTTTAGGAAATTATGCAAGCGAAACAAAAAATGATATTATTCCGGCTTTGACAGCTTCGATGCTTTCAAAAGGAACTACATTGAATGATAAATTCAAATTCTCAGAAAAACTACAGAAACTGGGAGTGACTTTAAATGTAAATGCTTCGACTTTCAAAATCAACATTGGCTTTAAATGTTTGAAAAAAGATCTGGATCAGGTTGTTACTTTACTGGCTGAAGAATTAAGAAATCCTTTGTTTGATGCTAAAGAATTCGAAAATTTAAAACAGCAGTTTATCGGGAATACGCAACAGGATTTAAATGATCCGGGAGAGAGAGGAAGTATTGCTTTATCTCAGTCTATTTATCCAAAAAACAATCCGAATTACAGTTTAAGCGTTGAAGAAAATATCGAAAATATTAAAAAAGCAACTTTAGATGAAGTAAAAGCTTTTCACAAAAAATATTTTGGAACTGCATCAATGCGACTAGTAATTGTGGGAGATACAGATGGAGCGAATTTAAATAATTCCTTAAAAAAATCATTTAAAAACTGGAATGGCGGAGTTACAGAAAAACTAAAATTTGAAGAGGCTTCAAAAACTGCAGCAAAGACAGAAGTTGTTACAATTCAGGAGAAACCAAGTGCAGAATTATTCATAGGACAATTTACAGGTTTAAAAAGAGCCGATGCCGATTATATTCCGTTTTATATTGGAAATTATACTTTAGGAGCCGGATTTGCAGGACGTTTAATGCAGACCGTTCGTGACAACGATGGATTGACCTACAACATTTCATCCGGAATTGGAGGAAATATTGAAACTGGCGGTTACTGGTTTGTAAATGCTTCTTTTAACCCAAATTTATTCCAGAAAGGTCTTGACGCTACAATGGTTCAGGTAGATAAATGGGTAAAAGACGGAATTACAGCAGAAGAACTGGAGAACAAGAAAACCAATTTAATCGGAAGTTTTAAAGTCGGAATGTCAACTACAAACGGAATGGCAAGAACGATTTTAAGTTTTATTGAAAGAGGATTAGAACCAAACTATATTGACCAATATCCAAAAGACATCGAAAAAGCGACTTTGCAGCAGGTAAACGATGCAATCAAAAAGTATGTTAAACTGGATAAAATGATTATTATTAAATCGGGTTCTTTAGACAAAGATGGGAATCCTTTGAAATAAGTGATCAGTGGTCTTTAGTGTACACTGAACACTTAAAAAAAGTCTTTCAATACTTCATTTTAAAATCTGAATTAGTAAGCCAAATTTTATAAGAAAGACTTTCAAGAGCTGTCGGCAAGCAGCTCTTTTTTTTCAATCAAACTCAAAAAAACAATGAAAAATAGCATTATTATAGTACTGTTACTTCTTTCTGGGAGTATGTTTGCCCAAATGTACAATCCTGTAAAGTGGTCAACATCAGTAGAAAAAGTATCGGATAAAGAATATATTTTAAAAGCTAAAGCCGTAATACAATCCGGCTGGCATTTGTACGGACAATATATTGAGGAAGGCGGACCTTCACGAACTGCTTTTACTTTTAAAAATCCTTCTAAAAAATTTGAACTTATCGGAAAAACAACCGAAGAAAAAGGACATGAAGTTGTCGATAAAATCTTCGATATGAAAATTAAATATTTTGAAGATAAAGCACTTTTTACACAGAAAATAAAACTGATTTCAGAAGGTCTTTCGAACATTGAGGGTGAAGTTGAATTTATGGTCTGTGATGACAGTAATTGTTTACCGCCAACTTCAGAAGAATTAGTTTTTAAAATTCCGACTGAAAATAAAACTGCTGCTGCAGAAGCAACTCCGACGGCAGAAAAAGATTCAGTAATTACAGAGGAAGTAACTTTGGTAAAAGCTGTTGATAAAGCTGAAAAAACAGTTGCTGTTGATGCACCAAAGAAAAATGAAAAAAGAGGTTTGCTGAGTATCTTTATTATTGCTTTTTTATCAGGTTTTGCAGCATTGTTAACACCTTGTGTTTTCCCGATGATTCCAATGACAGTGAGTTATTTTACAAAACAAAGTAAGACCAAGGCGGCAGGAATCAGAAATGCGATGATTTACGGTTTTTCAATTGTGATAATTTACGTTTTATTAGGTTCTATTGTTACAGCCGTTTTTGGTGCCGATTCATTAAATGCACTTTCAACAAATGTTTGGTTCAATTTGATTTTCTTTATTTTATTGGTTGTTTTTGCTTGCTCTTTTTTAGGCGCTTTCGAAATTATGCTTCCAAATTCTTTGGCAAACAAAGTAGATTCACAGGCTGATAGAGGCGGATTAATTGGAATTTTCTTTATGGCTTTGGCTTTAGCCATTGTATCATTTTCTTGCACAGGACCAATTGTAGGAACTTTGTTGGTGGAAGCTGCATCAAAAGGTGGAATCGCTCCAATTGTGGGAATGTTGGGATTTTCAATTGCTATTGCTTTGCCTTTTTCATTATTTGCCGCTTTTCCGGGCTGGTTAAATGCATTACCAAAATCTGGCGGATGGCTGAATACCGTAAAAGTGGTTTTAGGATTTTTGGAATTGGCTTTGGCTTTCAAATTTTTATCGAACGCTGATTTAGTGTTGCAGTTACATTGGTTAGAAAGAGAAACTTTCTTAGCAATCTGGATTGCTGTTTTTGGAATGCTGGCGTTTTATTTATTCGGAAAAATTACTTTACCGCATGATTCTCCATTAAATCATATCTCTGTTGGAAGATTAGGCTTCGGATTGATTGTTTTAAGCTTTACCATTTATTTAATTCCGGGACTTTGGGGTGCTCCTTTAAAATTAATCAGCGGATTCCCGCCACCAATGCAGTACAGTGAATCTCCAAACGGATTGTGTGTTTCAGGCAATTCAGAGTTAAAAATTACGGGTTCATTACCGGAGGGAGCAGAGCATGGCCCACAAAATATCATCACTTTTCATGATTACGACAAAGGAATGGAATATGCTAAAAAACAAGGAAAACCGGTTTTATTAGATTTTACAGGATATGCCTGTGTAAACTGTCGTAAGATGGAAGAACTGGTTTGGTCAGATCCTAAAGTTTTAGGTGTTTTGAATAACGATGTGGTGTTGATTTCGCTTTATGTAGATGACAAAAAAGAACTTCCGGAAAGTGAGCAGTATACTTCTGAAACAACTGGAAAAAAGATCAAAACAATAGGAAATAAATGGAGCGATTTACAGATTAAAACCTATAAAGCCAATGCGCAGCCGTTTTATGTAATTGTGGATCATAACAGTAATTCTCTAACTGAAACCTCAGCTTATAATCCTGATATTACAGAGTATTACAACTGGCTTCAAAGCGGGATTAAAAATTTTAAAAAATAAACCATTTTAAGAAATGATAAACGAAATGGATACTATTTTGAAAACAAAACCAAGCGAACTCGAAAGTTATTTTTCTGAATTTAGAGAAAATACAATTGGAGTAAATCACAGATTTGAATCGATTTACGGACAGCAAAATTTGCTGTACTCCGATTGGATTGCCAGCGGAAGATTGTATTTTCCAATTGAAGATATCATGCTCCGCAAAATTGGACCAATGATTGCCAATACGCATTCATTTTCAAGTCAAACCGGAAAAGCTTCGACTTATGCATATCAATATGCAAGACAGCTGATTAAAAAACATGTCAATGCATCAGATTCAGATTGTTTGGTGGCAACTGGAACCGGAATGACGGCAGCTTTAAACAAACTACAGCGTATTATGGGATTACGTTCTGAAG
Organism: Flavobacterium notoginsengisoli; assembly: GCF_042686225.1. Taxonomy (NCBI): domain Bacteria; kingdom Pseudomonadati; phylum Bacteroidota; class Flavobacteriia; order Flavobacteriales; family Flavobacteriaceae; genus Flavobacterium; species Flavobacterium notoginsengisoli. Next base: position 53,942 of record NZ_JBHUOT010000017.1, read on the forward strand.
ATAATATCTACAGCGTAAAACTCAATTATGATGACGAAAGGCCAGTAGTTTTTATTACTCACATGGAACATCATTCCAATCAGGTTCCCTGGTACGAAACGATTGCTGATGTTGTCGTTTTACCTTGCGGAGAGAACAATTTAGTTGATCCAAAAATACTGTCAGAAGAACTACAAAAATTCAAAAATAGAAGACTTAAAATTGGTTCGTTTACAGCCTGTTCGAATGTAACCGGAATTATTACACCCTATCATGAACTGGCTAAAATAATGCATCAAAACGGAGGATACTGTTTTGTCGATTTTGCTGCTTCAGCACCTTATGTTCAGATAGATATGCATCCTGAAGATCCCGAAGAAAGACTGGACGCCATTTTCTTTTCGCCACATAAATTTCTGGGCGGTCCCGGAACTTGCGGAATTTTGGTTTTCAATGAAAAATTATATCAATCGAATTTTCCGGATAATCCGGGTGGAGGAAATGTAAAATGCACGAATCCGTGGGGAGAATATCATTACAGCGATGCCATTGAAGTGAAAGAAGACGGAGGAACTCCGGGATTTTTGCAGGTAATGCGAACGGCTTTATGTCTGGAATTGAAAGACAAGATGGGCGTTCAAAAAATGAAAGAAAGAGAGACAGAACTGCTTCAGCTTTGTTTTTCCGAATTACAGAAAATAAAAGGTTTAACCATTTTAGGAGATTTACAGACTGAAAGAATTGGCTGTGTTTCGTTTACTGTTGAGAATATTCATTACAATTTAATGGTAAGGCTTTTAAATGACCGTTTCGGAATTCAGGTTCGTGGAGGCTGGTCCTGTGCCAGTACTTATGCCCATTTTTTACTTGATATTGATGAAGAAAAATCAACCGCAATTACAAACGGGATACTTCAGAAAAACTTAACCGAAAAACCGGGCTGGGTAAGGGTTTCACTTCATCCGACGATGAAGAACGAGGAGCTTTTATTTATCTGCAATGCAGTTGATCAGATTGTTTTTAATATTGAAGAATGGGAGAAAGCTTATCAATACAATCCTGTAACCAATGAGTTTGATAATCTTTTGATAGAAGAGACAATTGATGAAGATGTGAAAGAATGGTTTTCTTTATAAAAACAAAAAAAGTAAACCTCCAAAGTCAGTTGATTTTGGAGGTTCTTTTTTATTGCAGTTTTAAATCGTACCGTTCTTCATTAAAAGTTTTTCCCCATTCCTTTATTTCTTCAGATGAAGTAAGTTCAAAACCTGCCAGTTTATACATTTCAAGTGCTTTATTCTGAAGATTGGTTGTAAGCAGGAATACATTTTTAAATTTTTTCTCTCTACAAAAAGCTACAGCATCGGTTAATAGTTTTTTTCCAATTCCTAATCCTCTAAAAGCAGGATCCAGTAAAAACCATCTCAGCTGTGCTTCATTTTCCGGCTGATGCTGAATGGCAATACAGCCTACGATCTTGTTATTATATTCTGCCATCCAGATGCGATCGTTTTCAGGAGAATAATTTTCCAGGAAATGGTAGAAAGTTTTGATTACATATTTCTCAAAATCAGTAGAAAAATTGGATTCATTACTGTAAATATAGCCATGAAGGTAAATGATATATCCAATATCGCCAGGATTAATATTGTGTCGATAGGAAATCTCATCACGTTCTATTTTATTTTCGGTCAGAAGATTTCTAACCTTTTGCATAGAACTGACTAACATTTCTTTTTCGGTAAAATTCAGTTTTTCAATTTTATTCTCGATCAGCTTTTCAGATTTATCGTTTAAAGCACTTAATAAATCATTCCCCGAATTGCTCAGTTTGATATTAAAAGCTCTTTTATCTATTTCCGAAGAAACTCTGATTATGAGATTTTCTTTTAAAAACCTTTTCAGGATTCTGCTTAAATAACCTTTATCCAGATTTAAAATCTCGGTTAGTTTTTGAGCGGTTATGATTTTGTTTTCGCTAATCTCGTATAAAATTCGAACTTCAGTCAAAGAATAATTACTATCCAGATAATGCTGATTTAAGATATCTAAATGAGCAGTATAAAAGCGATTGAAACTTCTGATTTTTGAGGTTGGGGTATTCATGGTTTTAAGAATTGTATTGTTGGGATACAAATGTATGGATTTTTTAGTTGCTTTTGTCAACTATTTTTTGAATTGTTTCAATAAAAAAACCTTCAACGGATGTTGAAGGTTTTTCAAAATTTATGAAGAATAGAAATATGGCTTCTATACTTCTAGAAAATTATATTCCGCCATCTGCGATAATCCAATTGTTTGGAGCAGAAGTTAATATTGATTTTCCTGCATCACTGGCAGAAGTTCTTTTGATACTTCCAAATGTTATATTTATTGGTGTTTTAACAGGTCGAGAACTCCATCCGTTGTATATAGCATCTAAATTTTCTGCCGAGAAAGTCTCTGGTGTTTTTGCTGTCATGAATGAATGAAATTGGGTTACATTACTAACATTCCATGAACCAATATTTTGATTAAATGCATCAGCATTCTGAAACAAATTATTCATAGAATTTACTTTACTAACATTCCATGAACCTATATTTTGATTAAATGCAGTAGCATACTGAAACATAGACCCCATATTTTGTACATTACTAACATTCCATAAACCTATGTTTTGATTAAACACATTATTAAAAGCAAACATTCCACCCATATTTTGTACATTACTAACATTCCATGAACCTATGTTTTGGTTGAAATTTGTAGCACTGCTAAACATAAAAACCATATCCGTTACTGCCGAAACATTCCATGAACCTATATTTTGGTTGAAATTTGTAGCATTTTGAAACATACTACCCATATTCGTTACTGCCGAAACATTCCATAAACCTATGTTTTGGTTAAAATTTTTAGCCATTCTAAACATAGAATTCATATTTACAGTTCCATTTGATTTAATTATCCAATTGTTTATTGTAGAACTACCATCATTGTTAAAATTTGTAGCACCATTAAACATAGATGACAAATCCGTTACTGCTGAAACTTTCCATGAACCTATGTTTTGGTTAAAATTTGTAGCACTTTTAAACATAGAATTCATATTAGTTACTGCCGAAACATTCCACTCATGCATACCACTTAAAGTTGTCAATGCAGTACAATTTGAAAAAAATGATGACATATTAGTAGTACCATTCAAATCCAAAATATCAGAAATTGTAGATAAAATAAGATTTGCACATCCCGAAAAATAACCTCCATTATTCCCTAAGTTTAAATTTCCCCAAGTTTCTACAGACAAGATTTTTAGTTTATCCATACTGTCATTAAATGCCCACCCTTTACACATACCTAAAATACTAATCTGATAAGTACCTATTGTTGAATATGTATGTGTTGTTTGTGTTTGATTCCAAGATGAAATAAAATTTGAAGTTCCGTCACCCCAAAAAACAGTAAAAGCGTAAGTTCCTGAATTTACTAATGGTAATTTTACTTGTTTGTTGGTACTTGAACCAGTAGATATATTATCTGTTTTCCAAGTTGAAATAAATGGTTTGTTTTTACTTCTCCCAAAAATTGTATTTTGTATTAAGTTTCCCATAGCTATACACCTAATAATAAAATACTATTTGTATTTCCACGTTTCGTAAAAGTGAAAATTTGTTTTTCAGTTGTGGCAGAAGGAGTTCCAAACAACCAGATGTGTGGTGCTGTGATTAACCAAATTACTGTTACACCAGGTAATGTGATACCATTAAAAATGAAACTTTGGGGTAATGAAGAAGGTACTGTAATTGTGCAGTTAGTGGTAAAAAGTACAGTTTTGCCATGCCAGTTAGATGGAATAGTTTGACTTGAGCTTACTTCAATTTGATCTGAAATATCTTGGTTATGGGAGAAATCAATGTTTCCATTTCCAAGAATTGATTCTCCATTAATAGTTTTAATATTATTTTTTGTAACGAGATTAGATACGTCAGTATCTGAAGCTTTTAGATAAGGTACATCTTCTAAATAAGTTGTTTTAACTATTTGTCCAGTTGAATCTGTTTTTAAAACTTTATCGTTACTAATAATATTTGTTTTTTCTATTTTATCTCCTGAATCTGTAGTTGAATATAGATAATTATCACTGCCAATTAATATTCCTTTTGGAAAAGGACTTACTGTTTTATGAATTGAAGATACTCCTGATGAAGTTATTTTTACAATCCAGTACCCTCCATAACTTACAGTATAGAAGTCACCATTAGAAGCTTGGCATATTGCTCCATCAATTCCCGAAAATGTTGCAAATAAAGTCGAAACACCCGAAAGTGTTATTTTATAAATATTATGCGATATAGTAACATATAAATTATTATCTATTCCCTGAACGATCCCTCTAGGATTGTTAAGTCCTGTAACTAGATTACTTATGGCTCCTGCAAGCGTTATTTTATAAACAGTACCAAGCTGACTTACGACGTATAAATTTCCATCCTTTCCCTGAGTTAAATTATTTAAATTACTTAGACCAGTCACAAAAGTACTTACAACTCCAGTAAGGGTTAGTTTATAAATTGTTCCATTGGAACTACTAGTCACATATAAATTTCCGTCATTTGCTTTACAAATTCCAAAAGGGCTTGTTATTGTGGTTGAAAAGGAAGCATTGACCAGTTCTCCTGTCGTTTTATCGATTTTAGAAATTGTCGAATTACCATTATTTGCGACATAATAATAGCCATCTCCACCGTCGCAGATACTGCTAGGATTGTTTAATCCATTTGTGAAAGAAGTGGTTGTAATTGATGGAGAAGTACTAATTTTGTTAAGTTTTAAACCGCTAGTTCCAGCTGTACCGCTATCTATAACCAATTCTCCAGATTTAGTTTCTGTGTTAAAACCAGTTTTATGTAACACGTTATCAAGTGCGGGCGGAGGTGGAAGATTATCTATTAAATCCTTTAAAATTTTTCCCTGTCTGGCGTCAAGAGCTTTTCCTTCTTGTGTATAATCTAAACCATTATAATTATCAATTTTAATATTTTCAATACTATTAAACTCTAATTCACCATTATTGTTAGTAATTAAAATTTTATCAGGCTGATTTGTTTCCAAATCAGCCACTTTTATTCTGTTGTAGTCTGTACTCATTTTTTGGTATTTAATTTGTTTTTATTATTCAGTTTTTACGGGTTGGTGGTATTAAAACTCACATTCTAAATAGACCTCGCCGGTGGCTGGAGTTATAGAAAGTGTCGGCCTGTTGTTTGTACTTGGCTCTACATTTCCTTTATCCCCATTAGAAATAAGGAAAAAGTTAAATGCTGCTTGAGATAACAGTAGATCTAGTTGAGAAGAATTTAAAGAAATTTGGTTTTCAGCCGTTGAATTAACAGGGACTGAAACACTATTTATAAAAGTGCTTGAATCCCAATCGTTCCAGTCTGCCAATTGGAAATTTTGGTTTACAGGAATCTGGATGTTAGCGCCAAATAAATTAAAAGTTAGTGCATTTCCAACCGTATTTTCTGCGAACTTAAATTTGATTTTGGCAGTTTTTGGTTTTGTAGTGATAGACGAAGTATCAATAACTCCTCTATATCTATTCAGATAAAAGTCTTGAGCATTTTTACCTCCTCCAATGACATTGTTATTGGTATGCTGTAGTTCTGCAGAAGCAGCGTTTTTACATAAGTTCCAGGATGAGTCTTTTTTCTCGAATATGACAGATCTGGCAGCTTTCAAGGTTAGTTTTAAAGGTAGTGTCGTAACAGTTAAGACATTACTACTACCTGGATTTCCAGCTGCATCTTTAGCTTTTACATAAAAACTGTATGCAGTAGATGGTAAAAGTTCGTCAATTGTATGTGAAAAAACGGTATTTGAGACAGAGGCCAAAAATGTGTCGTCAATAAAAATATCATAGCCCACTACTGCAATATTATCTGTTGCTTCAGTCCAGGATAAGACTACACTGTTTAGGGTAATATTTGATGCACTTAATATAACACTACTTGGCGGTATAGTATCGATGAAACAAGTTCCAGAATTATTAGCGTATGCCTGAGAATTAGTTTTGAGCCAGGATTCTGCCTGTTCGTTCGCCTTGTCAACACTTTCATTTGATACAAATTTATTTGCCTGAGCAGTAAGAGTTACTGAACTGGGTATTCCTGCTGCACAATCATTCTTAATTTTAGTTAAGGTCTGTTCCGTATTATAAAAAACTGTTTCTCCTTCTGCCGGAATATAGTTTTCTTGATAGGCAAAAGGCTTGTAAGTTGTGTTTTCTTCCATATATCTATTTTATAATAGTGATGATTTGTTTAAAAAACATTGTGTAATTATTTTTGCTACAATGGTTTTGAGGGCCAGATAATAACTTCTGGATTATCAGTTTCTGTTAAGTTTCTTAACTCCTGTCGGTAATTTTTCCATTCTAGTTTTTTTGTTTCAGAAAGAGGCGAGTCTTCCATTTGTGTCCAGTCGCTTTCGGTTAATAAATTATTGCGAGCAATTCTTAGATTTTCAAGAAGCTCTTCTAGACTTTGAACAAAAGGAAAATGAGTATGCTTTCCATCAATGACTTTATAGTCTTTTGACAATGCTTGCTGCCATTCTTCTTCGGTTAAGTCAATATTCGGTTCTGGAATATTTTCGTGAATTCCTTCTACATAAAAACCAGTGTATTCTCCGTTTTCGTTATATGTTCCTTTATACATAATTTTTGTTTTTTTAATATTAATATCCAATAGCAAACATGTAGCCCGTGCTGCCATCAATAATTGCGGTATAGGAAGTAGTGGTTACATTATATACATGGTTAAATCCTCTGCTTCCAGAACTATTTCTATTAGTTGATACGACGATACTAGCTGCTCTTTTTGGCCAGACGAGAGGAAAACTATAAGTAGTAGAGCCCCCCATTAAATAAGCCCACTGAAGAATTAAGCCATTGCTGAATTTTTGATATCCTGCAGTTGCTGGAAAGCCAAAACCCGAATTTCCTGCATCATATTCAGAACCAGCAGATGTCGAGACAGACCCATCGGCCATTAGATATTGATTGGCAGTACCGCCTGTTTTAATGAAGCCTTTACTTTCTGTAGTTTCTGTAAAAGTCTTTTTCCCGCCAATGGTTTGTGCAGTAGTTAAGTCGACATATTTTGTGTTCAATTGTGCATCAGTTAATGAAACCGAACCTTCATACCAATAATCTACTTCGATATTACGATTACTGATAGGTTCGGCAAATGTGATTACATTACTTCCGTCAACAATAGAATAATCTTTATCTTCTCTTAATAACTGTCCATTTTTGTAGATTTTTGCACTGTATTTTAGAGGCTTTTTTTGTAAAATAATAGTGTCGCTATTAAAAGTGTCTTCACTAAAATTTTCTTTAAACGGAATCGATGCTTTTCCAAACATTGATTCAGAACTTCCTGAAACCGTATCTTTATTCTGATACCAATAATTAACTTCAATATTTCTATCAGCAACTCCGTCAGGAAAAAAAAGAGTTCTTTGTTTCTCGTTTAATACATAATCTTCAACTTGTTTTAGTAACTGTCCATTTTTGAACACTTTGACACTGTTTTCAATAGGTTCGTTTTCTAAGTTGATTAAATTCCCTGTAAATTTGTCTCTATATTCTTTATAAGGAAAATAACAGTTTCCGGAGAGGATTCCTGAATTTTGAAAAATGCTCCTTAAGAGTGCGGGGGTTACATAATGTTCATTATCGGTGCCGATTTCAATCATTTGAAAATCGGCTTTATCACTTTCTTTGTTTACGAAATTGTCAAAAATTTCTACGAAGTCAGTGTGTGATGGAATATCTCCATTATTGAATTTGTTGCGAAAATCATTTCTTGTTATTGCCATGTTGTTTAATTTTTTCTTGCTGTAAAATTTTGTTTGAGAAAGCTGAGAGATAAATACCAATGCATATTAGCATTGGTATTTATTTTTTTAAAGCGTTAAGATTTTTTCTTCATTACTGAACATTCCTGAAGAGTTTTCAGAAAGCACTTTGAAATGATGGTAGATTCTTGAGCCATCTTCATTTTTAGTAACCAATTCATCTACTTGTAGTTTAGTTTCTTGTAAAGGCAGCATAATGTTTTGCTCATTTGAAACTTTTTCATGAATTTTCTCCCAGTTACCTTTATTATTCATTTTGTAAAGATGATACTTACCATTATGAGTCGTTTTTTTCCAATTGAAAACAACTGGTTCTAAGATCTCTTCATTTGCCCCAGTAACATTGGCCGATGCTTCTAATACCGGAGATTCTGGAGAAACATTGTCAGTGATTACAGTCGCTGTAATTTTTGATGGCTGCGATGGTGCATAATCAATAACAGGACTATCTTTTGTTGAATCAGGATCTGCATATTCTATTTTTCTTGAAACAGTAATTCGATAAAAAAGTCCATCGCTAAAAGGAACAGATTCTAGATCTTTAAAATCATCATAAACCGTCCAAACATTATCAAATTCATTCGATAAAGTATCTTCATCAATTAAAATTTCCTTTGCTAATGTCATCGTTCGTATCGATTGGGCATTGAGCATAGAATCGGCACGGTAGATATTGATTTTGCCAATTTTGTATTCTGGCTGATAAGCATTGATTTCAAACTGAATTGAAGGTTTAATTCCTAAAACCTGATTTTCGAGAATTGGCATAATTCTTTTGATCTCAGGAGTTTGAGGCGGACTTGACGCGACTAGTTTTACTGGCCCTAAGAAATCACTAAACGGACTGAAATTCATTTTAATGTCCATTTCACGTACCGCGTAGAAATAAACATTCTGTGAATTTCCATCTAAATTGAAATCAGTAAACTGAGTTATATTTTTAACTTCATCAACAATTTTCATCATTGGGGCAATGTCAAAATCTGGATCTGTTGGTTTTAGGGCATGACCATTTTTGTCTTTAATGGTTTGCTTTTTGTTTGTTGGAATGTAATCACTTCCTTTTATATACTCATAAACGACAGGAACTTCAATTAAAGGAACAAAGGCAGATTGTATTGCTTCTTCGATAAAATGTATTGCTAAAACAGGGTTTTCAACTCCTTTTGAAATTATTACTTGATTTAGTGATGTTATCGAATCAATTTCAACTTCTTTCATCTCTGGCAGCGTTTGTGCCGCATTATGCCATTTAATAAAATCGTTAATTAAATTTTTAAATTCTTCATTATCTGGCATTGGAAATTGATAACTTGCTTCAGTTTGATTTTCTGGATAAGCGTTATAATTACCTCTTTCTGCCAGCTCATTAAAATTTAAAAAATCGTCCCATCTCGCCTTAAATTGAATTTCATCGTTGCCACCCAATTTTCTCAATTCTTCGCGAATTGTTTTTACTGTTGCCGGTTCATACAAAAGATTTAAAAAGTCTTGTTCGCTGGCTCTGTAATGCAAAGCACCATAAGGTTTACGATCTTTATTGTATGTAGTTGTAAAAGTAAAAGTCGAACGATTGTAAAAATCAGGTCTGGTAGCATATAAACTATCGTTTTCTATTTTCTCTGGTCTTTCAGGCTTTTCAATTTTAACCGCATACATTGGACAAGGAATACTAATCTTTGATTTGTATTCGAATGTTGGTCGAACCGCATGTGAACTGATTCCGAAAATAGAATAGTGTGTACTTTCATTTGCTCGTGGCTGAATGTTTTCTTTTGTAATTCCAGAAGCTTGATCGGCATACAAATACACTCTATAACTTGGATAATAGTTTACCATTCGAGATCCAACAATAATCTCATCATGCTTTTCATCCATTATTTGATTAACATAATCACCTAATTTAAAATCAGGATCATTGATAATCAACACTAAATTGCCGGTAACATCTTCTTTTTCTGTTCGAACTACTTTAAATTCTTTTCTTGATTTTACTGGAATAGTGCTTCCTTCCTTATAAGAACTTTTAGTAAACAATCGAACAATTCCATTAAACCATTCTACAGAATTTTCACTTCCAGATTTAAACTGCGGATGCTGAGGCAAATTATAACCAGGAAAAGTAAGTTTGTAAAGGCCCAAATGTTTTTCTTGATTTTCTAATTTGATCGGATTGCCCTCCTCATCTACTTTATAGCTACCATCTGCATTCATTTCAAAAGTTTTCTCTAAAACTCTTTCGATTACGGCATCTTTCCAGATTCCTCTAGTTTTTTCTACCTGCAAATCACTTGAATTTTCACTTTCTGGCTGAATAACTTCTCGATAGATCTTATTGAATTCAGCTGGATAATCAACTTTAAAATTGATGTTTGGCTTATGCCAGTTGCAGGCTGTCTGCATGTTTTGCACCAGTGTACATAATTTGCTTTCAGGAATTTCAATAGGTTTAATTTGATCAGAATCGATTGTGGCTTCTCCATCAGCATGAGCACTGTCACTCACTTCTTTTTTTAATACTTTTATTTTTGCATAGTCAAATTTATCCGAATCTCCAGATTTACTAAAAACTTCGATGTCTTGAATGAGATAATTTTCATCTCCAATGGTTAAAATTCCTCCAGTAAAACGTTTTTTATTCTCTTCTGTTAAAGAGATTTTTACTTCTTCTCCGCTACTAAGAATTTTATACTCTTTTATGGTAACAGTTGCCGTAAGAATGTCAGATTTATTATCGATTTCGCCGGCAATTTCTCCGTATTCTACTTCAGGAAGTCCATCTTTGTAATACAGTTTAAAATGATCAGCCAATATTTCTTCACTATCAGGATAAATACTATTTTCATTTGTTGCTTCATCAATTGACATGCCTTCAGGAACAGTATAACTCATTAATTCTTGAGCTGAGTAATAATCAAACAAAAGTCGGACTAAGGTTTGATCATCTCCAGTAATGTTTGACAAACGTATTTGCTCTGATTCTGAAGTAAACATTAATGGATTTTCTTCTGTAATTAAAAGAGCATTAATATTGCCTGGCGGCATTAAATTGTTTGCCGGTTTTATTTCGGATTCAATACTTATTTGTCTTCCTGTCGAAGCTCTTGAGAAAATGTTGATTCCGTATCCTTGATAGTTATAGGTATTATTGCCCGTTGCTTCCTGACGGATATTTAAAATGGATTTTCCAGATTCGGGAATTATAATTGGAACTGCTTCATAAGATCCGGGTTCAAGTTTTTTGTTGACATTACGATAATCTAAATCATGAGACAGCGATGGTTTTCGCCAGCCTTCTTCATCGTTTAGTTTAAAATTAACACCTAGATAAACGGGGAATGTAAAGGAACTTCCATCATATTCGGCTGACGATTTAAAGAACTCAGTATTAATATCATAATCCATGACATCTTCCATAAACAGACTTACATATCTTTTCTTTCCATCAAAACTATAGCCATTAGGATCTGTAATTGGAGCAGTTTGATTTTCATCAGAACTTACATTTAATCCAGGTACAATGTCGTTTAATTGAATAGGAAGCGAATAACGTTCTGTATTTAAAGAAGTTGGAATACTCATAGAGAGATGCTGTACTTCACGAGCTCCCAAACCATCGCCTAAATCTCCAAGCGTAGTATATTCTGTTAAATAAACATAGTCTCCCGAAAAAACTTCGTCATCAATATCAATGCAGCCTAAACCTAACATACGTGCAATGTGATAATCGTTGGCAGCAATGTTCAGTAAATCCAGATTAGATATTGTGTTTAGGTTTTCATCATCCAATTGTTCTTCTTCAATCTCTTCAGGAGTTTTGGCAGCGTCAAGATCTCCAAAATTAATTGGTTCTAAAGCTGTTGGATTAAATGATTTTTCGCTTAATTCAATGTACTTCTCAACAATTTGCTTGATATTTTTATCACTCTTGTCTTGTATATTGGTTGTTCTGTTCCATTTGTCTTTATAGTTGGCAATATTTACATATTCGCCATCGGTGTATCGCAGCCATTTTCCATGTACGGCATTTACTCTTGGCTCCAGCTGTTCAAAAACTTTTAGATCATTGGTTTCTAAACTATATTTTCCTTTTAAATTCCAATTTCCATCTGTATTTGCCTTTGTAATAAAGTCTGAATAAAACTCAAAATTTATAGAGCTTAAAAGACAGTTATTGGCTTTCAATCGAATACTTCTTCCGTTTTCTGCAACTAAACGAACATTGCTTAATTGTGTGGCTGAATAAGTTTTACGATTTGTAACTCTTTTAAGAGCCGTAATGTTATTTTCAGAAACGGACAATGTTTCTATTTTCAATGTGCTGTAATTTGTAACAGAAGTAAAATTCAATTCTGCAGCAAAAAACAATTCATTTTTGTTTTCAATTTCAATCAGATTGTTTCCGTATTCTTGAATGAAAGCAGCTGGATTTGTTCTCGGATTAATCGAAAGTCTTATTGCAGCATATTTATCTTTATTCTTAAAATGAACATAGATTGCTCTTTTCGAATCAGCTGTTTTATAAATCCACAAGGCATTATCGTTGTCAACCAATTGTGGCTGTGCATTTAAATTTAAAGTATAATTTACTTTAGTGTAAGGAGCCCTATAGACTTTGACAAAATCGTCTGGTTTATTAAAATTAGATGCTGTACCTTCATATAAATTTCCTTTTGGAAGATGTTTTTCTCCCAATTTTCCAGCCAGCATCCAGCGAAGATGAATTCCTCTTGTACTGTCAATTCCCTTTGAACCTGCTGCCGCAATTTGTAAATAAGTCGACTGCAGATTCGTTTTTCCTGAAGTTATATCAATGGTAGGAGAGTCTCGAACTACATTAAAATTGATGTTAAAATCGAAAGGATTATTGATGTTATCTAAAAAAACAGGAGTAGAGAAACTACCTAGATCCAATGGTTTTCCTTCAATTTGAATAGCAGCTTCAATTTGGCCTGAACCTGGAATTGTAACTGCATTTTTTAGTTTAAAAACTAAACCGTTCAAACTGCCGATGCTATGAATTTTTATGCCTGAGCTTAAAGAAAGAGGCACTCTGCTTTTGTTTTTTAAGACTAAAGTTCCTGCTGGCTGATCTACTGATATACCTTTCTTTAAAACAGGATAAGTTATTTTATCTTCGATAATGCTTACATTCGAAATACATCCAATCTGAGCATCAGATAAATTAGTTGCTAACTGGTTTAATTCATTTCCTAAAGTATTAAAATCGGAAACTCTAATGTAATCTGAATTAAGTGCTGTACTTGTATTCTCTTTGACTATAGGGGTTCTGCTTAAAAAAGTGTTTAGCGGAACGGTTAATTCCTCTGCGGTCTCTGCAGAACTGGTTACACCGTATACAAAAACTTTAGAACGTTCATTTAAATCGGTAAACAGCCCTTTTAATAGTTCGGAGTTATTTACCTGAAGACCATCAGTAATAACAAATACAATATCTGGAGTAACGGTTAAATTTTTAGCTACATTTAAACCTGAAGCCCAATAATCAGATTGTATATAGGCTCTTCCATTACCAAATAAATTGATCCAGTCTTTGAAATCTTGCGAATTAGTTGAGATTTTTTTCTGAATCACATCATCGGGTCTAACAGCAGTATCGCTGTTAGACATTCCGATTAGTGAAAGTGTGATTTTGCTTTGTGCCTGAGCATCGATAAATGAAGTTAGTCCTTCTCTAATCTGCTGTGCTTCGTCGGTGCTTATAGAACCCGATTCATCGACTACAATTGCTATGTAAGTTTCGCAGCTTGAAGATCTATTTTCTATATTTAAATTAAGTTTAAACTGACTAGTATTATTAACATTACTAATAGCAATTAACTTAGAAAAACTTCCAGAATTTGCTGGTGTGCCTTTTACATAAAGAGGAACTTCAAGTTCTGTACCCGCTTCGATAGTAACCGTATTTTTGATCATAAAACTTAAGCCTTCGACAGCCACTTCGCTATGAATTTTTGTATCAGCGTCCAGGGTAAGCGGAATACGGCTTTTGTTTTTGAGAACTAAACTTCCAGCATCAGTGTTGATATAGCTTCCAGCTTTAAATACTGGATATTCTATTTTGTTTTCAAGGATATTTACATTTGCCACACAGCCAATATTTGCTGTGGCCAATTCTGTTGTTAATTGTGCAAGCTGATTATTTAATTGAGTAAAATCATTTACTTCAAGATAATCGGATGAAAGTAAGGAATTTTGATTTGTTTTTAAGATTGGATCTCTTTCTAAAACATTTTCTAAATTAGTTTGTAAATTTACAAATGTGTATGGAGCAATACCATATGAAGTACCAGCAACACCATATATAAAAATATGTGATTTTTGATTTAGAATTTTATAACGATTTGAAAGCGTACTTAATTCATTGACTTGTGAACCATCAGTTATTACAATTATGATATCTGGAGTTACAGAGAGACCATTTACTACTTCTAAACCAGAAGCCCAATAATCAGAGTTTAGATCTGGAACAGGTGCAGTAGTTCGTTTGAAATTAGTAATCCAGGTTAAAAATTCCGAACTGTTGCTTGAAATTCTTTTTTCAATAATATGATCCGATCTTAAATTCGCATCACTAGGAGACATTCCAATCAAAGATAGCGTAATGTTGCTTTGAGTTTGCGAATTGATAAAGGAAGTCAGCCCGCTTTTAATTTGCTGTGCTTCTGTAGGATCAATAGAACCCGATTCATCTACTACAATTGCGATATAAGTTTCACAGCCTGAGAGTTGATTTTCCTGAAGATTTATAGAACTCATTTTTTATTGTTTTTTAAAGATTTGTATTTTCTAATTCTGGTTGCAGTTGTACTGTTATATCTTGTTTGTTAAGAGACGAAGTCAGCGGTCTAGTTTCATTTACAGCGATTTCGTCATTATTCCACATCCTGTAATCAAATAAGATTTCCAGACTGTTTTCTGAAATGAATTTATCATCATGCATTATCAAAGCTTGCGCGTAATCTTTAGAGTGTAATACTTTGTAATCCAATTTTTTGGTATAAACTTTCTTTTGATTTTCGTCTAAAGTGACAGTCACTACAGAAATAGTATCCTGAATTTCTTTCAATGGTATTTTCGGAATATTGAATGGCTCCGGATTACGAACTAAAAGTGCTATGACTTTGTTCGTATTGCTGTCAATAATTTTATTTACCTCCGTACTTTGAGCAGGGTCAAGAGGAGACAGTTTTAAGATTCCTTCAATGGCACGGTCAAAAGCATGCTGATATTTTAAAGTCATCGAATCACTTAAATCATTTGCATTCCCTACAATCACATCATGCAAAGCATCAATTTGTTCTGAAGTAGCATTTACTTTCACATCAAACAATGCTTTAGTATTTGCATCTTGATCCGTTGTATAACTTTGAATCTGTTCTTCAAAACTTTTGTAACGGGAAGTTTGGAAGCCGTATTGATGTACTAAGACATTTTCTCCTGGATCGACTTTCTTATTTTGGTTGACATCATAATAATTATTGGCTAAAATGGTATATAATTTAGAAGGTTTTAAATCGGTCAGATTGACTTCATATTTATACGATTTCGGTTTTAAAGGATCTCCTAAAAGAACACCACATCCCATTTGCGGATGAGAATTAATAAAATTATTCACCACCTGAATACCAAGTGGAATTCTCGGATCATTATCGCTTTTCCATTTTTCATCATTATCAACTTCTATTGCTCTTGGATAATCTATTTTGATTTCTTCTGTCTCTTCTGGAAGCGGATATTTTATAAGCATATCATTAAGAGGATCTTTGATAATCAGATTTAGAGAACCGTTGATTTCAAGTCTATGATCTCCATACTTTGGCCAGCCTTTAAACATATGATAGACATAAGGACTTGTAAAAAACATGGAGATTTTACAATCATCGTGTCCGTAGAAAACAGGTTTAGACTGCAGTAAACTTCCATCGGCATTTGGGTAAGAACGGTTGTAATCTAAATACTGTCTTAACGAAGTAAGAGGCGATTTGGATAACTCTGTCAGTTCATTTTTCGTCGGTGGCTGCTGACCTTCTGGTGTTACAGGATCTGGAACAGGGAAATGTCCAACAGGTCCTAAAGTTTTAAATCCATAGAAATAATTAAATGTATTTACCTTTTTATCATCTACCGTATCTGTTAAACTAAATTTCAAACAATAGGTGGTATTTGGTCTCCAAATAGGCTGTACCGTATTTTGTATGGCAGCTGTCATAGCTTCACGGTTTTCGTTTACGGCAGTTTCACTAGGAATGGTGGTATTGTGGAAATAACTTTCTTTACTTAACCATTCGACACTTTGAATACTAGTTACGTAATCTAATTCCGGATCTTCTTCAGAGTAGCCATTTGAACAAATAGTATCATTAACCGTAATTAATTTAGAATTTTTAGTTCCTCTGTTGTAATTCACTTTAGCATTTAAAGAAAGTGTTGTAACAGTTGTTGTTTCAGAAGTTAAGGCTGAAACAGAAGAAGTCAGCGTAACATTTTCAGCAGCATATAAAGAACAGTTGTCAAACTGATTGTTGAACAAAGAGAAATAAACTCCTTTTTCATTTGGTTTAGACGAAAGCATCGCAATTTCATTTTCAGAAGGTTCATTTTGAATATGAATAATCGAAGCATTTTCTATTGGATTTGCTCTTCTAACTAATCTGTTCAGTTCTAGTGTTTCAGTAAATACAAATAAATAATCTTCGTTATAAGCAATAATTGAGTTGTTAGCTAAAGCATTGTTAGATAAATAAATTGCAGAATCAAAAACAACATCTTGTTTTATAATATTCAATGTGTTGCCATCAATTTGAGCTAAGCCGAATTTTTCGTCAGAAAACTTGACAGTGATTAGAATTTTTCCATTCGCAATTACAGCATCAATAATTTCAGTTATAGCAACATCAGAAAGTACTTTTGTGTTCATTACAGCAATTGCTTTCGTGCTCAGATTAACGTTAAAACGAATCACTTTTTTGTCTTTTGTAATTAAACTGAATTCAGTATTGTTATGCTGAAGAACTTTAATAGCACTTCCATTAACTTTAACACGCTTTACAAGAGAACGATCGGTTCCATCAACCCAATTTATTTGAGTTTCATTTTCTAAAGCATTGATCCAAAGTAATTCGTTTCCTGCTAGAGAAAATACTTTATTAAACTCTAAAGAATAATTGTTCAGATACTGATTACCAGAGTTTAGGTTTAATTCTTCATCAAGTTCAATAATAGCCATTGCCTCAATTGGAGATTCACAGCCAACAATCAAATCAAGATCAACAATTGCTTTTCCAATTCCTTTACATTGGTTTGCTTTTAAAGCTTGAGTTAACACTAAAGTGCCATTTACAACCTGCATAGAAGTAACAACTCCATTTAACAAACGCTCTCTTAAAATATTTCCATTTAAATCAACCTGCAGCAATACTGTTGTTTCTGCCTTTGGATGGAAAGAAATAAGGTACGTATCGTTGTATTTGATTACTTGATCAAAAGCATATAGATTTTTCCCTTTATAGCCGTAATAATGCGTAAAAGTTAATTGATTTGGATTTTCTGCTTGTGCATTTTCATTTCCAGCATTAGCTTTTAGTTCATTTAATTGGGCAATTAGCAAATCATATTCATCAATGTCACTAGGGCCAGACATTGTAAAATCTCCATTAGCACTTGTATAGGTATCATCAAATAATGCTGCAATTTTATCTCTGGTTTCTTTAATACGTGCAGCATTTGCGGCAACAGGAGTAATTACAATTTTATCGATTTTAGTTTTTAAGCTTGGTTCTGTTTCTTTACTAAATAATGTTATGGTTTGCAGTAATTCGGCTTTAGTATAAACCAATTCTTCAGAAAAAGGTCCACTGTCCGTTTTTCCTATAGCAACAGGTTCGTAAACAGTAAACTTGTCTGTATCATTTTTGAGAACCGATGTGAATGCTTTAATTTTGACTGTTTTAGCCTGAGTGGTCAATTGAAACTCAGGTTCAATAGCCGATTGAGGGAAAATAACCTCTAATTCATTATAGTTTTTGAATGCTAATGATTTACTGTACTTATGCGGATTTACTTCTCCAGTAATGCTCATAAAATCGCCGCCTTCTGTTTTATTATTTTCTATAGTTTCAGGAGCCTCTCCAATTAGTTTAAAGAACAATCCGCTAATTTTATCTGCTTCATATTGCGTTGGAACATAATAACGCTGTCCAAGTTTTTTATTAAGGAAATCGGTATGTTCTTTTTTGATTTCAAGGGATTTACAGAATAATTTTGATGGAGTAATTCCAAATTGTTCCGGTACCTGCCATCCAGGTTCTCCCTTACTTAAAAATGAAAACGGATCTGTCGCTAAAACACGAATACTATCATATTGGTCAATTGCTTTCTGCCATTGCGCCCAAGGTAGATTCTGTAAAGCAGGAGTTCTTTCTTCATTTTTTACAACAGCTTCAAACGGATGATAATCTTCCCAATTAGAACCGTTCCATGATTTTAAATCGATGGATTTGATTTCATATTTATGTTTTACCTGACGTAAAGATCTGCCGGCAATTTTTTCAATTGGAGGCATCATATCAGTGTAATTTTTAGCATCGCCAGTGTAGCCTCCAATTTTCTTAGATAAAGAATTGTCAGGTAATAATCCTTTTGCCATTTTAATATCAATGTAAGTATCCAATGGAATCACTTGACTGATCAGAGTTGCTAAAGGCATTCCTTTATCATCAAATTGATTTTCGTCATAATCTTGTTCTCCTTCAGATTTGAAATAATTTAGAGCAAAAGCTTCATTGGTAAGCATGTGAACCCCTTTGACATTTTCTAAAGTTCTATTATCTTCGCCATCTCCGTCTGTTCCTTTAGGAAGCGGACTGTAAGGCGTACGATCAACGATTCGGTTGATATCCCATTGCAACTCTACTTTAAAGTTTTTACGAACTCTTACAAAACCAATTTTTACCCGAACACTCAATTCAAGCTTAGCATAGATCAAGAAAGGTTTAAAAGATTCTACAGAGAAAATAGTGTCCAGCACAATTTCGACATTAATGATCCAAAGTTTAATTTGAATACCTCCACCGGCAGTAATATAACCTCCCATCTGCGGACGCTTGAACGAAATTTTTCCTCCTAATTCTAAATACGCCCATAATTTGACTTTGGCAGGGCCAAAACTCTGTTGCAGCTTAAAGTCTAATCTTGCTCCGGCTTCGATTCCCTGCGCCGAAAGCATGATAAAAGCTTTGGCAGTAAACAAGGTTAAAATTCGGGCTTCGATAGGATCTTTCTTAGAACCAAGATTTACGTACCAGGGTTTCTGGTTTTTAAAGAAGAATCCAGCTTCTAATAGAGCATGAAGTTTAAAAATTTGTCCGCTGTCTTTCGGAATACTGAAATCTGCTCCCGCTGCCAATTCTAACGAATCATCGCCAAAGGCAACCATAGCAAAAAATGGCGGATTGCTTGGGTCATCTTCAATAAGACCTAATCTTCCAGCAATAATATTAAGTCCAGCTTCAATGTAAAATAGAGTAGGAAGTGACAATAAAAGCATCGCTCTTAAAGACAAGATATGCCCGCCGTCTGCCACAGTTCCAAAAGTAGCACCAGCTCCAATAGAGAAAGGTGCGTCGTACTGCATAGATGTTGGTGGCCCGCTGAATTTTCTAATATTAATTCCAGGCTTCGGATATTTGTAATAATCATACCAAGACTTGTCCTTTGCTAACCCTACAGCTTCTTTGGTTGCCACATATCTAAACCCTAATAATCCTCTAAAAGCATTAATAGCAAGAAATCCTAAAGGAATAGGAACGGGCAGATCAATAGTGGCATCAATTAAAAAGGCTGGATATTTTGGCATAAATCGCATCCCAACACTTCCTGAAATTTTGGCTTTTGGAAGTTTTAGACCTACTTCGCCCATAAATTCCTTAGATTTTCCTGGTTCAGGAAGCGAAATCATACCATGAATAACTGCCATTGCAGATGATTGTGTAGCAGTTCCCGGAATAATTAAATCAACTTCAATAGTTTGGATTCTTAAGAAAGAATCTTTCTTAAGTCCGTTTTCTGCGTTCTGATCAGTAGAGTAATAAAATTTTATTCCTTCTCCACGAGCATCAACTCCAAGTGGATTAACGCTTATAGCTCCATCAAATCCCCAGAAATTATATTTACGACCGTTAATCTGCGTAGAACCAAAGTTAATATTGGTTACACCCATTTGAACTGGTCCAAGATTTATAGAAAGACTAATAGGAATTGGAATAGATCCGCCTTCAACCTCAATATTTCCGTCACTGTAAACGCGCAGTTTTTCAACTTCAAAGCTTTGTCCTTTAAACAAACCTCCTATTAGAGTATCTTTATCAAAAGAAACAGTGCAGGAAGTTCCTAAATAATAGTCGTTATCTTGTTTTCCTAGCTCAACACTATGAAAATCGAATTTTACAAGATCAAATAGGTTCGCTTGCGGTTCGTTTTCTTTAGAGAAAGAAGCCGTAAGATTAAAATCGCCATTGTCCTGCAAGTGACCTTCGACCAATGCCGTAAAAGGTAAATCAGGTAGTTTTTCTCTTTTAATTTTGAATTTGTCAATTTCTAATTTCCCTTTGATATTTGAACCAATTACTTTGTTCTGCTTAAATGAAATATCAAATTTGTTAAAGCCAACCTTGAAGCCTTTATCTTTTTGACCAATCGTTCTCCAAAGTGTATTATCATACAAGGTTGCTAAAAAGGCTTGATAATCTTTGGCTTCCGTAAAAATATAAGTTGTAGAAGGATCAACAGTTGTTGAAACTATTCCAGAAAGTGTCGTTAACGATAACGGATAATCAAAAGCATAAGGCAAATTTTTGCTGTTTAATTCCTGTAAGAAGGCAAGTAAAGAGGCGTAATCTGCAATTTCTTTTTTATTGGCCACACCATTGTCGTCCTTTTCGAACATGGTAACTGGATAATTAAAATTGAATTTATCGTTGAAATAACTAAAAGCACCATTTTTACTTGGAACTGTTTCCAAATAAATATTACCGGAAAGCCCACCAGAACCTACTAATAAATCTGAAGCACCTAGTTTTAATGTTGGAGTAGTGCTTCCTGGAGTTTCGGGGATTTCATTAAACCATTTCGATGGAAGAGTTACCGAAACAGCACGAGCATAAACGCCGACAAAATCATTTGGACGACCGTCTGCATCGGCTTCTGGAATATTGGTTTTCTTGCTTAAATCTACTTTTAAAGTATCTAACTGAAGCAGTAAACCTGTATTGCCAATCATGGCATAATCTGGTTTTAGCGTTCCGCCTAATTCTAATTGATAACCAATACCTTCTTCGGTGTCGGCATATAATTGTGCCTGAGCGAATTTAAATATTGATTTTTCAGTTCCATTACCATAATCAGAACCATTAGGTTGGACTGGTTTTAAAATGTTTCTTGGAAATTCGATTCCAGCGCTTAAAGCTAAAGTAGCTTTGGCTTTTGGCGTAATGATTCTTTTGATGTGAGCTTCGATTCCGTCTGGAACTACAATGTTGTAAAATTCCTGAAGTTTACTTTTAGTAGCTGCTAAATCATCTTGGACGATATAAGAAGCAAATAAAAGTGCTGGAATCGATTTTGTAATTACGGTGCTAGTATTGATAAGGTTAATAATAGCGCTGATAGATTGTTCAGTTCCTTCAGGAAATTCCAGATCAGTATTTTGAAGCGTATTAATATCAAATAAAAGCTGTTCGTATTTTGTTTTTCCTTCTTCAGCTTCCACAAAAATGTTCATCATATGGGCTATAACCTGTTCTTCGCTGATGCGAAAAACCTGAAGACCCAGAGAATAAAAGTCCTCCATAGAGAAAGAGAAACTGCTGGAGCTAAAAGTTTTTAAGAAAGCTAAAATTTCCCACTGATATTCTAAAGTGATCGGAAAAGAGGAAATCGAAGAATTTCCATCCAGGTCCGGGTTAAGGACAAGTCCAAGATTAAACGGTAATGGAATAGCGAGTTTTTCGCTTGATACAATATCAAGACTATAAAAGGCAGAATCGCCGCGATATCCTTTTGAGTATTGTAAATTTTTGTAATGTATTTTTTCAAAAATGGCATTCATACCATCTTCAACAAACGATAAAAATTCTGGTAAATCGTCTACAGTAATAATCTCCGATAATCGGGGATAGTATCTTGCTGTAGGAATTGGAACCGCAGGAATTGGATTAGTTGGCATATTCTAATTTGTTTTTGACTTTAATTTTTGTTCGTGTTTTTTGCATGATTAAATCCGGAATGTTTATAAAACAGACTAGGCTTTCAAATGATTAATTTGGGCTGCGTCTATCTTGTTTTTTTGAATTTAAAGAATGCTTTAAATAAGGGGTGAATCTGAAGTTTTTTTAAGTGTTTCCTTTTTTTATAATGTAAAGGTCAGCTTAAAATAAGGGTTTAAGAAACAGCTGCTTAGTGGTTTAACATTGATGTTCTAAGGCTTTACAGGGTTGTAAGGAGAGTGGATGGGATATTGAACTGTTTTTTTGTGAAAGAGGGCAGTATAGATAATAATTATTCTGAATTAGGATTTTTCAAAAGCTTTGATTTTTAATTCAAGCTATTAGTACATTTTTAGGTTTAATTTTAGTTTTGAGAACAATTTTTCTGGGATTTTTTTAGTTAATCTATTAATAAGAGGAACTTTTCAAATTAGAAGTTCCTCTTATTAAGCTTCATAGTACATACTTTAAAAGATCATAAAAAACTCTATTTTCAGTATCTTAGATGGTAAATGTTTATTTTTTAGGATTTATCTGTTTAATACTCTGTAATATTTTCCAAGTAAAATGTATAGTTTGTATTAATTAAAAATGAAGTGCAATTTTGATTATTGAGGTTTGTTGCATCTTCGTACTCAATAGTGTTTTTGACTATAAAAGAAAAAGAACCTTCTGAAGCGCCATAAGCTCTTGTATTTGAAATATCACGTAAAAAAACTGTTTTGCTTTTATTGGTTAATTCCCCATCAATTTCACTTTGTAAAGTGTAAATTAAATATGAGTAATCTGATGATAAAATTTCTCCGTTTTGAGTATCAGTAATAAACATATTTTGATAGTTTTTTACTCCAGAAATATTGCTTCCTGAGTACTCTATCATTTTAATTTCTTTGAAAGCATTATTGCCATCTGTTTCTTCAGAAAATAAACCATTTTCTATTTTTAAGAAAACCTCAATTTTTGATTGTATTGGTTGAATTCCATCATCCCATATGGAACAATAAATATCATTTACTGCATTTAGTTTTAGGACAGACTTATTCCCAATTTTCCCAATAGGAATTGGATTTGTAGCTTGAATTTTATTATCCGTTATTTTTCCTGATGAATAGGTTTGGAATGCGTATGCAGATTTATAAGCAAGAGTAATTAAACCATCTGCAGTTGTAATTAATTTAGATCTTACTCCAGAATGAGTTTCCCATAATTGACCATTTTCATCACGTTCAATTGCTCCATTTTGTTTATTGGAAGTTAAAGTGCCATTAGGAAGTATTAGAGATGGTTTTTGATTCGTTCCAGCGCCTAATTCCATGGATTTTGCTTTTATATCCCCGTCTTTGCTAATAGTAGAAGTATTGCCATATCCATTGTTTCCAGCAAACACCAAACCTGTTCCAGTAGAGATTGATTTTACATTGGCTCCGGCTCCTTTGTTTGTGATATAAAGATTGTCATTATCTGTGTTACCAATAATAGTTGCAGTTCTATCTGGAGAGTTTAACGAATGTACATATAGTGCCTTTCCATTGCCATTACAATAAAAATGTCCTGCAGATCCTGATGTGGTCTGGGAGAAAACGCCTGTTCCGTCTGTATTGTCACAGAATAATCCAGTTCCTGAATTTGAAGATAAAATGATATTCTTTACATTACTATTAGTAAAAGTATTTCTAATTACTAATCCGGCATTTTGAGGATAAGAAGTATTCGTTGTCGTTTTTACTCCGGAAAAAGTTTGATTCCCAGACAATTTCATGTAGTCATTATCCATCATCTCCTTTAATACCTTTCCTTGTCTGGCATCTAAGGCTTTGCCTTCCTCTGTACAGTCAAGTTCATTATAAGTTTCAAGTTGAAGATCGCTTACATCGCTAAACTCTAATTCACCATTTTGGTTAGTTTTTAAAATTTTGTTTCGCTGATTTGTTTCTAAATCTGCTACTTTGATTCTGTTGTGATTTGTACTCATTTTTAATTAATTATTACGGGTTTATAAAATTTACAGGCTTTTAATTGGCTTATAGGGGATTACCGTAATACATTCAGATATATGGATACTTACAAACAGTTTTTGATTTTGGATGATTGCAAGTTATTTGAATGTTTAAAAATTGTGTTAGTGGCGTCACAATTGGGGTTTATTCTATAGAGATAGGTAGCTTAAAAAAAGAAATAAGTTTTTTCGCTGACTTAAAAAAAAGACAATGATAGAATAGGGGAAACTTATGTTTTAAATTTTTAAAAAGAGTGATGAGTAATTACTGAAAACATGGTTGCACATTGCATTTTCTCCATTTGTGTTGTTGGAATCAGCAAAAAATGTTGATATTCTAATTTCGAGGGCAATATTAGCATCAGACAACATCATGTTACCCACGCCATTTGAATCAAAATAGTCCAAAGTTTGCACGTTTATTTCTCTATTTGATTCAGAAGTTATATTGCCTAAATTATCGAATTCTAATTCGGAATAATTTATTAAGGAATAATAATTGCCATTGCTATTTGCTTTAGCAATATTAATTGGGATTTCATAATTTCGAATGCTAAATACAGTGTTAATATCTGTTCGATTAACACTGTACAATCTAAAGGAATCATCTCCATTAAATTTGCAATTCAATCCTTTTATGTGCATTTCAAATGAAACGGAAGTTGGTACTATTGACCCACCAATTACATTATTTTTAATTTGATACTTATCGAATGTTTTAAATAGATAATTAGCATCGCTATAACTTCCTAATGCAGAAGCTGGTAATGTTATGTTACTTACTGTCGTTCTATTTACATTGTCTAAAACACTAAACATAGTTTTAGTGTTGGAGGTGTTAAAAGTAGTTGTTAAAAAACCTGCAATATCTCTTGTGTCTAACAATCTCTCTCTGGTATAAAAAGGCGTGTGATGTAAATTTCCATTTTCATCACGTTCTATTGCTCCATTTTTGGGATAAGACGTTAAGTTTCCGTTTGGAATTGTTAGGGGAGCAGTTTCTGTAGTTCCTGGACTTAGTGTTAGACTATTGTTTAAATTTATAGCATTGGATTTTATCCATTCCCACCAATTAAATAGTTTTGAACGAGAAATTACTTTGTTATCTTCTTCAACAGGCGTGGAGATTTGGGTTTCTTCGTCTGTTGCAAGATTTACTATTTTGTTTTCAATCATATCCTTTAACACCTTTCCTTGCCTGGCATCTAAGGCTTTTCCTTCTTCAGTGTAATCTAAACCATTGTAGTTTTCAGTCTGAAGATCGCTTACATCGCTAAACTCTAATTCACCATTTTGGTTAGTTTTTAAAATTTTGTTTCGCTGATTTGTTTCTAAATCTGCTACTTTGATTCTGTTGTGATTTGTACTCATTTTTAATTAATTATTACGGGTTTATAAAATTTAAAGGCTTTTAATTGGCTTATAGGGGATTACCGTAATGCATTCAGATATTATGATATGGATACTTGCAAACAGTTTTTGATTTTGGATGAGTGCAAGTTATCTGAATGTTTAAAAATTGTGTTAGTGGCGTCACAATAGCTTTTGTTTTACAGAGCTGTATAACAAAGAAATAAGGTTTCACTATTGACTTGGATTGAGCCAATAGTAGAGTAGGGAAACTTATGATCTTAAGTTTCCAAAGTTTTTAAAAATGTATTTTTTGGTAATTAAGAGAGAACTTTCTCTTTTGATTTAAAACAACTCAAAGATTTTTTGTCTTTGAGTTGTTTTTTATAAATCTATTTTAGGACGAGACAGGGCTAAGTGTAAATATGTAAACTTTTTTAAGGACGAGACAACTTTGCGTTCACGAGCGAGACGCTCGCGCCAGCGGGGGCGCTATCGTTGCCGAGATAAATCTGCGCGATCGGGGAAATTTCACTTTTTATTTGTAGAGGTTTGAAGGAGTCACTTTGCGGGCACAGATTACAAATCTGCGCTATCTTTGCTGAAATATATCTGTGCGAACATTTTTTTTCAAAGAGTACTTTCCAATCTTTGCGGGCACGGATTGTAAATCCGCGCTATCGTTGTCGAGATAAATCTGCGCGATCGGGATAAATCCGCGCTATCGGGATTTATTAAGGCTGTGGTCCACAATCAACCTCACTTAATAAATTTCCATTTTCATCCCATTCTTTATAAATTCCCCGATAGCGCGGATTTGCAACCCGATCGCGCGGATTTGCAATCCGTGCCCACAACAGTAAGACACAAAGCAAATCATTAAAACAAAATTTACGTTTTTTATATTTACCGTTCGTTAGCGCAGATTTGCAATCTGTGCCCGCAAAGTTGGGAAACTCAAAAGTTAGCAGGTTTCAGAATAAGTATAACAAAATAATCTCTAAATCATTTTCTAAGCCTGAATAATTTCTTGCCGAGCTAAAATAATAAT
>NZ_JBHUOT010000018.1:0-79591 GCF_042686225.1 Flavobacterium notoginsengisoli
GGAAAAAACAAAATGAGCGTTTTAAATGCTGTGAGAAATAAAATAATCCATCGGGTTTTTGCGGTAATAAAAAAACAAACCTCTTATCAAAAAGATTTGGTTTTATCATAGAAATCGGAATGACAAAAATTGTGCGAATAAAAAAATCCGATTTGTGAAAACAAATCGGATTTTATAAATTGAAAATTATATATAACTCCGTAAAGATAATTAATCTTTACATTGTATATTTTTACAAGTGAATTACTTCGCCGTAAGCATCAGCTACAGCTTCCATAACAGCCTCGCTCATTGTTGGGTGAGGGTGGATTGATTTAAGGATTTCATGACCTGTAGTTTCCAGTTTACGAGCTACAACAGCCTCAGCAATCATATCTGTAACACCAGCACCAATCATGTGGCATCCTAACCATTCTCCGTATTTAGCATCGAAAATTACTTTTACAAATCCGTCAGCATTTCCGGCAGCTTTAGCTTTTCCAGAAGCTGAGAATGGGAATTTACCAATTTTTAATTCGTAACCTTTTTCTTTTGCTTGTTTTTCTGTTAAACCAACAGAAGCGATTTCTGGAGTTGCGTAAGTACAACCCGGAACGTTTCCGTAATCGATTGGGTCTACGTGAAGACCTTTGATTTTCTCCACACAGTTAATTCCTTCAGCAGAAGCCACGTGAGCTAAAGCCTGACCTGGAGTAACGTCTCCAATTGCGTAGTATCCTGGAATATTAGTTGCGTTGTAAGCGTTTACTAAGATTTTATCTCTGTCAACCGCGATTCCAACTTCTTCTAATCCGATGTTTTCAATGTTTGTTTTGATTCCAACAGCAGAAAGAACGATATCAGCTTCTAAAACTTCTTCTCCTTTTGCCGTTTTAACGAACGCTTTAACTCCAGCTCCTGATGTATCGATACGTTCAACAGAAGAGTTTGTCATTACTTTAATTCCGGATTTTTTCAAAGAACGCTCAAATTGTTTTGAGATATCTTCGTCTTCTACAGGAACTACGTTTGGCATAAATTCTACGATAGTAACATCTGTTCCCATTGAGTTGTAGAAGTGAGCGAACTCAACTCCAATTGCTCCGGAACCCACAATGATCATAGATTTTGGCTGAGTTGGCAATGTCATTGCCTGACGGTATCCAATTACTTTTACACCATCTTGAGGTAAGTTTGGTAACTCACGAGAACGAGCACCAGTTGCGATGATAATGTGATCAGCGCTATATTCTGTAACTTTATTGTCTTTATCTGTAACGTCAAGTTTTTTTCCTGGTTTTAGTTTTCCAAAACCTTCGATAACGTCAATTTTATTTTTTTTCATTAAGAATTGAACTCCTTTGCTCATTCCCTCTGCAACACCACGGCTACGTTGAACAACAGCTGGGAAATCTTTATCGAATTCAGAAACTTTCAATCCGTAATCAGAAGCGTGTTTAAGGTAATCAAAAACCTGAGCTGATTTTAGTAATGCTTTTGTTGGGATACATCCCCAGTTTAAACATACACCTCCAAGGTTTTCTTTTTCAACTACAGCTACTTTGAAGCCTAATTGTGAAGCTCTAATTGCTGTAACATATCCGCCAGGACCACTTCCTAAAACAATAACGTCGTATTTCATTTTTTTTGCTTTTAGTATTAACTATCGAAAAATGAATTCTACAATTCCGAAACTCATCTTTCGATTTATTCTTTTGTTATTTGTGCTTGCGAATTTAAGGATTTATTTTAAATGAACGCCCGAAAATTTGTTTTTAAAGTCGGAGATTTTGACCTTTTCACAGAAACTGAAGGAATTGTGAATTGTAAATTGTGAATTATGAATTGATTTTTGTGATTTAATGATTAGTTCTTAGTAATTAGTTCTTAGTAATTAGTCCTTAGTCCTTAGTTCTTAGTCTTTAGTGAATAGAGAGAAGTGCTTTTAATTAAAAAAAAAGCCACAGATTATAAAGATTAACACAGATTTTTTAAAAATCCTTTTAATCCAAATAATCTGTGGCTAAATATAAGTTAAAGCGTTATAAGTTAAAGATTAAGCGTATTTAACTATAAACCAAAAACTATAAACTGTAAACATTTTAAACCTTAACGTGTCCCCAGTTTTCACCGCTGGCAATTCTTCTGATTTGCATTTCGCTTACGCCGAATTGTTTGGCGATCATTTTAAGACGTGTTTTTTGTTCCGGTCTTGCTAATATTTTCTTGATTAACATGACTTTTGTTGTGGTCAGTTTTCTTCCGTCTGCTTTTAGGTTATGTTCGATCAGGTTCTTTTTGGCCTGAATTACACGTGGACTTTTACGGCTGTGCGCCATCATTTCCTGTTTGGTTGCCCAACGTAAGTTACTTATGTCATCATTGCTTCGGTTGTAATCGAGGTGCAATACATAAGTTTGGTCTTCAGATTGTTTTGGGATGAAATACTGGGCAACTAACTTGTATAAGAAAAGATATTTATTGACGATTTTATCATCTTTTTTAACCTTAAAACGGAAAGTTGGGTATCCGTCACTTAAACCGCCTTTTAAGATTCGGCCGTTTTCAATTTCGTCAGTAAAGCTTATTAATCTTCCTCTGTTTGAAATTGCATATTTAAGTTGTAATGAGGCGTTTATTTCTATTTCTTTAAATTGTTCATTCGGATAAAATCGATTGTGTGGCATATTCTTTTACATTTGATTTCTATACTCTCAAAGATAAAGAATAAACGAAAAATTTTTGCTATCTCATTGATTGTGAAACCTCAATTTTATGATTTCTATAACGCTAATTTAACGTTTTAAAGTGTTTTTGACAGTTTTTAGTGGGATTTTAAATCACAAATTATCAAATATGCAGTTTTTTAATTTTGAAATTAACATCAAATTATGGCTAAATAATGATTAAATTATTGATCGAGCCAGTTTTTAAAGTTGTGGATTTCCTTTTTACTGATAAAAATAGGATCGTTTTCTACAGATGGAACAGTCAAAATGAGTTCTACTTTCTGATGAGAATGTTTCACAACTTCTTTAATACTATTTCGATGAACGATATACTTTCTGTTTATTTTAAAGAAATGGAAAGAATCTAAACTGTTTATGATATCGGTTATCGTACTATTGTATAAATAACTGTTTCCTGATTTTAAGTAGATAAATAAATGTTTCCCAGTTGCGGCAAAATAAGTGATTTCGCTTTCGCTGACAGAAATTAGTTTATAACCGTGATTAACTAAGAAATGACGCTGTATTTTACTGCTTTCGGGATTTTCTATTGCTACTAAAGATTGAAGCGTAGAATTGCTGTTGAAGCTGTCTTTAATTTTTTTGAATTTGTGAAGCGCTTCCAATAATTCTGATTCTTCAAAGGGTTTTAAAAGATAATCAATGGTAAAATGTTTGAAAACAGAAATGGCGTAAGAATCGTAAGCCGTAATAAAGATGACAGGGCAGGCGATAATCGTTTTTTCAAAAATTTCGAGACTTTTTCCGTCTCCCAAATGAATGTCCATAAAAGCCAGATCGACTTTGTTTTCGCTAAAAAAAATAACAGCTTCTTTTACCGATTTTAGAACACTGATTTCTGTAATTGGTAAAATATCCTGCTGTTCTAAAATGGATTTTAGATAACTGGACGCCAGATATTCGTCTTCGACGATTGCAACTTTCATTTTTTAGACATTTGGTTTTCTCTAATTATTTGCAAAGATAATTCAGTAATTAGTTTTTCCAATAAAAAAAGGTCCAGCTTAAAAAAACCGGACCTTCTTAAAAAACAAATAGGTATTATAGATTGGGATTGTTCAATCTCGCGTTTGCAGGATAGATAATCGTATAACGCGGATCATTTTGTATCAAAGTATATTCGTCTCCATCTACAGTGTGAATGATTTGTTTTTGAGAAGTTCTTCTCAAGTCAAACCAACGGTGTCCTTCGGCAGCAAATTCACGGCGTCTTTCGTCACTGATAAAAGTTGCTAAATCTGCAGCGTTCATTGCGTTAACAGAAGCTGTAAGGTTGCTTAGACCTGCAGGAGTATAACGTTTTGCAATAAAAGCTAATACAGTCGTTTTCGCATCGGCCATATTATTTAACTCCAATAAAGTTTCTGCTTTTGTCAGATATAATTCAGAAGATCTAAAAGAACATTTTTGAGCATCTTCTCCTCCTTTTTGAATTCTGAAACGGCTTCCGTTTGCTAAAAAGTAAAGCGAGTAACGTATATCTGTTGTTTTGTTGTAAGCCGAAAGTAAATCAGGAGAAGCATATGAAACTGATTTCAAACTATTATTAAATACATTTTCAAGTGCTAAGATCGATTCTACACCATCAAATCTGTTGGCTAAAACTTTAGTTGAATTTAAATCAACTAAATCATTCTTGATTGCCAATGCTTTGTTTGCAGCTTCAAGAGATTTTTGCCATTGTTTTTGATACAAGTAAATACGGCTTTCTAAACTATATAAAGAAACTTTTGAAAAACGATAATTTAATCCTTTTGGCTGAGATGCTACATTAAGTAATTTCTCTGCTTCATTGGTATCAGAAATAATTTGGTTGTAAATTACTTCTACACTTTCTGGAATAAACGCCTGTTCTAAATCTATTTCTAATGCTAAAGGAACTGCTTTGTCGCTTGCTGCAGTTGCTGCATTGTAAGGTTTTGCAAAAAGGTTAACCAAATCAAAATAAGCCATTGCTCTCAATGCATAAGCTTCTCCAATTAATTGATCTCTTTCTGCAGAAGCTTCTATTTTTTTAGACGCTTCGTTGATTAATACATTCGTGTAAAAAATTACAGTATATAAATTTTGATATTGAAAAGAAGTGGTAATCTTATCGGGATTTGCATCTTTCCAAATGTAAATATCTCTGAAATAGATAAAATCGTCGAAGAATTCATTCAATGTAAGCTCGTCTGCACGAACTGCGCTCAATGATTTATGTTGTGGATAAGCAGAATATCCTGTAGTTAAAACGGCACGAAATTGTGGTAATGTTTCCGGAATTACTTTACCAATAGGTGTTACATCCAGATAATCATCACAGCTGCTTATGGTTAACGCTGCGATAAAAAACAATATATATTTTGAGTATTTTTTCATCTTTTGATAGTATTAAAAAGTAACATTACAACCTACAGTAAATGACTTAGGAACGGGCTGAGAATAAATATTTCCATAAGTTTCAGGATCAAAGTAACCTTTGAAATCAGAACTAATTACAAATAAGTTTCTTGCTTCAACATTAAGTCTAATACTCGAAATATTAATGTGATCTGTAAACGCTTTTGGAAGTGTATAACCTAAACGGATACTGTTCAGTCTCATATAACTCATTTTACGAACCCATGTATCCAGATAATTCATAGTTATAATATTGTTTCCTCCAGAATACCATTGGTATGCCATCCAAGAATCTCCTGTTCCAGAAGTCATGCTTGTAATTCCTGGTAAGTTAGAAGATGTATTAGTTGGTGACCAAGCATCTAAAATTCTACTTGAATAATTTCGTCCTCTGTCTACTTCAGCTCCGTTGTAAGGTGGAGTTTCTACAACAGTTTGGTCTAAAGTAAATGAAGCCACAACTGCTAAATCAAAATTACCCACTTTGAAAGTATTGGTAATACCTCCTGTAAATTTAGGGTCTCTATCTCCTAAATAAGTGAATAAATCTCTAAACTCTGCAGCAGATAATTTTGATTGCGAAAATTCTCCTGGTAAGAAATCTGCAAATAAATCATATAAGCCAAAGAAAGTCTGACTGTTTACTGTTTCTCCTTTTTTGTTTACGAATAAAGGATTTCCGTTTTCGTCGATTCCGTTTGTTTTAAATCCGAAAACTGCATTTACAGGACGACCTTCTCTGCTTGGCATATAATCAGTATCACGAACTTCTATACGGTCAATATTACTCTTGTTTTGTGCAAGATTGAAGTTGGTAGTCCATTTAAAATTTGGACGATCGATATTTCTTGTTGCAATAGAAAGTTCAAAACCTTTGTTGGTTACCTGCGCCCAGTTCATGTTTGTAAATTCAAAACCATTTTCTAGAGGTAATGCTCTATTACCTAATAAATCGGTACTTTTTCTTCCGTAAACATCAGCAACAATGCTAATACGGTTATGAAACAATCCAAGATCTGCACCAAAGTTTGTATTCGTAGTTTTTTCCCAACGCAATTTTTCGTTCGGAGGACTAACCACTACAATTGTAGGTTCTGTTTGTCCTGGAAGAATAGTTGTAGTTTTGTTTTCTCCTACAACAAATGGAGAAGTATTTTTGTCGATATTTCCTTGTAAACCATAAGAAGCACGTAGTCTTAAGTTAGAAATAACGTTGCTGTCTCTTAAGAAGTTTTCCTGAGAAACCAACCAAGCTCCAGAAGCAGACCAAAGTGGCAAGTATTTGTATTTCGGGTCTACACCAAATAAATCTGAACCATCATAACGTGCACTTCCAAAGAAAGTATATTTTTTGTTATATGTGTAAGAAGCAGTTGCAAAGAAAGAAGCAAAAGCATTTTCATTTTGAGATTTCAGGTACGTTCTGTATTCAGGGTTGTTTGCAAAATCCGAATTTGGGAAAACGATTTGCTGAGTTGTCAATGTATTTTCATCAAAACCGAACCCTCTAGTTTCTATAATTGTTTGGTAATTTCTTCTCAGCTCATTACCAACCATAATTTCAACTTCGTGCTTGTCAGCAAAATTGTTCGAGTAATTAAGCGTTGTTTTTAAATTGTATTGAAAAAAGTCGTTATTAGAATTTTCGATTACACCACCTGTCGGAAGGAAATAATTGAAATTACCATTCGAAAAATAACGTGATTTTTCTTTGTATCTTCTTGTATAATAACTGTTTTGACCAGCAAATTTATCAGTAGAAGTCTGGTCCAACTGAAGACCAAGCTGACTATTTGCTTTTAAATGATCTGTAATTTTATATTCAGCATCCAAAAGTGCTTTTATGGCTCTTGCTTTCAGCTCGTAAGAGGTGTTTGCTCTTTCTTCAAAAAGATTATATGGAACGTAACGGTCAGAATATCCTGTAATATCCTGGTCGTAATTGTAACTTCCGTCAGCATTATAAGGCGTAAGATACGGATTTACGTTTCTTGAATAATTAGCAGGATTTGTATTTCCACTTGCTTCTGTAAGGTAAGATTTTTTTATAGATTCTGAACCAAAAAGCCCAACACCAACTTTAAATCTGTCCGATATTTCGTAGTTGTTTTTTAATGTTAAATTGTAACGTTTGAAACCAGTTCCAATAGTAGTTCCTTGTTCATCATAAAAACCTGCAGAGAAATAGTAATCTGATTTTTCGCCTCCACCAGACATGCTTAAACCATGCTGTGTATTGATTGCATTTTGGTAAATTAAATTACCCCAGTTCAAATTATTGTTTCTTAAAGCATTAATAGAATTTTGAGTAGCTGGACTCAAAGCAGAGAATCCGCCAGTTCTGAAAGCGCTTAATTCATTAGCTCCATTTAAAATACGAGCTACCTGTCCACCAGTATCTCTGTATGTTAAATCTGAACGACTAGCCATGCCAAGTTCAAAATCAACTTTTTGGTTAGAGTTCATTAAATTCAATTTATCGAAATCTGGTCTTTGCGTGATAAAAGTGTTAGTGTTGATATTGATTACCATTTTACCGCTTCTTCCTTTCTTAGTGGTAATTACAATAACTCCATTGGCAGCACGTGCACCATAAATAGAAGTTGCAGCAGCATCTTTTAGAATGGTAATATCTTTAATATCATCAGGGTTTAATCCTGCGATAGAATAATTTGCCAATAAATCTATGTTGTCTTTATCGTAGTTTGTAGGAACATCTCGACCTTCTAATGGCAATCCATCCAAAACCCAAAGAGGATCCTGAGAACCATTAAGTGAAGCAGTACCTCTAATTCTAATTTTAGCTGGTGCTCCTGGTGCTCCGGATGGTGTGGTCACAACAACCCCCGCCACTTGTCCTAATAACATTTGGTCAACACTGGCAACTCCGGCTTGTTGGATGGAAGCCATATCAACTTTCGCAATTGCACCGGTAACTTTTCTTTTTTCAATTTTTTGATAACCTGTAACTACAACCTCCTGAAGTTTTGCTGTTTCAGATGTTAAGTTAACGGTATAATTTTTTTGACCGTCTAATTCCAAAGTATACGATTTGTATCCCATGAAAGTAACTCTCAAAGCAGTAACATTTTTGGCAACTTTCAAAGTGAATTTACCGTCGAAATCTGAAGTAGTTCCAATAGCTTCACTATGAATAATTCCTGCCATAGCAGTTTTGTTTGAAATAGAATTATTCTCAACGAAGATGGATGCACCTGGAATTGGCGAAGAATCTGTCGCATCTTGAATTATCCCCGAAATGGTTCGGGATTCCTGCGAGTATCCTGCGATGGCAAGGAACAGCAGTAAGGCTTGTAAAATTTTTGTCATGTTTTTTGTTGTGTATTAAAAGGTTGTATTATTTAGGGCTTTATCGATTCGTTGTATCAAATCGCGGTAATGGTTTTGAGTAGATTGATCTCCGGTACTTTTTTTAGTTTTTAATAATTGAAGGATTTTATTTAGTTCTCCTTTTTTATCAGAAGTCACTTCAGTAACTCTTTTTAAAGAAGACTGATTAATGTTCCTCGCCATATGAGCATCATCTAAATAACTGCACAAATGAGGCATATTTAAAGTCTGCTGAATATCCAGTAATTTTTTAGCATCTGTTTTTTCAAATAATTTGTTTGTTGAAACAATTAAAACATCCACATAATTCTTTTGTGTCATTCGTTCCAAAATGCTCAAAGATTTATTCTGAATCGTTCCCGCAAAAACACTTTGATGCATTTTTTTAAACAAGTCATTTACGGTAAAAACAGGGTCTTTGGTTTTGTTACGCTGATACAATTCGTTTTCGGTCATTCGAAGCAAACGATCATCGCTAAACAAATCGTATAAGATGCTGTACTGCAATTCTCTCGAAAGTGTGTAAGGCGTATATTCGTAAGGACCAAGAGGAGAATCTTTCAACGGATTGGTTTTGTCTAAAATGTCATTAAAAAATAACCACTGCGGAATTGTAATGACATTTTTAGCTAAATAATCAGTCGCTCTTTTCTGCATTGCTGCCGGAACCGGAACGTAACTTTGTTTGTTGTCTCCATGAACCGTTTCGTTTAAATAAACACCACCAATATTGTTCATCACATGACGATTGTATAACTGCCATTGACCAATAGTCCCGATGTATAATTTTCCGGTTTCATAATACGACTGATCTTTGTCGTACGTCCAGCTTAAAATATTATCGACAACACGTTTTAGGTTTTTCAAGCCATATTCACTCGCTTTTACAGCATCATTTCCTAAATCTTCAGATTGAGAACGTGGATCAACAATAGTTTCCTGTTGTTCTCCGTAAAAGTAAATCGGATCATTCTGATGTTTTGTAATTAAAGTATTTAGGTTTAAAGTCTCATTATCATTTGGACCATACCATCTATATCCCCATTCGATAGCATATTTGTCATATTCACCAATTTTTGGCGTAATTACAGTTACGTTATCTTCTGGCTGTGCTACATAATTATAACGGGCATAATCCATAATAGAAGGAGCAGTGCCACCCATTTTTGCTGTAAATTCTTTAGAACGCAAGGATTCAACATCATAAGCAAAAGAAGAACCCATATTATGTTTTAGACCAAAAGTATGACCCACTTCGTGAGACGAAACAAAACGAATTGCCTCTCCCATATGCTCATCACTAAACTTATTGCCTCTCGCTTTTGGATCGATTGGTCCAGTCTGAATGCGCATCCAGCTTTGAAGCGAAGTCATCACATTATGCCACCAAATGATGTCGGCTTCAATAATTTCACCGCTTCTTGGGTCAACCACAGATGGTCCCATTGCATTCGATTTTGGAGAAGCCGCATACGTAATTACAGAATAACGAACATCATCAATATCAAAATCTAAATCTTGTTCAGTAGGTTCTTTTGCAATAACAGCATTTTTAAATCCTGCTTTTTCAAAAGCTGCCTGCCAATCGTGAACTCCATCAATAATATACTTTCTCCACTGCTTAGGAGTAGAAGGATCGATGTAATAAACGATTGGTTTTTTCGGCTCTACTAATTCACCTTTTAAATAACGCTCTTCGTCTTCCTTTTTTGGTTCAAGACGCCAGCGTGTTATTAATTCTTTTTCAAGCATTGCCTGTTGTGCATCGGCAAAATACCAGTGTTTTTCTGAAAAAAAGCCAATTCTTTTATCAGAAAAACGAGGTTTCATTGGCGTTTTATCCAATAAAATAATATTACTTGTTACGCCAAGAGTTACCGACAATGCCGGACCGCCTTCGCTTACAGAAGTTGTCAGTTGAGATTTGACAACAATATTTTTTGGGAAAGATTTTAAACCTTCAATATAAGAAAGCTCAGATTTAACAGAACCGCCAAAACCAATGTTGCTTAAAACATCATTGAAGCTTTTTTGTTTTCCGTCAAAAATCTTATTTACTTTTATTACAACAGCAGTCGAATCATTGTTTTTGGTTTCAATATCAAAAACTTCAATGATTGATTCTGCAAAATTGTCCTGAACCGATTGTGTAATTGCGTCTTCTTTTGGTGAAGAAACTTTAGGTACATACGATTTTACCCAGACTTTCTTTGCAATTGTATCTTTATAAAAACTGATAATCTTGTTTTCATAATTCATTCCTTTATTTAAACCGGCTTCATTTACCTGAAAAGGAACCTGAGATAATTTGTTTACAACCAAAAACTCTCTTTGGAATAAGCTGTCCTGAATTTCAAAATAAACATCTGTTTTTACCTGAATAATATTGAAAAGCCCTTTTTTAACGGTTCCCTTTTTGACAAGGTCACTGTATTTTTTACCTTTTTTAGAATCGGTAGAATCTTTTTTAATTTCAGTTGTTACCTCTTTTTTGTCTTTCTTCTTTTTTTGAGATTGAACAGTAAGTGGAGATAATACTAATAGAAGTATGCAAATTGTTATCAAATTATGCAGGAATGCCTTTTCCTTCATCAGATGTTAAGTTTAGGTTAATTTTTGGCCGAAACTATTTTATTTTCGTGCAGCAAAAAAAAAAAAAGGAGTGAATGGATTTTTTTCAGGAGTGAATGGATAATAATGGAAGGATACAAACAAAATAGCCATCTTTTTCTGATGTCTTAAATTCGTTTTTTGAATAATAATTGTAAATGCTTTGGAGATAATTTAATCCAAATTTGGTGCTCGGTTCAGCATTCAGTTTCTTTTGAAGATTGTTGCTGATAATTACCTGATCTGCTTTAATCAGGATTTTTGTAGTAAGTGGATTTTCGGGAGTAGCCGAGTTATGCTTAATAGCATTTTCGACCACAACCTGAAAAGCAAGATAGGGGATATGTTTGTTTAATGCCGATTCGTCTTCGATTTCTATCGAAAAGAATAATTCTTCCTTAAAGCGAGTCTGCTGTAAAAAGATGTATTTTTCAATAAATAGTAATTCGTCCTTTAAAGGAACAATGTTTTTTTCCGGCGGATCAATTAAATAACGATAAATACGGGATAAGTTCAGCGTAAATTTTTGTGCTGTTTTAATATCACTTCCAATTAACATATAAAGTGAATTGAGTGAATTGAACAGAAAATGCGGATTAATCTGTTCTTTTAATTGCTGAAGTTGAATTAATGCTTTTTCCTTTATGATTTTTTCATTTTCAACGAGGAGTTTGTTTTTTTCCTGTATGACAATTCCTTTTTCTCTATACGCACGTCTGTTGGCATAAGAAAAAAGATAAAAAATCAAAAGAAGCATTACCGTGGTAATCGAATAAATCCAAGTCGAGTACTTTTTAATCAAAGCCACATTTTCATCTGAGACCATTTTAGGAACGTTAACGCACACAAACCAGTTGGAATGTTTGATGTCCAGTTTTTTGGTAAAACGAATGACATCTACTTTTAAAAATTCAGATAACGTTGTTCTTTTTGCAAAATCTTGTTTCTTACTGTAAATAGTATCAGACGGACTGAAAGTTGAGATCTTAAATATATTCTTTCCAATAAAAGCAATTTCCGGATGGTAAACACAGGTTCCGTTTTTGTCAAAAACAAAAGCGTAGGTAGTAGCTGTTTTTGTTTTGTCTATTTTAGAAATATAACTATGAAGTAATCTCAGATTGATATCATAACCGTATTTTACAGTCGTATTATTTTCTGAAACTAATTTAAAATAAATGCGCCAAACCCATTCTTTTCCTTGCGGAAGAACGACGCTGAGATGTTCTGCGTTTTTATTTTGAAGAAGAAATGCTTTTACATCATTTTTTATTTCGTCCGAAATAGCATTGTTTCCATAATGAATAGCATTGTCATTAATCTGAAACCAATTGTTTACAATCAGTTTATTGTTCGCCTGAAGCGAAGACAAAAGTTGTAAATTATTGTCAAGATTTGCCGAACTGCTTATTTTTAAAACATGCTCAATTCTTTTTTCCTGCTCCCAAAACTTCGTCAGTTCTTCAGACATGAATTCCTGCTTTTTAAAGAAGTTACGCGTCGCCAGATCATCATTCGATTTTTCGGTCAAATCCGTAATCAGATTACTCAAAAAGTAAACCGATGTAACCGTAACCAGAATTGAGACAATAACGTATATTAAAAAAGCACGTCTTGAAGTAATATTTTTTAATCTAAATTTCAAAGAATACCATTATGACTTAGTTCGCCACGGCGAACTGAGAGTCATATAAATTTTTATAGTAACCATCAGTTTTAGTTAATAACTCCTGATGCGTTCCCTGTTCAACAATCAATCCCTTATCCATCACCACAATTTTATCTGCATTTACAATTGTTGCTAATCTATGCGCAATAATAATAGAAGTTCTTCCTTTTGTAATCGTTTCCGTCGCGCGCTGAATCATTTCTTCTGAATAGGTGTCAATAGAAGAAGTAGCCTCATCCAAAATCAAAATACTCGGATTACTCACATACGAACGTAAAAAAGCAATCAGCTGACGTTGTCCGGACGACAACATAACACCGCGCTCTTTTACATCAAAATCGTAATTATTTGGCAGGTTCATAATAAAATCATGAACGCCAATTTTCTTTGCAGCATCAATTACCATTTCTCTTGTAATTTCAGGATTGTGCAAAGTAATATTATTGTAAATCGTATCGGCAAACAAAAATACATCTTGTAAAACTACAGCGATTTGTTTTCTAAGCGAAGCCAAAGTATAGTCTTCTATATTTTCACCATCAATACAAATCGTTCCGTTGTTAATTTCGTAAAAACGATTGAGTAAATTGATAATCGTAGATTTTCCGGCACCCGTAGAGCCAACAATTGCCACAGTTTGTCCTGCCGAAACCGACAAATCAATTCCTTTGATAACTTCTTCTTCAGGAATATAACTAAAACGAACTTGCTTAAATTCGATGCTCCCGTTAAAAACTGGTGCTTCAATTTTACCCGTATCCTGAATATGATCTTGTGTGTCGATAATATCAAAAACACGATTGGCAGCAATCATTCCCAACTGCATTTCGTTAAATTTATCCGCAATTTGTCTTAACGGATTAAATAACATCCCGATAAACATTGTATATGAAAATAAATCTCCAAAAGTCGTAAAATGATCGCCGTTTAAAATTCTAAAACCGCCGTAAACCACAACCAAACCTAAAGTAATAGACGAAATAATATCAGCTATTGGAAAGAAAATTGAGTTGTACAAAATCGTTTTAATCCACGCCACTCTATGTTTGTTGTTGATGTCTTTAAAGTTTTCGGCTTCGATTTTTTCACGGTTAAAAAGCTGTACGATTTTCATTCCCGTCACACGTTCCTGAACAAAAGAGTTCATATTGGCAATCTGCGTTCTTACTTCTTCAAAAGCTACCTGCATTTTGCGTTGGAAAATTCGGGTAATGTAAACCAAAATAGGCATCGCAACGATTACAATCCAGGTGAGTTTCCAGTTCATGTAAAACATAAAAAGCAGCACAACGACCATTTTCATCAAATCGCTTATAATCATAAACAATCCCTGACTGAAAATACGTGCAATCGATTCAATATCCGAAACAGCTCGCGTAACCAACTGTCCAACCGGAACCAAATCAAAATACTTCATTCTAAAACTCAGAATGTGCTTAAAAAGTTTCGTTCGAATATCTTTTACAATATCCTGTCCGAGCCAGTTGGCCCAGTATACAAAGTAAAATTGAGAGAAAACCTCCATCAGTAAAACCACGCCCATTAAAATGATGTACATTAATAATCCCATTTTGTCGTGGGTTTTAATATAACCATCAACTGTTTCTTTCAGTAAATAAGGACGAAGTGCGGCAAAAATAGAAAGCGAAACGGCAAAAATAATTACGCCGTAGTAACGCCATTTATAAGGCCTTGTATATTTTAAAATTCGTTTAAATAATCCTGTGTCGAATGCTTTTGCTTTCATTTATTTTTAGGAGCTGTTTCCTGCTTTCCGTTACAAGTTTTTCTCAAAAATAGGTTTTTGTATTATTTTTATAAAGCTTCCGTTGGTCGCTCTATAAAAATTACAAAAACAATATTTTTTTCAAAAAAGCTTTTCACTTCAATCAGGGCTATTAAATGTAATCGTAATAAATATTGGTTAAATATAAACCATGTGCGGGAACCGAAAATCCCGCTTTTTCTCTGCTTTTGCTGGCAATAATGTTTTCTAAATCCTCCAGTGTAATTTTGTGTAAACCGATATTAATCAAAGTTCCCACAATGGCCCGAACCATATTCCTCAAAAACCGATTTGCCGAAATGGTAAAAATCAGTTTTCCTTCTTCCTGTTTCCAAAATGCCTCAAAAATCGTGCAGTCAAATGTATTGACATCTGTATTGGTTTTCGAAAAACACTGAAAATCCGTATACTTTAGTAATAACTGCGCGGCTTCATTCATAAAATCCACATCCAATTTTTGATTGACATACCAGCTCAATTCCTGCAAAAACGGATTCTTAATCGTATTGATATGATATTCATACGTTCGTTTGGTAGCATCAAATCGACAATGCGCATCCTCATGAACCGGAATAATGTCAAAAATGGCAATATCTTTTGGTAAAAAAGAATTCAGCTTATGAACCAAAATAGGAACATTCAAAGTCTTTTCTGTATCAAAATGCCCAAACATTTCAGTTGCATGTACGCCAGTATCTGTTCTTCCGGCACCCATAATACTTATAGGTTCATTCAATAAAACCGAAAAAGCCTTATTTAAAGTTTCCTGAACAGAAGAGGCGTTAGGCTGTATCTGCCAGCCATGATAATGTGTTCCGTTATAAGCAAATTGAATAAAATATCTCACTTTAGAGGTTCAAAAGGTTCAGAGTTGCAAAGGTACAAAGGTTTTTTTTAAAAGTTGCTAAGGTTCTGAGATACTAAGGTGCTAAGTTTTTTCTTTTTAGGGACAAAGGTTTAAAGGTTTTTCTGTTAGGCATATCTGTAGAGACGCACCGCAGTGCGTCTAACGTTAGATTGGAAAAAAGAATAGCACGAAAGACGTACCATGATACGTTTCCAGGAAAAAAAACTTAGCACCTTAGTATCTCAGAATCTTAGCGTCTAAAAAGAAAAAATCTCAGTATCTTAGCATCTCAGAACCTTAGCCCCTTCAAAAAAATGACCAAAATCCTCCTGCTCTCAGATACACACAGTCATATAGATGATACCATTTTAAAATATGTAAATCAGGCTGATGAAGTTTGGCATGCAGGTGATATTGGAGATTTGGTAGTTACGGACACGATTAAAAAACTAAAACCATTAAGAGCGGTTTACGGGAATATCGACGATGCTAAAGCACGATTAGAATTTCCATTAAATAATCGTTTTTCCTGCGAAAATGTTTCGGTTTGGATTACTCATATTGGAGGTTATCCGGGAAAATACAACCCGAATGTTAAAGAAGAAATAGCTCAGAATCCGCCGAAGATTTTTATCTGCGGACATTCCCATATTTTAAAAGTGATGTTTGATAAGAAGAATAATCTATTACACATGAATCCTGGCGCAGCGGGGAAAAGTGGTTTTCACAAAGTGAGAACAATGCTTCGATTTGTAATAGATGATGATAAAATCAAAGATTTGG
The DNA here is from genome assembly GCF_042686225.1 of Flavobacterium notoginsengisoli. Lineage (NCBI taxonomy): Bacteria > Pseudomonadati > Bacteroidota > Flavobacteriia > Flavobacteriales > Flavobacteriaceae > Flavobacterium > Flavobacterium notoginsengisoli. The sequence goes on from NZ_JBHUOT010000018.1 coordinate 16,158, forward strand.
AGATCATTGAAATTGGAGAAAAATAGTTTTAATGTGGCAACGGAATCTGAATCTTGATCTTGGTTCCTTTATTCTCTTTAGAAGTTATAGTCAGACGACCTTTATATTTCTTGATGCGTGCTCTGATTCGGTTTAAGCCAAAACCTTCGGCATCTTTTAGTTGTTGCGTTTTAAACCCAATTCCGTCATCGTGAATTGTTAATATTAATTCATCATTTTTCTCTGCTAAATTAATTTTGGCTCTTGCTGCTTGGCTATGCTTGATAATGTTGTTGAATAATTCACTGACAATGAAATAGATTTTCATTTCAAATTTTTCAATATATCTTTTACTGGTTGGAATGGAACTTGAAAACTCAAAATGGATGGCAGAATTAGAATGTTTTTCGCATAAATCTTCCAAAGCATAAATTAATCCAAAACGCACTAAAAGAGAAGGAACAAGATCGTGAGACATGTCCCTTAAAAGTTCATGAACTTCAGATAGAATGGCTTTTGCTTTTTCTATTTCATCAGCTTGTATATTGTGCTGAACTTTGAAAGTGTTTAAATGCAATCCAGCCGATGACAAAAGGGAATTGATATTATCATGTAAAAAAGAAGCAATTTTTTTTCGTTCTATTTCCTGAGTATCAATACCGGAATTAATAATGTTGAGAAGGATTTTCTGTTTGGTGTCTTTGCGTTTTATTTTCTGTTTTAGTTTATTGTTTTGATAAAGAAAATAGAATAGAAGAAAGATAATAATGATCAGTAAAATAGATAAACTGACTATTTTTTTGTTGCGTAATTGTTCCGGTTTTTTAATCTGGTCCTGAATCGTTTTATTTTTGATTTGCTTTTGAGTCGTAAGTAGGCTTTCGTTTGCGGTAGCATGTTGCGAAAGAGAAGTTGCCTTAATGGCAATACATAAAAACAGAGACAGAAGAAGATTTAAACCAAACATAAAAGTTGTTCCTAAGGATTAATCAAATTGTTTTTCAGTGCGTATTTTACCAAACCAATCGTGCTTTTTATATTTAGTTTTTTCATAATATTTTTGCGATGGGTCTCTACAGTATGCGAACTAATAAAAAGCTTCTCGCTAATTTCTTTTCCACTGTATTCTAAAGCAATCAAAATAATAATCTCAATTTCACGCGGACTTAAAATTGGGTTTTCGATAACAGCATTTTGATTCAGTTTTGGATTATCTTTAAAAGTATTAAAAATTTTTTCTCTAATAGCGTCACTAAAATATTCCTGACCCTGATAAACAGCATTGACAGCTTCAATAATGTTTTCTCCGGCACAGTTTTTTGTTAAGTATCCTTTTGCGCCGAGTTTCATAACTTCTTTTATGATTTTTAAATCATCATAACTAGATAAAATAATGACCTTACAGGCAGCTTGTTTTTCGTTGAATTCTTTTAAGGTTTCTATGCCGTCTTTTTTAGGCATGCTGATATCTAAAATCAAAACGTCGGCTTCGTCAGCAAGAACATCGTAGTAAACAGTTGTGCCGTCCAATGAGCTTCCAACTACTTCAAAGTTAGAAACAGTTCTTAATAAGTTCGAAAGTCCATCAATTAAAACCTGATGATCGTCCGCAAGATGAATTTTTATTTGAGATACCATTCAAGAGAGTGTTAATTGGTAAAATTATGAAAATTATCTTACATTAATTTTATTTTGGATCAAAAAAAACCCGAATGTAAAATTCGGGTTCTTCTTCGCGCAATAAACTAAAGTTTATAGGTTTATCTCAAACGATCTACAGATTTTACAAGATCTTCGTCCTTTTTGATGGCCTTATTAGCTAAAACTAATAACACGATAGCAACAATTGGAAGAAACATCCCAATACCTTTCTCAGAAACTTCCGCTTCTCCAGATAAATTTAGTGATCGGTAAACAAATAATCCTAATAAAATTAAATTTAATATGATGTTCAGTCTGTTCATCACAAACTGATTTTGTCTCTTTTTAAAAGAAATTATACTAATTACTGTAAGCATTGTTGTTAAACCTAATAAAATAGTATAAATAGGATCCTGCATAAAATAAAACGGTTTTCCTGCGCTTGTTGTCCATAGAGGAAGAAAAAGCATTAAAACGCCTGTCGCAACAAAAGCCAGAAATAAATATACAGTTTGAATTCTTTGTATCATGGTCTAAAAATGTTTTACAAAAATATATTTTCTTTTTTTAAAATACTATTGTATGATAAAATTTTATTCGTATTATTGCATCATAATACCGTAAGCACTTCATACTGCGGTCAATTCAAATTAATTATCTACCTATTCTTTTTACAGTATTTCCTTTAAAATAATTAAATTCATAGAACATTCATGTTTGATATTTCTGCATTAAAAGAAATGAAGCTTGCTGAGCTTCAAGAAATAGCTAAGTTAGCTAAAACAATAAAGATTACTGGTGTCAAAAAAGAGACTTTAATTAGTCAGATTTTAGCACACCAAGAGAGCACAAATGCACCAGCTCAAGCTCCTCAAACAGAAGCGGTTTCTGATGCTAAAGAGGACAAACCGAAACGCGCTAGAATTGCACCGGCTAAAACTAAAGCAGCAAATACCAAAAATACTCCCGTTTTAGAATTTGATAAAGTAGAGGAAACTGTCTCAAAAAACGATACTGCCGAAACAGCTCAGCCAATAGCAGAAACTGCAGCTCCGGAAGTACAGGAAGAAAAAACACCAGTAGCAAAAAAAGAGCCTAAAATTGTAAAATTCAATAAGTCGGCTTACGAGAAAAAAGTAGCTCTTAAAAAAGGAAAAGAAGCTGTGCAAGATGTTGCAGTTGAAGAAGTAGTAGAATCAACTCCGGCAGCACAAACTGTTTCTGAGCCAATAGCCGAAACAACTGAGAAAACTCCACCAATTGCTCCTGCAAAAAAGATTAACCCGAATCAAAATAAAAATCAGAACCAAAATCAAAACCCAAATCAGAACCAAAATCAAAACGGGAATGGTAATGGAAACGGGAATCACAACAACCAAAATCCTAATCATAAAAATAAAAAGAATACTAATAATTTCAGAGATTCAGATTTTGAATTCGATGGAATTATAGAAAGTGAAGGTGTTCTTGAAATGATGCCTGACGGTTATGGATTTTTACGTTCATCAGATTATAATTATTTAGCTTCTCCGGATGATATTTATTTATCAACATCTCAAATCAGATTGTTTGGTTTAAAAACCGGAGATACAGTAAAAGGAGTGGTTCGTCCTCCAAAAGAAGGAGAGAAATTTTTTCCTTTGGTTCGTGTACTAAAAATTAACGGACATGATCCTCAAGTCGTTCGGGACAGAGTTTCTTTCGAACATTTAACACCGGTTTTTCCTTCAGAAAAATTCAAACTTGCCGAAAAAGGCAGTTCTATTTCAACCCGAATTATAGATTTGTTTTCACCAATAGGTAAAGGACAGCGTGGTATGATCGTTGCACAACCTAAAACAGGTAAAACAATGCTTCTTAAAGATATAGCAAACGCAATTGCAGCCAACCACCCGGAAGTTTATTTAATTGTTCTTTTGATTGACGAGCGTCCGGAAGAGGTTACCGATATGCAAAGAAGTGTAAGAGGAGAAGTTATCGCTTCGACTTTTGACAGGGAACCACAAGAACACGTGAAAATTGCTAATATCGTACTGGAAAAAGCAAAACGTTTAGTAGAATGTGGTCATGATGTTGTTATCTTATTAGATTCGATTACACGTTTGGCAAGAGCTTATAATACAGTTCAGCCAGCATCCGGAAAAGTATTAAGTGGAGGTGTTGATGCAAATGCATTGCAAAAACCAAAACGTTTCTTTGGAGCGGCCAGAAATGTAGAAAACGGTGGATCTTTAAGTATCATTGCAACAGCATTGACAGAAACAGGTTCTAAAATGGACGAAGTGATCTTCGAAGAATTTAAAGGAACAGGTAACATGGAATTACAATTAGATCGTAAGATAGCCAATAAACGTATTTTCCCTGCAATCGATCTTACGTCTTCAAGTACACGTCGTGATGATCTGTTATTAGACGAAAAAACACTTCAAAGAATGTGGATTATGCGTAAATACTTGTCAGATATGAATCCGGTAGAATCTATGGATTTCGTAAACGACCGTTTCAAGAAAACCAAAAATAACGAAGAGTTTTTGATTTCGATGAACGACTAGTTAAAGATGCTAAGGTTCTGAGATTCTAAGTTTTTTAGTTTTTTAGTGTTTTAAGGAATATAAAGTAGAAATATAAATAAAAAAGGATGAGTTTTAACTCATCCTTTTTTTTATTCATTCCTAAAAGAAAACTTAGAGACTTAGAATCTTAGTATCTCTGAACCTTACTTTTTATCAACCACTGGTCTGTTTTCTCTGTTAGCTAAATCCCAGGCCAAAACGAAAGCCAGTTTTGTTCTTTTGGTTAAAGCATCGTATTCGATTTTTTCGGCAGTATCATCTTTTCCGTGGTAATCTTCGTGTACTCCGTTGAAGAAGAAGATAGATGGAATTCCGTGTTTTGCAAAGTTATAATGGTCAGAACGCTCGTAAAAGTGATTTGGATCTTTTGGATCATTAAATTTAAAATCCAGGTCCATTTTAATGAATTTCTCATTTTGAGCCACAACCGCATTGTGTAGGTCAGAAGATAATCTGTCGGCACCAATTACGTAAACATAATTGTTTGTGTTAGCATGTTCCACATCACGGCGTCCTATCATGTCGATATTGATATCGGCAATAGTATTCGCAATTGGAAACAATGGATTTTCAGAATAAAAACGAGATCCGTGTAAACCATGTTCTTCTCCGGTTACGTGAAGGAATAAAATAGAACGTTTTGGTCCTCGTCCTTGTTTTTTAGCTTTAGCAAAAGCTTTAGCCATTTCTATAACAGCAACAGTTCCGGAACCATCATCATCAGCTCCGTTATATACTTCACCATCTTTAATTCCAACGTGATCATAGTGAGCAGAAATTACTAAAATTTCATTAGGTTTTTCAGAGCCTTCAATAAAAGCCCAAATGTTCTCTGAATCAGGTAAATTTTCGTTTCTTCTTGCGTTTAAGAAAGCAGCCGGAATATGCTGATAGTAATCAGAAGCTCCTTTTGGAAAAGTTATACCGTTTTTTTTGTATTGCTCAATCATATAAAGACCAGCTTTTTTCTGTCCCGGCGAACCTGTTTCACGGCCTTCCATTTCATCTGAAGCAATAGTATAAAGCATTTTCTTTAAATCTTTTTCACTGATTGCTTTTACATACTTAGTAGGATCAGAATTGTCTTTAGGTGCGGTTGACTGTGCAGTTTTGCACGAATATGCTGAGGCGATTAATAATAAAAGGAGTAGTTTTTTCATTTCCTAATAGTTAGTGTAAATTAATAAATGTGTATAGAATATATAAAGTCAGTAAAAATAGAATAAAAAGCGAGTTTATGATAAAAAGTAGGAAACTTTTTATAAAAGAAATAATTCTGGATTCACCATAAAAACGATGATGCGCCGGATAAAAGTAATAGCACATCCAAATTGTTCCTGCAAAATTGATTATTCCCGAGATGTAAGACAATGGGCTATCCTCTCCAAAAAGACCAATTAAGCGGTCTACAATAAACATGATGAGGAAAATCAATAGCAGGAAAGAAAAATAATGAAGCGTAAAAATTCCATGGTCAAAATAATACCATTTCTTTTTGTTGTGAAAAAGCCATAAGAAAAAAGCAAAAAACGGCATGATTATAAAAAGAATTTTAGGGAGATTATGAAAAAAGGATTCAACAAACTTTTCATAAATCTCTTTTTTGGTATATTTTTCAGTAACCGGAATTGCTTTTTTAGTAAACCAATACGAAGAAGCATTTAACTTCTCCCTTTCTTTTCCATATTTCTGAATCGAATCAATTTCTTTCATCGTTTTAAAATGGAAATATCTCTTGTCTTCTTTCTTATTAATACTATCAACAGTTTTAGAGATTTCTTTGTTTAGTGCTTTTTCACTTTTATCAATTTTTTCGTTTACGTTAGTCGGAAACATGGCAATTAAAAGAAAAGTAATAAAACTGATAAAAATATATAATCGGACAGGAGCCAAATAAGATAAACGTTTTCCCGAAAGATATTCTTTTGTAAGGGTTGAAGGCTTAAAAAGAAGATTTTTTATCGTTTTCCAGAATGCATTTTCATAATGCGTTAAATCTTCAAAAAAGTGAACAAATAAATGATGAAAAGTTTTTCGGCTGTCGCTGTTTTCCTGACCGCAGTTTGGACAGTATTTTTGCTCAACAACATGCCTGCAATTCAAACAGGTTTTATCTTCTCTAATTTTACTATGTGACATTGGGTGGTTCGATTAATTTGTTTTTGGCAGGGTTTTGTTATTATTTCTTCAGGACTTCATTCAGGAAAAGCTGTAAATGATCAAAAGAGCGTTTTGCTGCAACAGCATTATAAGCCGCTCCTTTAGAATTATCATTTCCTGCTTCAGGGTTAGTAAAGGAGTGTACAGAATTAGCATAATAAATCATCTGCCAATCGGCTTTTGAATCACGCATTTCCTGTTGGAATGAAACAATTTCGTCTTTTGGAACAAACGGATCATCAGCTCCGTGACAAACTAAAACCTTCGTTGTAATGTTTTCTGTTTTACGACTTGCATCTTTACCCAAACCTCCGTGAAACGAAGCCACTCCTTTTAGATTTAAATGACCTCTCGCAGCTTCCAGAACGCCGGTTCCTCCAAAGCAGTAACCAATTGCAACAATATTATCGGCATTGGCTCCGGATTTTATTAACTCTTTTAAAGCAGTATCAATACGTTTTTGATAGGCTTCATAATTTGTTTTATAAAAACCGGCTTGTTTTCCTGCTTCACCAGTATTTTTAGGATAGTTTCCTTCTCCATAAATGTCAGCGATAAAAACATGGTAGCCTAGTTTAGATAATTCTTCAGCAATTCCTTTAGAAGCATTATCAATTCCGAGCCAGGCCGGCAAAAGTAATATTCCCGGATTGTTGGCGCTTTTTTTAGCAGATTTAATAAATAAGCCATTTAATTGCTGGCTTCCTTCGGTATATTTTACGGGTTTTAATTGCGCATTCATAAGGTTTGAAAATAAGATTGCACTGAATAAAATTAGCACTGTATTTTTCATAATTCTACAATTTTTAACAAATATCAGAAATATTATGTTACAAAAAAACCTCACAAGTAAATTCTTGTGAGGTTTGTAACCAATTATTCCGGTATACGAATACTATATTTATAGTGAAATATTTCTTTTAAATGCACATCCTAATTCTACAATCGAATCGGTTTTGGCGATGCCGGGAATTCCATCAATTTTTTCGTAAAGAATACGACGCATATGCTCGTGATTTTTGGCAATAATTTTAATGTATAAAGTAAACGAACCCGTAACATAATAACATTCTGTGATTTCAGGAATGTCTTTCAGTGCTTCAATAATCCGGTCAGAATCAGAATCTTTGTTCAGCGTGATTCCGGTAAATGAAGCCCAGTCGTAACCAATTTTCTTTTCCTGAATAATCGGTTTTATTCCGCCGATTACACCTTGCTCAATCATTCGGTTAATACGCTGATGCACCATTGTATTTGATATTTTCAGATTTGCAGCAATTGCAGAAAATGCCATTCTGCCATCCTTTTCTAATTCTTTAATAATGCTGATATCAAATTCGTCTAATAAATCCATTCAGTAAAAATCTTTAAAATTCTGTTGTTGATGATTTATAAAAGTAATTATTTTTTTTAATAATTGGTCATAAAATGCTATTTCTATCTGAATAAATATTTGCTTTTTATTGGTTTTAAAATGTAAATTTTGACTTGTATTTTGTTATTTTTAAGTCAAAATCGTATTTTTAGACTCGTAATAATTTAAATTTTAATATTTTTGTAAAAATAAAAAGCAGATTATGATTAGTACAGAAAAAGCACTTTCGTCAAAATCAGAAGTTTTGATTGAAAAAGAGAATAAATACGGCGCTCACAATTACCATCCGCTTCCGGTAGTTTTAGAACGCGGAGAAGGAGTATACGTTTGGGATGTTGACGGTAAAAAATATTATGACTTTTTATCAGCTTATTCTGCTGTAAATCAAGGGCACTGTCATCCAAAAATTGTAAACGCAATGGTAGAACAAGCGCAGAAACTCACTTTGACTTCTCGTGCTTTTTACAATGATAAATTAGGAAATTACGAAGAATACGTGACCAATTATTTTGGTTTTGATAAAGTCCTTCCAATGAATACGGGTGCTGAAGCGGTTGAAACAGCTTTAAAAATTTCAAGAAAATGGGCGTATGAAGTGAAAGGGATTCCGGAAAATCAGGCACAGATTATTGTATGTGAGAATAATTTTCATGGAAGAACCACTACAATTATTTCATTTTCTAATGACGAAACCGCTCGTAAAAACTTCGGACCTTTTACTGATGGTTTTATAAAAATTGAATATGATAATTTAGAAGCGCTGGAAAATGCTTTAAATTCATCTAAAAATATTGCAGGATTCCTAGTTGAACCAATTCAGGGAGAAGCTGGAGTTTATGTTCCTTCTGAGGGTTATTTAGCGAAAGCGAAAGCACTTTGCGAAAAACATAATGTACTGTTTATTGCAGATGAGGTTCAGACAGGAATTGCACGTACAGGAAAATTGTTAGCCGTTCATCACGAAAATGTACAGCCGGATGTTTTAATTTTAGGAAAAGCAATTTCTGGCGGAGTTTATCCGGTTTCGGCTGTTTTGTGTAATGATGAAATCATGAATGTGATTAAGCCAGGACAACACGGATCTACTTTTGGTGGAAATCCTGTTGCGGCTGCTGTTGCAATTGCAGCTTTAGAAGTTGTTAAAGACGAACAACTGGCTGAAAATGCAGAACGTTTGGGAGTTATTTTAAGAGATGGATTAAATAAAATCGCCGAAAAAAATAACCTAATTACACTGGTTCGCGGAAAAGGGCTTCTAAACGCTATCGTAATCAACACAGATGAAGAATCTGATCTAGCTTGGGAAATCTGTCTGAAATTCAGAGACAACGGATTATTAGCAAAACCAACTCACGGTAACAAAATTAGACTGGCACCGCCTTTGGTTATGACGGAAGAGCAGATTAACGAATGTCTAGAGATTATCGAGAAATCTTTGAATGAGTTTAGAAATTAATTATTTCTCCGTAACTTTAATGATATAAAAAGGCGACTGTAATTAAACAATCGCCTTCTGGTTATAATTACTTAAAATATCAAAAAAAGTAACTATTTCTTATGAGTCAATGTTTTTAAAGCATTGACTCATTTTTATTTTAGAATCTCACTTTCTTCAATTCCCATAAGGTTTTAATAAAAGTATCGACATCCTGAGTTGTATTGTAAAATGCCAATGAAGGACGAACTGTAGTTTCGACTCCCATTCTGCGTAAAATTGGCTGCGCACAATGATGACCCGTTCTTACTGCAACTCCTTCTTTGTTTAAAGCCTGTCCAACCTGATCGTTAGAATAGCCTTGAAGATTGAAAGACAAAACACTGGCTTTATCTTTTGCAGTTCCAATTAATCGTACACCAGGAATTTCTTTTAAAAGTCTCGTAGCATATTCTAATAAATAATGCTCGTACTGACCAATAGCTTCAATTCCTAATTTGGTTACGTAATCAATTGCAGCGCCAAGACCAATAGCATCGGCAATATTTCCTGTTCCGGCTTCAAAACGATTGGGTGCTTTGTGGTATTTGATTTCCTCAAAAGTCACATCCTGAATCATGTTGCCACCAGATTGATACGGCTGCATTTCGTTCAATAAATCTTCTTTTCCGTATAAAGCGCCAATTCCCGTTGGACCAAATAATTTATGACCAGAGAAAACCAGCCAATCCGGATTTAGATGTTGCACATCGACTTTCATATGCGAAACCGATTGTGCTCCGTCAATCAAAACTTTTGCGCCGGCGGCATGAGCCATTTCAACTATTTTTTTAGCAGGCGTTACGGTTCCTAATGCATTTGAAACTTGTGTAAAAGCGACTAAACGTGTTTTAGAATTCAGCAGTTTTGCATATTCATCCAGTAAAATTTGCCCATCATCATCAACAGGAATGACTCTTAATTTCAAACCTTTTTTATCGGCAAGACGTTTCCACGGAACGATATTCGCATGATGTTCCAAATTACTGACAATGATTTCGTCGCCCGAATTTAAATTTTGATCGCCCCAAGTCGAAGCAACTAAATTTATTCCTTCTGTTGCGCCTCTCACAAAAACAATTTCGTTTACAGAACTAGCATTCAAAAATGTTTTTACTTTTTCACGAGCTGCTTCATACGCATCAGATGCGCGAGCCGCTAATTCGTGTGCAGCGCGGTGGATATTCGAATTTTCATGTTCGTAGAAATACGCAATTCGATCAATAACCGATTGTGGTTTTTGTGTCGTTGCAGCATTATCAAACCAAACTAAAGGCTTTCCGTTAACGGTTTCTTTCAAAATTGGAAAATCCTTTTTTACCAATTCGGCGTTGAAATGATGTCCTTTGTAAAGATTAATTTCTTTAGCATCAAAAGAATTTCCAACAATAATATCTGTACTTCTTCTGTCGAAAGCAAAAGGATTTTGTTCTAAAAAGTAATACGAAGCCCCTGATGCATTTTCATTAAACTGAAAATCTTCGCGCTTTTTAAATTGCGTATCAACAGAAGCCAAAGCCGCCTGTAATTCAATTTCAAAAGAAGAATTCTGTGTTTGAAATGGCAGGTATTGATTGTTTAATAAAAAAGATGAAAAAATCGATTCTTCATTGAGTTGCGGACTTCCATTATTCAAATTTACATCATGAAATCCGGTATGAGGATCGTTGATGTTTAAATCATGGTTTTCCTGAACTCCTGAAGAAGTATTTTGAGTCTGCGGATCAAATCCTGCTCCAGCATTTGGGTATAAGGCAGAAGCTCCCGTATTTCCGTAATTTAATACAGAAGGAGAAACGCTAAATCCGCTGAAGGAATGCTGTGCCGGCTGTACATTCGACGGAACTGCCAAAGGAAGCTGATCTAACGGATCAACATGTCCTGTCTGCAATATCGTTTCTGCAATTTTTGTCGCACGCGGGTGTTCAGCTTTGTCTGGACTTAACGAAATTTCTTTTGGAAACTCGTTAGGCAAAGCTTTGAACAACTCGTTTGCTAAATTTTGCAAATCGTCGATGTTAGGTAAACCGTTGTTGTTAATATTTGTACTCATGATACTTTCCTATTTCTACATCTTCTAAAACGGCAATAGCATCATCTACCAAAATAGCCAAAGAGCAGTAAAGAGAAACCAAATACGAAGCAATGGCTTTTTCATTGATTCCCATAAAACGAACAGATAATCCAGGAGATTGCTCGCCTTGTAATCCCGGCTGAATTAATCCGATAACGCCTTGACGGCTTTCTCCGGTTCTTAAAAGAATAATTTTTGATTTTCCTTTTACGATCGGCAGTTTATCAGAAGGGATAAGCGGAATTCCTCTCCAAGTTAAAAACTGAGATCCAAATAAAGAGATAGTTGGAGGCGGTACACCACGACGTGTACATTCGCGGCCGAAAGCAGCAATGGCTAACGGATGCAATAAAAAGAAACCGGGTTCTTTCCAAACTTTTGTCAGCAATTCATCCAAATCATCTGGAGTTGGTGCGCCAGTTCTGGTTTTGATAATTTGAGAAGGTACAACATTGCTTAATAAACCATAATCTTTATTATTGATTAATTCGCTTTCCTGACGTTCTTTAATCGTTTCAATTGCCAGACGAAGCTGTTCTGAGATCTGATTGTATGGTTTGCTGTACAAGTCAGAAACACGAGTATGAACGTCAACAATGGTCTGAACAGCAGCCAGATTGTATTCTCTTGGATTTTCTATATAATCCACAAAAGTATTTGGTAAAACTCTTTCGTCGCGTGCCGAACAATCTACTTCGATATGGTTAGCATTTTTTACTTTATTCAAACGAAATACACCCGATTCTACTGGTGTCCAATGCAAAAGATGTGTTAACCATCTCGGTGTAACGGTTCCAATTTGAGGTACTGTACGTGTTGCTATTGCGAGTTGCCTTGCTGCAACATCGCCTAATGCGGTCTGTTGTGGTTTTGTTTCTGCCATTTTTTTTGGTTGTTTAATAGATTTATAATTTATTTTTTTGTTTGCTTAAAGTTATTCATAAAATTTTAATCAAATAACTCATCTACAGATAAATATCTTTCTCCTGTGTCATAATTAAAAGTGAGTATTCTGGCATTTTCCGGTATACCTTTTATTTTTTTTGCGATTGCGGCCAAAGCAGCTCCCGTCGAAATTCCGGAAAATATACCTTCTTCTCTCGTTATTCTTTTGGCATAATGAAAAGATTCATTTTTCTCCACAGTGATAATTTCATCCACATATTCTCGGTTAAAAACTTCTGGTATAAAACCTGCGCCAATTCCTTGAAAGGGATGCGGAGAAGGTTGTCCACCACTTAAAACAGGTGACAAAGACGGCTCAACAGCAAAAGTTTTGAGTTTTGGAAAATGTTGTTTTAGTATTTTTGAAACCCCGGTTATATGACCGCCTGTTCCAACTCCCGAAATCAGATAATCGATACCGTCCGGAAAATCGGTCAAGATTTCCAGTGCTGTTGTTTTTTCGTGAATGGCAACATTGGCATTGTTGGTAAACTGTGATGGAATAAAAGAGTTTTTGGTAGTTGAAGCCAGTTCGATTGCTTTCTCGACGGCACCAGAAGTTCCTTTTTCTCTTGGTGTTAAAACGAATTCGGCTCCATAAGCATTCAGAATTTTTCTTCTTTCCAGACTCATCGATTCGGGTATAACAACAATCACTTTATAACCTTTTACAGCGGCAACTAATGAAAGTCCGATTCCCGTATTTCCAGATGTTGGTTCAATAATAATGGTTTCTTTATTGATGAGGCCTTTTTGTTCAGCATCTTCAATCATCGCGAGAGCAATTCGATCTTTGATGCTGGAACCCGGATTTGTTTTTTCTAATTTAATCCAAACCTCATGTGACGTAAAAAGCTTATTTAATCGAACATGCGGCGTATTTCCAATCGTTTCTAAAATGTTTTGATATTTCATGGCAATCGGATATTAAATAGAATAAAAAATAGGTTCAGGAAAAGGATTGTTGTCTTTGACCTTCATTTCATTTTTATGATAAACAACCGAATTAGAAGGAACTGAATACGTCAACCATACATTTCCGCCAATAATAGAATCTTTCCCAACTGTAGTTTGACCGCCAAGAATGGTACTGTTAGCATAAATAACCACATTATCTTCAATAGTAGGATGTCTTTTGATGAAAGCTTCTTCTTTTTTAACGCTCAAAGCACCAAGCGTAACGCCTTGATAAATCTGAACATTATTGCCAATAACAGTTGTTTCTCCAATTACAATTCCGGTTCCGTGATCGATGGCAAATTCGTCTCCGATTTGTGCTCCGGGATGAATTTCTATACTGGTTTTAATATGTGCATATTCTGAAAATGTTCTAGCCAAAAGTCTTAATTCTTGTTTCCATAACTGATTCGAAAAACGATAAACCGCAATGGCTAAAAATCCGGGATAAGCGTAAAGCACTTCTTCGATAGATTTTGCTGCGGGATCTTTAGCATAAATCGTCTCTGCATCGTTTAATGTTTTTCTATATAATTCTGGAAGTGCTTCAAAGAATGTTATCGATTGCCTAAAACTGTCATTTTTGTCCGAAGTATAATTTCTAACAATTTCATTAAACTCCTTTTCCAATACTTCAAACTTATGTTCGATAATGGGTAAGTGGCCAAAAGATTTTGAAGTGTTTGAAAATAAGACAGAGAATAAATCTTCTATAAATTGATGAATGTCTTTTTTTTGAGGTAATATTAATAAGCTTTGATGCTTTTTGGCTATTTCTTGATAAAATGAATTCATAACAGTTTGTTTTTGGTTTGTAATTAATGCCTCGCCATAATTCAATTTAAATAGGTCAACAAGCATATAAATGACTTGTGGACATAATATTTTTTGATGCAGTAAATGCTTCAAAGTAATTGAATGATACAGTAGGGAAGTGTTTGGGTTATAAGGGGATTTCGTTTTTAAGCCGATTTTAAAATCGACTAACGAGATTATAGAAGAATTAACAACAGCTGCACATATAACAAAAAGTGTTATATGTCAATTTTTTAGAAGAAAGGTAAAACGATATTTTTTCTGCTGTTTTCAAAATGTAGTTCTTTAATTGTTTAAACTCTACTAATTCTATAGACAAAGTTAAATTTATTGTAATGAAATCCAAATATTTTTTCAATTTTATTTGAAACGATAGGAAAGTATTCTGTGATAAATTAAAATTAAATATTTTAAAGCGTTGAATTTTAGTGTTTTGTGGTTTTGCTGGAATAATAAAAAAAGGATTAAAAAATAAGTTTTAGGCTCATTTTTTAATCCTTTCTGCGTTTTAAAATTCAATTAATTTGAATTTCTTTAAAAGTTCAAATTATTTCTTAGCTGCAGCGCCCGGAATTAATTCACTTTTTTGCTTGAATTTGCTGTATTCAACAACTCCCGTTTTGTCTGCCCAGTCAAAATATTTTGCTGAAAGGTCATTTACAATTCCGGGATTTTGGGCAGCAACATTGGTTGTTTCTCCACGGTCTGCTTCAAGATCGTAAAGTTCCCATTGGTAAGACGGATAAATAGAAACCAATTTCCATTTACCTTCTCTAACTGCTCTGTTTCCTGCTCTTTCCCAGAATAACGGAGCGCCTCTGTTTACTTCAGATGCATTGTCAAATAAAACAGGAAGTAAACTTTTTCCCGGAAGCGGATTAGAATTTACGCCATTTAAGTTTTTAGGATATTCAATTCCGGCCAATTCGTAGAAAGTTGGAGCAAGGTCAATAATATGTCCCGTTCCTTTATCAATTCTTCCCGCTTTAATTTTAGAAGGATACCATGCGATAAACGGAGAACTGAAACCACCTTCATGCATATTATTTTTATAATCCTGTAATGGAGTATTAGACAAATAAGCCCAGTTTTGTTCCTGATAATCAAACGATCCGGAAGTTCCGATTGGTCCGTCGTTACGAACTAAACCTCTTTTTAACGGATTGTATGTATTGAATCCGCCTTGAGCACCGTTATCTGCAATGAAAATAATTAAAGTGTTTTTGTCTTTCTTTAACGCTTTTAGTTTGTCTAAAACTTTCCCCACGTTTTGATCCATGTTGTCAACCATTGCAGCATAGACTTCCATTTTAGCTTTCCAGAATTGTTTTTCGTCATAGGTCAGTTTATCCCATTCCGGCACTTCAGGATCTCTTGGAGCGATTGTCTGATTTGGGAGAAGAATTCCGTTTTCTCTTAGTTTCTTAATTCTTTTTTCTCTTAAAGCATCCCAGCCTTCGTCAAATTTTCCTCTGTATTTTGCAATGTCAACTGGTTTTGCCTGCAATGGCCAGTGTGGAGCAGTAAAAGCCAAGTATAAAAAGAATGGTTTGTTTTCTTTGTTTTGTTCGTCTAAGAAAGTAACGGCATTGTTTCCGATTTCATCTGTGAAATAATACGAATCATCTTTTGGATGCAGTTCTTCATTATTACGGATCATTTTTACTGGATAAGCTGTTTTCCCGAAAGGAAGCGGTTTGGTATCAAAATAATTCGCAGCACCTTTTAAGATTCCGTAAAATTTATCAAAACCTCTTTGATTTGGCCATTGCGCCTGATCTTCAGAACCTACGTGCCATTTTCCGGACATTAAAGTGCTGTAACCTCCGGAACGGAAAACTTCTCCTAAAGTCAAAGATTCTTTGTTTAAATAGCCTTGATAAGCTGGTAAACCCAAATTCACATCAAAATAACCAACTCCCGCTTTGTGCTGATATTGCCCAGTTAATAAAGAAGCTCTCGTAGGCGCACAAATCGAATTGTTGTAAAACTCGCGAAGACGCGTACCTTCTTTCGCTAAACGGTCTAAATTTGGCGTTTTAATTTCTGAACCGTAATTTCCTAAATCCGAATAGCCCATATCGTCCACCATAATTAGGATTACATTGGGTTTTGATGATGAGGTTTGCGCTTCGGCTTCATAAGAACCTATTATTCCCGTCAGTAGGACAGAAAATAAAATTTTTATTCTTTTATTCATCTTATTATAATTTACTGTTAGTATATTTTTAATTCGTTAGTTTTTTGAAACACATAGAAACGTAGTTTTTTTGCTTTTGAAAAGAGTGCAAAAGAGAAATACATTTCTTCGCACATAGCTTTGCGTTTAAAAGCTAGGCCAACACCTATGTTTATTGAAACAAGTGAAACGCCTTTATACAGCATTAAGAACTATGTTTCTATGTGTTAAAAAAAAAATTATCTCCAAGCCGGAACCTGCTTTAAATTAGGATTTAAATCTAATTCTCTTTGCGGAATAGGAAAGTGAACGTGTTTTGGCTGTGCATTCGTTTTTCCTGCCGCTTTTAATTTTGCCACAAAATAATCCGGGCCTCTTCTGGCCAGGTCAAACCAGCGTTGGTATTCATAAACCAATTCTTTTCTTCTTTCTTCAAAAACAGCTTCTCTAAAAGCGTCCTGACTTAAAGCAGGAGAAGTTGTTGACAATAAGGCAATTCCAGCTCTTGTTCTTACACGGTCAACTGCTGCATAAGCTTCTACTGTTGGGCCGCTGTTTTGTTCGTTTAGTGCTTCTGCATAAATCAATAATACTTCTGCAAATCTGATAATTGGCGTATTTTTAGAAGATTGTCCTGGCGAAGCTGGTGTTGCAGGATCGAAATATTTATTGAAATGTGGTGCCACTTTATACGTTTTTCCATCCGTCGGACTCACAAATTCTACTCCAAAAGTGATGTACTTTCTCTTGTCAGTTTCGGCGAAAGCCTCAAAAAGACCGCCTTCTTTGTGTAAAGCATCGGCTTGATCTCCTGCAATTCCAGGAACAGTATTTGGTGCAGATGTAGAAGCTAGCATGTTTCCGTTCCAGTTGGTCAAACCTTTAAACTGAGCCGAGAAAATATGTTCTTTTCCGTTTTTGGTCGCTACATTAAAGACATCAGCATAATTTTCGAATAAATCATATACTTTGCTGTCAATGATTTCTTTGCTTTTTTCAGCTGCTTTCTGCCATTTCTTTTCGGTCAAATATACTTTTGCCAAAATACTTTTTGCTGCACCTGCCGTAACACGTCCTTTATTTTGCTGAACCACAGGAAGCGCTTCGGCATCAATTAAATCATTTTCAATTTGTGTATAAACAGCTGCTTCAGGCGTATTAGAAACGTTAATAGCTTCAGGCGTTAAAACCGTTGTTTCATGCAAAACCAACGGAACATCGCCAAACCATCTCACTAAATTGAAATATAAAAGCGCTCTTAAAAACTTCGCTTCATTAATTAAATCTTTGTCTTTCTGTGAATTAAGATTTGGGTTTTTAGCAATATTATCAATCGCAACGTTGGCTCTGTTGATACCGTCATAACTTTGTCTCCATAACTCGATCATACGGTCGTTGGAAGCATCGTGAGTAAGATTTGATAAAGCTCTAACATGTGCGTTTCTGGCTCTTGGACCTGCTTCATAATCGTCTGTTGCCATTTCAGTAGCAATCTGGATCAATCTATTGTACAAAGTGTGAGTTGAACTGTTGATGGCGTTATGAATCGCAATTACAGCAGCATCTGCATCTTCGGTAGTTTTATAAAAATTGGTCGAAGAGATGAAAGCTTTCGGATCTTCGTCCAAAGGATTGCAGGCACTTATTAAAAATAGCACTGCTAAAGTGAATATGATTGTCTTTTTCATGATAAATCTTTTAGAATGTTACGCTTAGCCCGCCTGAAATGGTTTTAGATGCCGGATAAATTCCAGTATCTGTTCCCGGAGAAATTGTAGTTCCGTTGGTTACTTCAGGATCATAACCTGTGTATTTTGTCCACGTTAATAAGTTTTCTCCAATGACACGGAATTTTACTGAGGTCAGACTAAGTTTTTCAGATAATTTCTTAGGCAAATTGTAACTTAAAGTGATATTTTTCAATCTCACGAAAGAACCATCTTCCACAAATCGGTTAGAGAATACCGGAGCAGGATCTAATTTGGCTCTAGGCGTTGTGTTACTTGGATTTGTAGGTGTCCAGGCATCTAAGGCAGAAGTGGAAGCATTTTGTTGTCCGTTGTATAATTCCAAAGCTTGAAGATTTCCGTTTAAGATTTTATTTCCAACAGAACCATTTACTAAAACAGCTAATTCAAAACCTCTGTAAGTGAAATTATTTGAGAATCCGAAAACGAAATCAGGTTGAGCATCGCCAATACTGGTTCTGTCTGCAGCCGTTGTAAAAGCGCCATCTCCGTTAATATCTTTATACAAACGATCTCCGGCTTTTGGCGTTGCATTTCCGGTAAAAACTCCTTTTGTTGCTACTTCATCGGTTTGTAAAATTCCGTCTGTAACGGCACCGTAAAACGTTCCTAAAGATTGTCCCACTTTTAGAATATAATTTCCGAAAGTGTAAAATTCAGCACCATTTCCTAAAGCAATAATTTTGTTTCTGTTGAAGGCTATATTGAAGTTGGATGTCCAGGAAAAAGCAGTATTTCCAAGAGAAGCATTCAATCCTAATTCGATTCCCTGATTTTGAACTGAACCAAAATTTTGTAAAGAAGAAGTAAATCCGGTTGTGTACGGAAGCTGTACATCTAACAATAAGTTTTTGGTGGTTTTGCGATATACATCAACCGTTAAATTCAATTTGTCATCGAAGAAACCAACATCAACACCGGCATCAAACTGATTCGTTAATTCCCATCCTAAATTGTCGTTTGCAATTCGCGTAGGCGTAAAACCAGTGTAAATTTGATCTCCAAAAAGGTATTTTACACTTGTTAAAGTAGATAAAGACTGATATTCTCCAATTTCCTGGTTTCCTGTCGCTCCCCAGCTGCTTCTAATTTTCAGACTGTTGACGACACTTTTTACAGGAGTAAAGAAATCTTCATTGCTAATCTGCCAGGCCGCTGCAACAGAAGGGAAGTAACCCCATTTATTGTCTTTTCCAAATCGGGAAGAACCATCGGCACGAATACTTCCGGTTAAGAAATATTTCGAATCATAATTATAATTAATCCTTGATAAATAAGAATTTAATGCCCAGGTACTTTCTCCGGAAGATGGCATTAAAGCAATATTACCACTTTGCAAACTGTAATAACCTGTAATGTCGTTTACGAATTGCTGTGATCCAGCAGTTGAGAACTCTCTTGTAGATCTCTGCTGAGTATAACCTGCCAAAGCGTTCAAATGATGTTTTTCTCCAAAAACGGTTGTATAGGTTAACGTATTTTCATTTAACCAGCTTTTAGAATCCGCATTACCAATTTTTCCTTCACCGTTTGTGATCGAACCTTCGTAAATACTTGCCGGCAAATAACTTTTTTCTTTGTTGAAAATAACATCAGTTCCAAAAGAAACTTTTAAAACTAAGTTTTTTAAAATGTCATATTCGCCATAAACAGTTCCTAAAATACGATCAGTAATCGATTGATTTTTGCGTTCGTTTAAAGTCGCAATCGGATTAGCAAAAATATTCTCAAACGGATTTCTTAAAGTGTAACTTCCGTCGGGCTCGTAAATCGTTGCAGTAGGGGGCATGCTAATTAAAGCGGTAACTAAACCGCTCGGAGCTACTTTTGCTTTGGTTTCTGCAAGAGTTAAGTTCAATCCGAATCTTGCTTTACTGCTTATTTTTGAAGTTAAATTAACACGTGTACTGAAACGCTCAAAGCCGGTATTTTTGATAATTCCTTCCTGATTGTAATAGTTTCCGGAAACCGCAAATTTGGTCTGATTGTTTCCGCCTGAAATACTTAATTGATGGTTCTGTGTCAATCCTTTCTGGAAAGCGGCATCCTGCCAGTCGGTTCCCTTTCCGAGTTGAGCAATCTGTGCTTCACTCAAATATTGATTTGGTCCGCCTGACGGATTAGAATCGTACAAAGCTGCATTTCTTAATCTGGAGAAACCCTGAGCATCCAGCAAATCAATCTTTTTACGAACTTCCTGCTGTCCAATTGTAAAATCGTAATTGACAGTTGTTACCGTATTGGAGCCTTTTTTGGTAGTAATAATAACTACTCCGTTGGCACCTCTGGAACCATAAATGGCAGTTGATGAGGCATCTTTTAAAACGGTAATAGATTCGATATCAGCTGGATTTATTGTAGAAAGAGGATTGGTCGGTGTACCGCTCAAAACCCCTGAAGTTACTTCTGAATTGTATAAAGGAAATCCGTCGATTACATACAAAGGTTCATTTCCTCCTTGAATTGAACTTCCACCGCGGACACGAATACTCATTCCTGCGCCTGGCGCTCCCGACGTCTGCGTTACATTTACACCCGCAACAGAACCCTGAAGCGAACTTTCTAATGTTTTCTGAGTGGCTTTTAATGACATTTGAGCGACAGTTTCTGCTGCTCCTGTATAGTCTTTTTTAGAAGTGCTTCCGTATCCAATGATTACAATTTCATTTAATTCTTTTACATCTTCTTTTAAAGAAATCTGAACGAAATCTTTGGTTGCGATATGTTCTGTGGTGATATAACCTAAATAACTTACAACTAATGTGTAAGGGAATTTCTGTCCCGTTTGAAAATAGAATTTTCCGTCTAAATCGGTTACTGCTGCGTGCGTTGTTCCTTTAATTTGAACAGTAACTCCTGGAATGGGCTGGTTGGTTACCTGATCGATTACGGTACCATTTAAGGTAGAATTGATTAAGGGTTGTGTATTTTGCGCTTTAATTCCCGTAGAAATTAAGAACACAAAAATCCACAAAAAGGCTTGTAATTTCTTGTTCATTACTTTTTGGATTTAAATAATAAGCAATCCGAAAAATTGATTCTTCAATTTTCGAAGGCTTTCTTTAGTGATAAATGTTCTTTGAGTCTTGCCATTTCTGTTGCCGCAGAAATGGTTTTTGCTATAAAAGAGTAGGGCAGTGCATTGTTGTCATTTTAGTCTTGTTTTAGTTATTGTTTTTTTAGTTAATATGATTTCGACATGTTTAGTCTCTTAATGCAGTAAAACATTAATGGCTTATTTGTCAGTATGAAATTTTGGTTGTGATTTTATTTTCGAATTGAAAACAAAAATGGAATAGGATTTTAACAGCACATACACATATAACCGAAGTTGGTACAAGTGATTTTTTTAAGAAGAATGTAATGCGATGGGTAAGCTGTTGTTTTCAAAATGCAGTTCTTTATTGTTTAAACTCTACTAATCCTATAGACAAAGTTAATTTTATTATAAAGAAAACCAAAAGATTATTTAATTTTTTTGAAATTATGAAGAATTGAGATTGAGAATGTTAGTTGTGTTTTGGGTGTAAGTATTTGATATTTAGTGTTTTGTTTTGGTTTTTAAAAAACAGGAAAGCAAGTGGAAACTGATTTGATTTATACAGTTTTTACTTGCTTTTTTAGGTTTAATATTTGAATTACAGTGATAAACCCGACAGGTTTTTAAAACCTGTCGGGTTTAGTTAAGAGAAAATCGTTTTAAGGTTTAAAAAGTAAAAAGGCAATAATCAGTGTAATTATAATATTGAAAAGCTGAGCCGCCAAAAATGCAATTAATGGCTTTCGACTATTATTCTGTAATAAATCTTTAAAATTAGTTTCTAAACCAATACTTGTAAAAGCCAAAGCAAACCAAAGGCCTTGAAGGTTTTTTAAACTTTCTTTTACTGTATCGCGAGTTTCAGGAGTAACGAAAAACGAAAAGACAATCGAAGCCAAAATGAAACCGATGACAAACTTTGGAAAACGTTCCCAAATGACACCAAGCGTTGGTTTGGATTTTTGAACTTCTGATGATTCATTGTGTGTATAAGTCCAATAAACGGAAATCGCAAAAGCAGCTAAGCCAAGAAGGACATTTTGAGAAAACTTGACAATCGTACTTATTTTTAAAGCAGTTTCACCAACTAAACTTCCAGAAGCGACAACAGCTCCAGAAGTATCAATACTGCCACCAAGCCAGGCGCCGGTTACTTCTTCGGGAAAGTTGAAATGACTCGCAATAATCGGCATAAAAATCATCATTGGAATCGCAGTAACCAAAACCATCGAAATCACATACGATAGTTTTTTAGAATCTCCTTTTATTGCACCAGAAGTGGCAATTGCCGCTGAAACACCGCAAATGGAAACGGCACTCGAAATCATCATCGTTAATTCGTCGTCTACTTTTAGTTTTCGGCAAAGCCAAAAGGCAAAATACCAGACAGATAAAACAACCACCAAAGCCTGAATTAAGCCTAATGAACCCGCCTTTAAAATATCTGAAAAAATCACGCTAGTTCCCAACAAAACCAATCCGATTTTGACAAAAAGTTCGGTCGCTAAAGCAGAGCGAAACCATTCTGGAAGTTTGAAAAAATTCCCAATAATCAGCCCGATTAATAAACTGAAAATAACAGCTTCGAGATTTAGCGCTTTTACTTCTGAATTCCCAGCAATAATTAACGCAAGAATCGTAAGAATATAAATAATAGGAAATCCGAAAAGGAAATTTTTAATGGATTTGCCCACTAAAAAAGTACCAATAATTCCGATAGAAATAAAATAAAGAAATTGTAAACCAATAAGTTGAATGTTTTTGGTTTCGAATACATTAGAAATTAAATCGTTTGCATTTGCCCATTTGAAAACGGGAACTTGAGGAAGAAAAATAAAAAGAGAGATTCCTATAATTAGAAAACCGAGAATAACGACTGTCCAATCTTCGTTAAGGGTAAATTTTGTTGAGGTTGACATTTTGTATTTAATTAATTTGTTATCCTAACAGGTTTTAAAAACCTGTTAGGTATTATTTGCAGGTCATTAAAATAATAACTCTAATATAATTGATTTTGAATCTGGCTGAATTTTCTATTGTGTCTGGACTGACTTAGAAGTAAATACCTAACAGGTTTTTAAAACCTGTTAGGATATTCTAATGATTGAGTGTGTAATGTTTGTAGATTAGTTACAAATCGACAAAGTATTTTTGTTTGCCAAAGTCAAATTCATAATAGGTTAAATTAGGCCAAAGCGGCTTAATTAATCCTTTTTCCCAGTTTTGCAGCGCAGTTTGCAGTTCTTTTACTTTTTCTGGATTTTTTTGTGAGAGGTCTGTTTTTTCAAATTTATCAGAAGCCAGATTATACAACCAGTTTTCATGTGTTTTGCCACTGATTACTAGTTTCCAATCGCCGCTTCGAATGGCTTTTGCATCGCCAGAACGCCAATATAAATCTTTATGGGCGACTTTATTTTCATTGACAGTTTTTACTAAATCAACACCGTCATAAACTCTGTCTTTTGGTAAATCAGAACCAATAGCCGATGCAATCGTCGTGAAGAAATCTAAAGTACTTACAGGTTGTTTATAAATGGTATGAGGTTTAATTTTTCCTTTCCACGAAAGTGCAAACGGAACATTGATACCGCCTTCAAAATGCGAAAATTTACCGCCTTTTAACGGGGCATTTGTAGTTGCAAAAGTATAATCGGCACCGCCATTATCACTGGCAAAAATGATTAAGGTATTGTCTTCCAAACCTTCCTTTTTGACTTTGGCACGAATTCTTCCAATCGCATCATCCAAAGCGCTAATCATGGCAAAATAAACACGTTTGTTCTCGTCTTTTACATTCGGAAAACGATCGTAATATTTTTTACGAACCTGAAATGGTGTGTGCGGTGCATTAAAAGGAATATACAACAGAAAAGGTTTGGTTTTATTTTTATCAATAAAAGCTTCGGCTTCGTCAGCAAATTTTTCGGTTAAATATTCTTTTTCATCAATGATTGTGCTGTCTCTACGAATTTGTCCAATTCCGACACGGCCTTTGCCCCAAATCATCTTATCGGTAAAATCTTTATGATGATGATTGATAATGTCTGGATTATTGTCTTCTGGAGCAAACAGTGAGAAAGCCTGATAAAAGCCATAATGATAATCGAAACCACGGTCTAATGGAAAAAATCCTTTGTTATGTCCCAAATGCCATTTTCCGATAATTCCGGTAGCGTAACCTTGTCTTTTGGCTAAATCGGCAAAAGTGATTTCAGATTTCGGAAGACCTTGTGTTGCAATTGAGGCCTCATTTGGATATTCGATTTTATTATTTAATCTCCAATTATTGGTGTTCAATAAATATTTGAAAGCATAATATTCTAAATTGTTTTTCGGATAACGATCTCCGGGCTGATATTCGTGTCCAAAACGTTCCTGATATCTTCCTGTAATCAATCCCGCACGAGACGGTGAACAGATTGCAGCCGAAGCGTAGCCATCAGTAAACGTAACCCCTGAAGCTGCCAAAGAATCAATCTGTGGAGTAGGAGTAGATTTTCCGCCGTAGAGAGAAATATCATATTTTCCCAAATCGTCTGCAAGAAGAATAATAATGTTGGTCTTTTTTCCGGAAGCAGAATCGGAAGTCGCTTTAGAAGCTAAAAAAGCTTTTTTGCCTTCAGCTAATTTTTCATTTTCTTGTACTAAAGTGCCATCAGTATTAATTGGCCAGAATAAAAATGCTGCTATAATGAGGAGCACTATCAAAATGGAGGTAACAATTTTGGTTATTTTTTTATAGGTTGCCATAGTTTGGTTTTTGGTTAGTTTGTATTGATTTTGCCAGTATTTTGTCATCCTAAGGAACGAAGGATCACACACGTAGCTCTACAAAGATTGTCAACTCTCATTACGGAATTACTAGTGTGATCCTTCGTTCCTCAGGATGACATACTTTACGTTGAAACTGTATAAATGATTGTGATTACTTCGAAGCCAATGCCACATCAACCTCATTTTTCAAATCACTGATCCCTTCTTTCTTGAAAATAATTTTCCCGTTTTCGTATAAAATCAAAGTAGGAAAGACTTTTACCGTTTTTAAGTCGGCAATAACCTGCGGACTGTCTTCTAATTCGATTTCTACAATTTTTAAATTCGAACCGTATTCTGCTCTGATGGTTTCTAAAACAGGTTTCACTTTTTTACAAGGGCCGCAGTATTTAGAACCAACATCAACCAAAACGGTTTTGTTATCGGCAATAATTTTATTGAATTCCTTCAAGGATAATTTACTTTTCAGATTAGAATAAAAAGGTTTTCCGTTGCCAATCCAATTCGCAATACCACCTTCTAAACTGTAAGCTTCTGAAAATCCTGTTTTTAGTAATTCTTTTTCTAAAGCAACACTTCTTCCGGAGCCGATAGAATAAATAAAGACGGGTTTCGATTTGTCTAGTTTCGCGACATACTGATCGTAATTTTCAGACTGAAGGTTAAAGTTTACTGCACCTTCAATATGATTTAAAGCAAATTCTTCCGGTGTTCTAGCGTCAACAATCTGTGGATTTTTTTGACTTTTTATTTTCGAATAAAAGGAATCTAATGCTAATGAACTGTGATTTTCATTTTGCGAAAAAGCAGCAATTGCCCATAAAAAGGCAATTGCTGTTAAACTGGTTTTTAAGATTTGATTTTTCATATTCAAAATTTTTAAGCCTGCTCTAAAACGGGAGATTGTTCAGCAGTTTCTACAACAGGTTTTGATTTTAATGGAAAAGCTAAAACGCCTTCTGCTAATGCACTTCCTTCTTTTTTAGATTTGAATATTGGCCAAAGAAATTGTGCATACCATTCTTCCTGTTTGTATGATTTAGTTCCGAATGATTGCGGATATTTACGGGTGATTAATCCCGTTCCGAAAATCATATCCCAAATGAAAAACATGTTTCCGAAGTTTCCTTTAAAGTGGCCAACTCCATCTCCGCTTGTGTCTGCATGATGGGCTTGATGCGTTGCAGGAGTAGAAATTAGTCTTTCTAAAACCCATGCAATTGGATGCAGCACTTTGTATTTGTAGAAAGGTTTATCCCAAGGAATGCTTGAATGTGCTCCTAAAGTGATGAAACTTTTGATTACTAAAACAAATAAAGCGGGAAGTCCTAAACCTAAATAAGTCAACGTCGCAGTCAAATAAATTTGAGAAAAGAAAACGGTGTAAATAAAGTTTTGTCTGGAAGCCATTGCCATTCCCATATACGGAGCTGAATGATGTGTTCTGTGGAAACGCCATAAAAACGGAACTTGGTGGTGTAATCTATGGTACCAATACTGCGTTAAATCGTCTGCAATTGCGATTAAGAAAAAACCTCCCCAAAACGGAACCCAAGATAACGCATTAGCTGCGTTTGGTAATAAATAAGGCAAAGCCGTTAAGCTGAAAAAAGCAATTACGGGTGGTAAAAGTAATTTTGGAGCTAAGAAACAAACAATATCAATTTTACGTTCTTCGCCAGTCCATTCGTCATCGTATAAACCTGCTGCAAATTCTATAATTCCTAAAACGATCATAAATACCGTTAATCCCCAAGTTCTGATATTGGCAAAAACTGGCTGTGCAAATTCGAGCCAAGTAGGAAGTGTTAAATGTGATTCGCTTACAGCTCCTCCTGTTAGTTTGAAATAAAGGTAAATTGCCAATACCGGTAAGGAATAAATAAAAAAACTTATCGTTAAGTCTCTCGTTAATTTTTCTTTTTGAACTATTGCCATGATTTCTTATTTTAAAAATTGATTAATTAATGTTAATCCACCGGCCAAAATAGCTAGCGGAACTAAAAACAGGATTATCCCAACGACAATCTTTTTTCCTATAATTTCATAATCTATCCGTTTCATATCTTTTTGTATTTGAATACTTTAATGTAAAAATAAACAATTTAACTACTAATTCTATTGATTTAGTATAGTTTTGTTTTGTAAATTTTCACTAATTTGTTAGAATCTTTAATTTTTATGGAAATTTAGAACCTGTAAGGATAAACCTTGCAGGTTCTGTACACATGTATTAGTTATTACTTCCGCCAGGTTTAGTAGCCTGTTTAATTAAATCAGAAACTGTTTTTCCTTTGTCGGCTCCGGTATTGTGAATTCTTCTGTTGTACACATCCTGCCAGTCTATCAATGGATAGACGTTATTTTCTTTTGCCTGCTCATCAAATAATTTTTGAAGTTCAGCCAGTTTTTCAGGATATTTTTTCGCCAGATTATTACGTTCGTTGAAGTCTTCATTTAAGTTATACAATTCCCAAACATCGGTATCGAAATTACTTGGTGCAGGTTTTTCATTGCTTCCTAAAGATTTTTTTACAGCAAATGAATCTGGTAAATGTGCTGCAGAAGCTTTCCATCCATCTTTATAAATTGCTCTGTTTCCAAAGATGTAATAGTATTGAACTTTATGTAATGACTCCGCTTTTGGGTTATCCAAAGAAGCCTGAAACGAAGATCCTTGAATAATATCCTGCTTGATTCCTTTGATATATTCCGGTGCTTTAATTCCGGCAATCGCTAAAGTTGTTGGAAGCAAATCAGTCACATGGCTGTATTGATTTCTGATGCCGCCTTTATCTTTAATTCCGTTTGGATAAAATACAATCAATGGGTTGCGAGTACCACCTTCTGAATGTGCATCTTGTTTCCAGTTTTTGAAAGGAACGTTTGTTGCCTGCGCCCATCCTAAAGGATAATTCGTATTTAAACCTTTTGCCGTTCCAATTTCGCCGATATTATTCAGATTGCTTTGGAAATTTTCTTCATCTGTTTTTCCTTGCGAGAATAAACTTTGGTTAATTGTTCCTTGTAAAGTTCCTTCTTTACTAGCTCCGTTATCTCCAATTGCCACGAAAATTAAGGTATTGTCCAATTGCCCGCTTTCTTTTAGATAATTTACAACTCTTCCAATTTCATAATCCGTATAGGTCAGGAATCCAGCATAAACTTCCATGAATCTTGCATAAACTTTTTTCTGATCTGGAGATAGTTTTTTCCATTCTGTAATAAGTGCGTTACGATCCGGTAAAACGGCATTGGCAGGAACAGTTCCTAATTTCTTTTGGTTAGCCAAAACTTTTTCGCGGTAAACATCCCAGCCTTCGTCAAATTTTCCTTTGTAAGGTTCAACCCATTTTTCAGCAACCTGATGAGGTGCATGAACTGCTCCTGGTGCATAATACAAGAAAAACGGTTTTCCTGGCGCTGCTTTCTGCTGTTTCTGAATATAGCTGATCGCTTTATCTGTAATCAATTCATTCAAATGGCGTCCGTCAGGTTTTATATGAACTTGGTCTTCTACTAAATCAGGATTGTATTGATCGGTCTGCGAACCTAAGAATCCGTAGAAATGATCGAAACCTTTTCCAGTTGGCCATCTGTCAAATGGTCCGGCATCTGAAGCTTCTTCATCTGGTGTTACGCCATATTTTCCAACAGCAAAAGTGTTGTATCCGTTAGCACGAAGAATCTCCGCGATAGTTCCTTTATCAGACGGAATTCTTCCGTCCCAGCCCGGAAAACCTGCTGATAAAATAGTGTGTGAAAATCCGCTTACGTGTACTCTTCCTGAATTTCTTCCAGTTAATAAAGCGGCACGGGTAGGAGCACAAATCGCAGTGGTATGAAAGTTTGTATAGCGCAAGCCGTTATTAGCCAGATTATCAAAAGTTGGCGTATTGATTAAACCTCCAAAAGAGCTTGAAGCGCCAAATCCAACATCATCTAATAAAATCCAAACCACATTTGGAGCGCCTTTTGGAGCTGTTACAGGATCTGGCCAATATTCTTTAGAATCTGCCAGCGTTTTACCGATTGTCCCTTTAAACTCTTGTGTGTCTTGTGCAAATCCTAATTGTGCAACCAGTATTGCAGTAATCAAAAATCCCTTTTTAGGACTTTTGATCAAAAGGTTATTTTTTAAATTTTTCATGATTTTATAGTTTTTTAGTTATAAGGTTTTCTAATCTTCAATCTTTTTTAAACACATAGAATCATAGTTTTTAGAATCGATAAAAGGCGTTGCGCTTATCTCAATTCACATAGCAACTATGTGTGGAGAAATGAGTTTCTCTTTTACTTTCTTTATTAACAATTAAAAATCTATGTCTCTATGTGTTTAAAACTTTTAATATCCAGGATTTTGAGGCAAACCATTCGGATTAATATTTCTTTCGCTTTGCGGAATTGGATAAAGATTATTTCTTTCTGAAACAGAGTTTTTAGCTGTTACTTTTTTTACTTCAGTAACCAAAGTTCCCCAGCGTACTAAATCGAACCATCTTTGTCCTTCCTGAACAAACTCTTTCTTACGTTCTTCCTGAATTGCAGCTCTAAATGTAGCTTGGTTTAATCCGGTTAAATCTACCGTTGCATCCGGAGTAGTGATTGCTTTTCCGAAAGCTCTTCGTCGTATTTGATTGATCAATTCATAAGATTCAGCCGTTGGACCGCTTTGTTCATTTATCGCTTCCGCTAAAGACAAAAGAATATCTGCATAACGAATAACCGGAAAGTTGATTGCGACATTTCCAGGAGTTGCCAGATTCGTTAAATCCAGATATTTTTTGAAAATTGGTTTCGGAAAAGTATAAAGCGTTCCGGTTGCCGGATTCAATAATTGCTTTGCATAACTTACATCTCTTCTTTTATCACCGGCTGCATAAATATCATAGAATAAAGCTACGTCTGAGATAATATCTGCAGGTTCTGTCGCGGTAAATCCGGTAAAAGAGGTTGCCTGAAAAGTACTCCCACTAGAACCGTTTCCTGCCTGATTTGGTTCGAACTGGACAGAGAAAATATGTTCTTTTCCGTTCTTTTTGGTTTTGGTAAAGATGTCCTGAAAATCTTCGAACAAAGCATATCCGTAACCTCCGTTAATTACTTCTCTCGATTTTGCAATCGCATTCGGCCAGTCTTTTCTAGTTAGATATACTTTTGCCAAAATAGCTTTTGCAGCTCCGGAAGTAGCTCGTCCTGCATCTGCGGCCGTATAAGTAGCTGGCAAAGCTTCTGCATCTGTTAAATCTTTAATGATTTGATTATAAACTTCTTCAACTGTTGCTCTGTTTGTTTTAAGACCTCCTAATTCAATAGAAGTTGCTTCGTGTAAAACAATTGGCACACCGCCCCAAAGACGTACTGCCTGAAAATAAAGCAATCCTCTAATGAATTTTGCTTCATTAATTAATCTTGTCTTGATTACCTCGTTACCAGATACTTTCGGAATATTATCTATAGAAACATTGGCTCTGTTGATTCCTGCATAGATTTGTCTCCAGGCTACCTGAACACGATCAGTTGTAGCATCGTGTGTCAAAGCGCTCATAGCTCTAACCTGCGGATTGGTTGCAGAAACTCCGGCAGCAGCATAATCAGAACCCATATCCGTTAAGAAATAAAGATTTCTTCCGAATAAACTCTGCTCTCCCGGATCAAGGCTTAAAGAAGCGTAAACTGCAGTTACACTTGCAACAGCATCGTCCTGAGTGATAAAGTAATTCTCTTCGGTTACAAAAGAGTCTGGAGTTACCTCCAAATCTGTGCACGATACCAATAGTCCGGCACTTAAAAGGAATGTTATAATGATCTTTTTCATTTTATATTTTTTTACTTAGAAAGTTACGTTCAGACCCGAGATGAATGTTTTGGAATTTGGATAAGAACCAAAATCAATTCCCGGATATAAGTTGTTTTGTTCGTATGAACTTACCTCCGGATCATAACCGGTGTATTTTGTCCATGTAATTAGATTTTCTGCTGAAACATAGAATTTCACGCTTTTCGTTCCCAGTTTTTTAGAAACACTTTTAGGTAAGGTATAACCTAGTGTGATTAATTTTAATCTTAAGAAAGAAGCATCTTCAACATATCTTTCAGAAACAATTCCTAGCGGAGAACTAGTTGCTCTCGGAATTTCATTGCTTGGATTTGTTGGTGTCCAGCGGTCGTTTAAAGTTGTGGCAGCATTCGTTCCAAGAGTAGAGATTTCTAACTGCTGATTTAAAGCATTGAAGATTTTTCCGCCATAAGATCCCTGGAAAGAGAAATTCAGATCAAAATCTTTGTATGAAACAGTATTACTGAAACTGCCGACAAATTTTGGCTGAGAAGTTCCCAAATTTCCTTTGTCCAAAGCATTAATTACGCCATCACCATTTGTATCCACATATCTTCTGTCTCCTACTTTTGTATTGGCTAAACTGTTGATTTTTGGCTGCGTATTCACTTCTTCCTGAGTCTGGAAAATCCCGTTTGTTCTGTATCCCCAGAATGTTCCAAGAGGAAGTCCGACTTTAACAATAACGGGTTGCTGTTGTAATAAAGAACCGTTTGGTACTACGGGGAAAAATTCATTTACGCCATTTCCAATTTCAGTAACCTTATTTTTGTTAGCAGAAAACACTATGTTGGAATTCCATGCAAAGTTTTCTGTTTTGATATTTTCAGTGGTTAAACCAATTTCCAAACCTTTATTTTCAACACCACCAATATTTTGAAGCACTGTTGCATAACCAGAACTCAACGGAACCGGAACACTAATTAATAAATCGTTTGTCTTTTTGTAATAAACATCAAAAACAAAATTGATTTTTCTGTCCAATAAGGATAAATCCAATCCAACATTATATTGAGTTGTTTTTTCCCATTTCAAATCCGGATTTGCTAATCGGGTAGGGGCTAAACCAGTGTATAATGTTCCTCCAAAAGAATAATTTACAGAACCCATTGCCGGTAATGAAAGATAATTTCCAATTTCCTGGTTTCCTGTTGTTCCCGCTGTTAATCTAAGTTTAGCCTCGGTTACACCTTTGATGTTACTGGCAAATTCTTCATCCGTAATATTCCAGGAAAATCCTGCGGAAGGGAAATAACCCCAAAGTGATTCAGCACCGAATCTTGAAGACCCGTCAGCACGTCCGGATAAAGTGAAGTTGTATTTTCCTTTATAAGAATAATTGACTCTTGCCAGCCAGGATTTCAGCACACTTTCATAAGCATCGCTGTATGGTTTTACAGCAACACCATCTTGTAAAGCATTGTAAGTATTGGCATCATTCACAAAAGTCTGCGCTCCTGCATTTACAACTTCGCCTTTTGTATATTGAAGCGTATAACCTCCTAAAGCAGAGAATTTATGGCTTTCGCCGAAATTGGTGTTGTAATTCAGTGTGTTTTCATTTAAAACTGAACTTACGACTCTTTCCCCAACAGAAGCTAAACCTTTTGTTCCTGCGCCAGTTGTAGTATTGGCAGGAGCATAATAGTTTTGTTTGGTGTTTAAAACATCGCCGCTTACAGCCACTTTCGCCGTTAATTTTTTAGTGATTTTATATTCGCCAAATAAACTGGTTAAGATTCTGTTCAATTTAGTTTCGTTGATAGTATTTTTTAAATCATTAATTGGATTGGGAACGTAGCCATTTACAGAAGTTGCATATGGGTTGTTAGTTACGTTATAACTTCCATCAGCATTTTTAATTGGAACTACTGGAGCTGTTAATAAAACACTTACAAGAGGATTTGGATTTCTTCCTGCACCTGCGCCACCGTTTGTTCCTACACCGTTAGAAATTGAATTCGTATAATTGGCATTGACACCAAACTTAAAATTCTGAGAATAATTTCTTTCATAGTTTGCACGAAGAGAAATACGTTTAAAGTCACTACCTAAAACAATTCCGTCCTGATCAAAATAACCGGCAGAGATAGAATATCTGGATCTTTCATCTCCACCCGAAAAAGACAGGTTATGACTTTGTATTGGCGCAGCCGTTACAAATGCAGCATCTTGCCAATTATAACTGCCGGAAGTTTTTAAGGCTTCGATTTGAGCATCAGAGAAAGATGGTGCCTGACCAATACTTGCCTGAACATCGTTTCTTAAACTTGCCCATTCGCTGGCATTCATTACACTTAGTTTTTTAGAAATATTCTGGAATCCGAAATAACCCTGGTAGGAAATATTATCCTGTCCTTTTGTACCTTTTTTAGTAGTAATAATGACAACACCGTTGGCACCGCGAGAACCATAAATAGCTGTTGCCGAAGCATCTTTCAAAACTTCGATAGATTCGATATCCGCTGGATTTATAGTAGACAAAACGTTAACGCTTGCTCCGGCATAAGCTACTCCGGCCGAACTGTTTGAGTTATCATTGTAAATTAAAATCCCATCTACAACATAGAGAGGTTCATTACCGGCAGTAATAGAGTTTCCTCCACGGATACGTACACTTGAAGAAGCTCCGGGGCGTCCTGAACTTTGTGTAACTACCACTCCTGAAATTGCTCCTCTTAAAAGATTATCTGCAGATGAAGTTACCTGAGATAAATTGGCTTTTGGAACAGAGGCAACAGAACCCGTAATATCTTTTCTTTTCTGAGTTCCGTAACCAACAACAACCAATTCATCCAGTTCCTGTCTTTCTTCTTTTAGATTAATGATTACAGGATTTTTTTCGACTATTACTTCGGCTTTTTTATATCCAATGTAACTTACAATTAAAGTGTAAGGAAATTTCTGTCCGGTCTGAAAATAAAATTTTCCTTCAGCATCCGTTACAACACCGTGAGTTGTTCCTTTAATAGTGACTGAAGCGCCTATAATGGGCTGATTTGTAATGGCATCGACAACAGTTCCATCAAGTTTAGACTGTATAAGAGGCGTGGTATTTTGGGCATGTATTCCCGCCGTTATCAAGAGTAGAAACAGCAGTATGTATATGTTTAACTTTTTTTTCATTTCTTTGTATTGGTTTTAAGTAATTAACAAGACGCCCTGAGCACTGTTTATACAGCACTCTAAAAGTGTTCTTGATTTAGTGATAAATGTTCTTTAAGCCTTGCCATTTCTGTTGCCGCAGAAATGGCTTTTTTTATTTACAGCAACAGCTTTGTATTGTTTTCATTTTAGTTTTCTTTAGTTGTTAGTTATTTAATTTCTGAATAATAGGTATGGTTTCAAGAACCTGTCCAGAGCAGAAATAGGCTTCGGAAAGATTTTTGGGTAAATTCAATAAATATTTTTGGTGGTGTGTTTTTAAGAAATTTGCTTTTATGTAAAAATTAGCAAACAAAACAAAAGTAGATTATTAACAACAGAAACACATATAACAAATAGTGTTATAAGTGTACTTTTTAGGAAGAATGTAATGCGATATGCTTTCTGTTGTTTTCACAATAATAATTTTTTAGTTTGAAATATTATTTTAAACTCTACTAATCCTATAGACAAAGTTAATTTTTATATAATAAAAACCAAAAGTTTGTGTACTTTTTTTTGAAAAATATACAGCTATGTACTTGTTATATATAGACTTTAGTTTGATAAGGCCTTATTTTAAAAGGGATTTAAAGGGATGTGGAATCGTGGTAAATGTTAAAATAAATTTTTAAACAGATATAAAATTGTAGTATTTTATACTTGGTTTTCGGGTTGTATACCAAATTTAAATTCCTTCTTTGATCTAAAAAGAGATTGTAAAACGCCTCAAAAAGCTTTTGATGTATTTATTTTATAAAAATCAGATAAGATTTTTAAAGTTGATTTTGAATAAATTAGAGTAATTTTATAGAAATTAAAATAAAACCAAAAAAAATGTTCATCGTAAGCAGAAATACTTATATTTGTAAATAAGTATTTTTACTTAGTTTTATATCTAGATAAAAATGATTGAAGTTAAAAAAGCCTTAGAAATTGTTGCAGCGAACAGCTCAAATATGCCAAAACAGAAAATACAAGTACATAAAGCACTTGGTTACGTTCTTGCAGAAACAATTTATTCGCCCATTGCTATGCCTCCGTTTCGTCAATCTGCTATGGATGGATATGCCTTCATTCATTCCGGAAGACATCAGTTTGATATCGTTGGTATTTCTCAGGCAGGAGATCATTTAAAGATAGAACTAAAAGAAAATGAAGCCGTTCGTATATTTACAGGGGCTCATGTTCCTAAAAATGCAGATACTGTCGTAATGCAGGAAGATGTTATGGCAAGCGAAGATTCGATTTTGATTGCCAAGATGCCCGAACCTTTTTCAAATGTTAGAAATAAAGGAGAACAGATTAACGAAGAAGATGTTGTTTTTGATGCCAATACATTGATTACACCGGCAGCAATTGGTTTTTTAGCTTGTTTAGGAATTACAGAAATAGAAGTTTATAAAAAACCTAAAATTGCCATTTTAGTCACGGGAAATGAATTGGTGGAGCCAGGCAAAAAGCTAAAAAAAGGAAAAATTTACGAAAGTAATTCCATAATGCTTCAGGCTGCTTTACAAACAATTGGTATTAAAAATGCAAAAGTTTTTAGAGTAAAAGACAGTCTGAAAGAAACCAAAAATGTTCTGAAAGATCTGCTGAAAAAAAATGATATTGTTTTAATTTCTGGTGGAATTTCAGTTGGAGATTATGATTTCGTAAAAGAGGCTTTACTGGAAAACGGAGTTCAGGAACTTTTTTATAAAATAAATCAAAAACCAGGAAAGCCAATGTTCTTTGGTTCTAAAAAAAATACTTTGGTATTTGCGCTTCCAGGAAATCCGGCTTCGTCATTAACGAATTTTTATATTTATGTTTATCCGGCAGTAAAAAATCTGATGGGTTTTTCAAATACTCATCTTCCAAAAATCGTAAGGAAACTGAATAGCGATATACAAAATACAACGGGCAAAACATTATTTTTAAAAGCATTGTATGATGAAACCAGCGTTACGATTTTAGATGGTCAAGCTTCTTCAATGTTAAACTCTTTCGCTATAGCGAATGGTTTAGTGATAGTAGAACAGGATTGCGAAAAAATGAAAAAAGGAGATTCAGTAACGATTCTTCCGATTGATTAGCAATTCCATAGAATAGAGAATAGAAAATAGAATAAAGAAAAAAGATTTTGGTTGAGACAACAGCTGAAACCTGAAACCTGAAACAAAAGAAAACAAAATTAAAAAATGAATCTTCTAAATTCCGAAAACATACTATTATTCAGTTTTGCCTTAATTGTAATTGCATTTTTATATTCCAGTGTCGGGCACGGCGGAGCATCGGGTTATTTGGCTTTAATGAGCATTTTTGCTTTTCCGATTTCAGTAATGAAACCGTCGGCATTGTTGTTGAATTTATTTGTATCAAGTATTTCGTTCTTATTTTATTATCGAAATAATTATTTCAAACCAAAGCTGTTTTATCCGTTTGCAATTGCATCGATTCCGGCAGCTTTTATTGGCGGATTTATCACTTTGGATAATGCGGTTTATAAAATAATTCTCGGAATTGTATTGGTTTTTGCCGCGCTGAGATTATTTGGAGTGTTTAATTTTAAAGAAAAAGAAGAAGTAAAAATCAATCTTCCTTTTGCTTTGGCGATCGGTTTTGCAATTGGATTATTATCCGGAATGCTTGGAATTGGTGGTGGAATCATCCTGAGTCCGATTTTATTATTTTTAGGATGGGCATCAGTAAAAGAATCGGCAGCGGTTTCGAGTTTGTTCATTTTTGTGAATTCATTCGCTGGAATGTTAGGTTTCTTTTTAGGAGGAAAAACAATCCCGATGGAAAGTTTTTATTTAGTTCCAATTGCAATTGTAGGAGGAATGTTAGGCGGATTTTACGGAAGCGGAAAATTCTCGAACAGAACATTAAAAATGGTTTTAGGAACAGTGATTTTAATGGCAAGTGTTAAATTGATTTTTCCTTAAAAATAAAATAAAATTTAACCGCAAAGAACGCAAGGTTTTTAGGTTAAGTTAATTTTATCAAAAATAGTAAAGTACGCAAAGCTTTATGTTGACCCAGCTTTGCGAACTTAATTTAAAGGAAGCAAAAAAAAAAACTTAGCGCACTTTGCGGTAAAAAAAAACTCATCGCAACCTGAAACCTGAAACAAAGAAAACTTGAAACAAAAATATCATGAAAACACTAACAGTATTTATTCTTTGTGGAGGAAAAAGCTCCAGAATGCAGTCAGAAAAAGGATTGGTTTTGTTTCAGGAAAAACCATTCATAGAGCATATCATTCAGGCTATTTTACCAATTACCAATCATATAAAACTGATCACGGCATCTAAAGAATATGATTATTTAGATTATGAAAAAATACCGGATTTAATAGAAGATAAAGGCCCTTTGGGCGGAATCTATACCGCTTTATCATATTCAGAAACCGAATTCAATCTGATTTTAAGTTGTGATATTCCGCTGATTTCAACAGAATTATTACAAGAATTAATATCAAAACATACTAATCAGGCCGGAATCACGGTTTTTGCTTCAGAAAGTAAAACCCATCCGTTAATCGGAATTTATTCAAAAGAAATTGTTCCGGTCATAAAAGAAGCTATCGATTCTAATGAATTGAAAATGATGGATCTGCTGGCGAAAATACCGCATCAGATTATCAATATAGAAGAAAGCGAAAATTTCCATCTGACCAATATTAATTCGGCAGACGAATTAAACGATTTAAATATCAATTCAATTTAAAGCAATATGAAAACTTTAAAAACACCAAAATTAACTATTGTCGGGGCAGGCCCGGGCGATGTTGAATTGATTACGATGAAAGCCATAAAAGCTTTAAAAAGCGCCGATGTAGTTTTGTATGATGCTTTGGTAAACGAAGAATTATTAGAATATGCATCAAATGCCGAAATTGTTTTTGTTGGAAAACGATTAGGCTGTCACGCTTATACCCAAGATCAGATTAACGATTTGATTGTTTCGATGGCAAAATCACACGGACATGTCGTTCGTTTAAAAGGTGGCGATCCGTTTGTTTTTGGAAGAGGAAGCGAAGAAATCGAATTTGCAGAAGATTTCGGAATCGAAACCGCTATTGTTCCCGGAATTTCATCGGCTTTAGGAGTTCCTGCTTCGGTTGGAATTAGTTTGACACAACGAAAAGTTGCCGAAAGTTGTTGGGTAATTACTGGAACAACTTCAGATCATAAATTATCTAAAGATGTTCAGTTAGCTTCAAAATCGTCTGCAACAGTGGTGATTTTGATGGGAATGCATAAGTTGGATGAAATCATTTCTATTTATGAAGAAAACAGAAACGATGATCTTCCGATTGCCATTATTCAAAACGGAACCAAAAATTCAGAGCAAAAAGTGATTGGAACTATTAGCACAATTACTAAATTGGTAGCTGAAAAAAATATATCATCGCCCGCAATTATTGTTATTGGCGAAGTAGTAAGAAATACATCAAGCTGGATTTCCTATTTTCAAGAGCATTTTGAGGACGAATTTATTTTTCAGAATTTAAATTTATAAAAATGATTGAGGTTAAGTATTTTGGAGCTGTCGCTGAAAAGACGAAATGTGAATTCGAAAAATTATCTTTTTCTGAAGAATTGTCATTGCAAAAGCTTTTGCAGAATTTGAATGATAAATATGAGTTTGAATCACTGACTTTCAGCGTTGCAATAAACCAAAAAATCGTTTCAAAAACATCCGATTACACTTTACAGACAAGCGATATTGTAGCTTTATTACCACCATTTGCAGGAGGCTAAAAACATGGAAACATCAAATCGATATAACCGACAGATTATACTTCCTGAAATAGGAGAAAACGGTCAGCAAAAGTTAGCAGAATCAAAAGTTTTGGTAATTGGAGCAGGTGGTTTGGGCAGTGCAATTCTGCCTTATTTGGCTTCAGCCGGAGTTGGAGAAATAGGAATTGCAGATCATGATGTTATTGAGATTTCGAATCTTCAGAGACAGGTAATTTATAAAACTTCTGCAATCGGAAAATCAAAAGCTAAGGAAGCTAAAGCCTTGATTTCTGAATTGAATCCTTTGGTTAAAGTAAAAGCGATTTCCGAAAAATTATCAGGAAAAAATGCCCTTTCATTATTCGAAAAATATGATATTATCGTTGATGCAACCGATACTATTTCGATTAAATATTTAATTAATGATGCCTGTTTGATAACCAATAAACCAATGGTTTACGGATCGATTTTTAGGTTTCAGGGACAAGTTTCAGTTTTTAATTATCAAAACGGACCAACTTACAGATGTTTATATCCAGATGAAAACTCGAATGCTTTAAATTGTGAAGATGCAGGCGTAATTGGAGTTTCGGTTGGAATTATTGGAATGCTTCAGGCAAATGAAGTTTTAAAAATGATCTTAGGTATCGGAGAAGTTCTCAGCGGAAAAATATTGGTTTATAATACGCTGAATAACGAACAGCAAAAATATGGTTTCGAAAAGAATGAATTCAAATCAGTTGACAGAGAAGCATTCGAAGAAAAATATAATAAAGCAGAAATTGAGGAACTAAATTTTGTTTCGGTTTTAGATGAAATAAACAATCAAAATGTTCTTTTTTTGGATGTTCGAAATATTCATGAATCACCAAAAATTAGTCTGCAGCATCAAATCCAGATTCCATTAATGAACTTGGAAAAAGAAATTGAAAAACTAGATAAAAATCAAAAAATATATGTTTTCTGTCAATCCGGAATTAGAAGTAAAATCGCAGTCGAATTGCTTCAAAAGCATCAATTTAAAAATGCAAAAAGCATTGCAGGTGGAGCTTTGGCAATGAAGAATATATTGAAAGAAGAAATGATATAGCCACGAATTCACGAATTATCACGTAGTAATTTGTGTGATTTAAATTTCACGAATTTATTTTTTAAAATTTATCCGCAAAGTATTGGATTAATTCGTGAATTCGTGGCGAAAAAAAATAAAAAATGAGTAAAAATGTATTTGTAGAAGGTCCAATCTCGCCTGAGTTTATCGCCGAGTCGATTGCCAAACATCAATCCAAACATACCATCGGGGCGCATAACATCTTTTTAGGACAAGTTCGTGCCGATGTTATTCACGACAATACAGTCGTAGCGATTGATTATTCTGCTTACACTGATATGGCGAATGAAGCTTTGTATACGATTCGTGAAAAAGCTTTTGCTAAATTCGATTTAACCTGCATGCACATTTATCACAGTTTAGGCGTTGTTAAAGCAGGCGAAATCTGTTTGTTTGTTTTTGTATCGGCAACACGACGCAAACAAGTTTATGAA
This sequence comes from Flavobacterium notoginsengisoli, assembly GCF_042686225.1. Lineage (NCBI taxonomy): Bacteria > Pseudomonadati > Bacteroidota > Flavobacteriia > Flavobacteriales > Flavobacteriaceae > Flavobacterium > Flavobacterium notoginsengisoli. The sequence continues at coordinate 56,160 of NZ_JBHUOT010000018.1, forward strand.
GCGACAGAAGCCATCGTAAACTGGATTAAAACTGATGTTCCGATTTTTGGAAAAGAAATGTTTGAAAACGATACATTCACTTGGAAACAAAATAGTTAATGGTAGATATTACGCATAAAATAACCACTTTAAGAAAAGCAACCGCAACTGCAATTGTAAAAGTCAGCAAACAGGAAACAATTGATGCTGTGGTAAATAATCTTGTGCCAAAAGGAAATGTGCTCGAAATGGCAAAAACGGCAGGATTATTTGCAGTAAAAAATACGCATTTATCGATTCCGGATTGTCATCCAATTCCAATTGAATTTACATCGGTTGAATATATAATTGAAGGATTGGAAATTCAGATCATTTTCAATGTAAAAACGGTTTATAAAACCGGAGTTGAGGTTGAAGCTATGCACGGCGCATCAATTGTGGCATTGACAATGTATGATATGCTGAAACCAATTGATAAAGAAATTGAAATTTCAACCATCAAATTAATCAATAAAGAAGGCGGGAAATCGTCTTTCAAAAATAAATTCCCGAATGCGATAAAAGCGGCCGTTTTCGTTTGTTCGGATTCGGTTTTTGCTGGTGATAAGGAAGATCATTCTGGAAAAACTATTGTAGAAAAATTAGAATCGTACGGAGTTGAAACTTCGCATTATGAAATCATTCCAGACGAATTAGATATTATTCAAGAGAAAACTAAGGCTTTCGCCAAAGACAATCAGCTAGTTATTTTTACTGGCGGAACCGGATTATCTCCAAGAGATGTTACGCCAGAAGCCTTAGAACCAATTTTAGAAAGCAGAATTCCAGGAATTGAAGAAGCGATCCGCAATTACGGACAACAAAGAATGCCGTATGCAATGCTTTCAAGAAGTGTTGCAGGAACTTTAGGCAAAACATTGGTTTTGGCTTTGCCGGGATCAACAAACGGAGTAAGAGAATCGATGGACGCTGTTTTTCCACATGTAATGCATGTTTTTCATATTTTAAAAGGTAAAAACCATGACAGCCTCTAACACAATTTTGACGGACGGTTTTGGGCGCAAACACAATTATCTGCGCATTTCGTTGCTGGAAAAATGCAATCTGCGTTGTACGTACTGCATGCCGGCTGACGGAATTGCGCTTTCTCCAAAAGCCAGTTTAATGACGGCTGATGAGATTTTTGGTATCGCTCAGACTTTCGTACAAAATGGTGTAGATAAAATCAGGTTAACCGGAGGGGAACCTTTACTACGAAAAGATTTTCCTGAAATTGTTTCTAAATTATCTGCTTTAGATATTTCACTTTCCTTAACCACAAACGGAATCTTAATTGATCGTCATATTGATGTTTTAAAACAATTTAAAGTCAAAAAAATCAATTTGAGTTTAGATACTTTGGTTTCATCAAAATTCGCTTCGATAACGCTTAGAAATCAGTTTGAGAAGGTAATTGACAATCTGCATTTGCTTTTGAATAATGATTTTCAGGTAAAAGTGAATGTTGTTTTAATTAAAGGTTTTAATGATAACGAAATTGTAGATTTTGTAAAACTGACGCAGTTTCTTCCAATTTCAGTTCGTTTTATTGAATTTATGCCGTTTGCCGGAAATGAGTGGGACAGAAGTAAAATGGTTTCTCAACAAGAGATTTTATCTTTGGTTGGAAGTGTTTTCACTCAAAATGAAATTCAAAAATTAGAAGACGAAAAAAACTTCACTTCAAGAAATTATAAAATAAAAGATTTTCAAGGCGATTTCGGGATTATAAGTTCCATTACAAATCCGTTTTGTGACAGCTGCAACAGAATCCGCTTGACGGCTGACGGAAAAATCAAAAACTGCCTTTTCTCGAATTCTGAAACCGATTTACTGACGGCTTTTAGAAATGGAGAATCGATTACGAATTTGATTTCAGAATCCATTCAAAATAAAAAGAAAGTTCGCGCCGGAATGGTTACGATAGATGAAATGGATGATCCGACCAAACATTTTGATAACCGTAGTATGATTGCGATTGGAGGGTAAAAGTTAATTGTGAATTAATTGTCAGGCTGAGCGAAGTCGAGGTCTTATCCGCACAGTTTTGTCATTCCGAGGAACGAGGAATCTCCGTGAGTAACTCTACAAAGATTGGCGATTTTGCATGCGGAGCTTCCCACGAAGGTTTCTCTTTCGTCGAAATGACAAACTTTATGAAAACGGTCTTGAAATGAAAAAAGGTTCAACTTTATTAAAGTCAAACCTTTCTTAAAAATTTATTTTTTCTTTTTAGCCTTTGCCTTTTTTTGAGCTTTAGCTTTCTTCTCAGCAATTTTTTTAGCTTTTGCTTTCTCCTTTGCTTTTTTCGCTTTTTCTTTTTTCTTTTCGGCGGCTTTTAGTTTAGCTTTCTTGGCTTTTTCTAATTTTTTAATAACCGCTTTTATCGCTTTTTCTCTTTTCTTTTCCTTTTCTTTTTTAGCTTTAAGTTTAGCTTTCAGCTGTGATTTTATATCTTTCTTTTTGTCTTTTACAATTTCAAGTATCGTTCCGTCAATTTCTAAAATAGGCTCATTTGGTTCCAAAGAAGCCGGAAGATCCTGAGTTTGTATTTCTATAATTTCAGATACAATAGGCTCTTTTTTTTCTGACGCTACCGCTTCCTTTTTAACAGTTGCTCTTGGAGTTCCTTTTGATGCTGCTCTGACAGGAGTTTTTGCTGCAGTTTTAACAGTCGCGACAGGAGCTTTTGTGGTTGTAGATTTTGCTGTTGCCGTTTTGGCAGCAGGTGTTTTAGTAGCCGTTCTGGTAGTTCTTTTAACTGTTGTTTTTGCTTCTGGCTGCGTTTGTGTTTCTGTTGTACTTTCTACAGCTGTTTCAGCAGGAATATCGCTTGCTTTTACAGCAGGAGTTCTTGGGTTTCGCTTTATCATAATAATGTTTTTATTGAGTAAATAGTTATTAACCAAATGATTTTAAAGCATTTGAAGTATACTGTTTTAATGTAAAATCTTAGTTAAGCTAAATATACGCAATTTTTAAATACAGAAATGTTAAAGCTTTTTATAGAACTTACTAATGCTCAACTGATTCCAAAATACGGAAATTACTTTTAGGAGCCTCACACAAAGAACAGCAATAATCATTGCCTAAATCGGTAAATAATATGCCTTTTGGAATTCCCTGCGTTTCATCTCCGTATTCCGAATTATAGAGGGTCAGACATTCCTGACATTGATAAATCTCTTGCGGAATTTTTTCTTTTTTCTGTGGGTTTTCAACTGTTTCTGCTGTGTTATTTCCAAGTTCGTCAAAATATTTTCGGCTTAATTCAATTAAAATAGTAGGAAGTTCCAGCTTGTCAATATCTTGTGAATGAACGATATATTCTCGTGTATTTGGATCGAAATTTTTCGCAAACAAAACATTATAAGTATCCCGAATTTTAATGGATTCCAGAGCTGCCGGAAGTTCATTTTTTTCGATGACAATCGAAGTAAAATAATGTCCATCACGATTGTATTCTGAAATTCCGAAATTCAGTCCGTATGTACTAATATCGAATTGATCTAAAGTTCGAACTAAGAATGTTTTCAGGTTTAAAGCCCATTCCATTGCAACTGGCAAATGCCAATTTAATTCTAATAAAGAATGGCGAACATTGATGCCTCGTTTGCCTAAAAATTTTTCCCATTCCAATTTTCGGTCTTTAGGAATTCCTTTGATGATGAATGATTTCCAAGGTGTGATGGAGATTTTGCCAATTTTGCATTCAAAACACAAATCGCACATTTCTTTTAGAAAATCTAAATCGTATAAATTATTTCGCCAATACAATCCTAGCCAGTATTGATCAATTCCCATTCTATTCATTCCTTCATAATAAGGAAAAGGATAAAATGGAATGTTCAACGGTTTGTCCATTGTTCTGTTATTGGTATCTAATGCTTCACTAACTAAAGAAAAAAGCATTTCAATATCAACAAATTCTTCTGCAGAGATTTTTTCGATTTCGTAATAAATCTTTGCTAAATCCCAGGTGTAAAGCAGAACAGGGTAAATTTCCATTTTTTCCCAATTTGGAAGACGAATATACAGATACCAATAATCTTCATTTTCTGAAGCTATAAAATTTAAATGACCTGTAAACAAAGGAACTAATTGCTGTTTCGGATCGGTTATGTTGACTTTTAGTTTTGGCTGTTCTTTGAATTCTTCTAAGATATAGAGAAAGCGATTTCCGGTTAACCAATTGGTATTTCTGAAAATATCTGTCGAAACATAAGAAGATACGATATTATTACCGCTTTTTTGATCCGGATATACAAAATGATGTTTTCCCAAAGTAGTTTTATCCAAAGATTTAAAACCTTTAGGAAAAATAATATCCTGTCTTGAACCAAAGGAAATGGAATCCAGACCTTCTTCTAAAGCAATATTTACTACTTCTCGCAGTTCTCCTGGCGATATAACGCCACCTTTTACTATTAATCTTGTTAGCTCCATTTTTCTTTTTGTTTCAGGTTTTCTTTGTTTCAGGTTTCAAGTTTCAAGTTTCTGGATTGTGTTGATTTTAACGCAAAGAGCACAAAGTTTTTTAAGGTTTATATGCTGTGTACAATTGTTTTCTATCGAAAAAAGTTCACAAAGCAATACTTTAAATTTTTGTTCAAAGCTTTGCGAACTTTGTCTACTTAAAAAAAATAAACTTTGCGAAACTTTGCGAAAAAGCTTTGTGCTCTTTGCGTTAAAATCTATGTTCAAAGTAAAGCAACTTGAAACCTGAAACTTGAAACAAAACAAACTATTTACACTTCTCCAATATCTCCTTAACTTCCGTTTTACAGCTTCCGCAGCCTAAACCTGCGCCTGTGTTTTTACATAATTCAGTAAAATCGGTTACACCGCTTTTGATCGTTTCTTCAATGTTTCCGGCGCCGACCTGACTGCAGGAACAAACCAATTTTCCTAAAACCGGTTTGGCATTCGAACTTCCTCTTAAAAGCGTATTTCGTTTATCTGATAATTCGATTTTGCTTTCGATCATCGTTTTGAATTCTGCAAACTCATTTTTATCGCCCATTAAAATCGCACCAACTAAAAGATCATCTTTTACAATGCATTTTTTGTAATAACGCTTTTTCAAATCGGCAAAAACAATTTCTTCGTACGAATCGTCGTTTTCTGGAATGGTCAAATCGCCAATACTGCAAAGGTTAATATCTTCTAATTTTAGAATGTTCATCAAAATTGAACCTTTGTAATAACTGCTGATGTCGCCGGCTAGAAAGTTGGCCAGAATAGCAGCTTGTTCTTCGGCGGCAGAAGTGATTCCGAATAATTTATTGTTGAATTCTGCTATTTCACCAATTGCAAAAATATCAGGATTCGACGTTTGTAAATACTGATTTACTTTAACGCCGCGTCCGCAGGCTAAACCGCTTTCACGGGCAATTTCTATGTTTGGAATAGTTCCAATGGTATAAACAATCGCATTCGCCGTAATGATTTTGCCGCTTTTTAAGGCAATCTCAATTTCGTTTGGATTTTCCGTTTCAAAAACGGTACTGACTTCGTTATCAAAATAAATCTGAATGTCGCGAAGCTGTACTTCTTCAGCTAATAATTTGCTGGAAATTCGGTCTAATTGGCGTTCCATTAAACGCGAAGCTCTCTGAATTATAGTAGTCTTTACTTTTTTATGTTTTAAAGCTGCCGCTAATTCCAGTCCTAATAAACCACCACCAATAATTACAACATGTTGTTCTTCTGGCGGAAGATTGGTGCTGTCTAAATGTTTTTTCAAACGATCAGCATCTTCTTTTCTTCGAACGGTAAATCGGCCAGGAAGATGAAGCTGTGCATTTTCTGGAACAAAAGGACGGCTTCCGGTTGCCATAATCAGAGAATCGAAAGTATGAATTTCGCCTTGGCTGTCTGTGATTGTTTTGATTTTAGTATCTATTTTATCAATAGAAACTCCCGCTTTCATGGTAATTTTTAGTTTATTGAAAGTTTCACCGTCTTTAACTTTCAAAAGCTGTTCCCAAGTAAATTCTCCCGTCATATATTCGGGAAGCAAAACTCGATTATAAAATGGATTTATTTCATTCGAAAAAACTATAATTTCGTCAGTTGTATTGAATTCACGGTAGTTTTGAATGAATCGGAAAGAAGCAGCTCCGGCACCGACAATCGCAATTTTCTGAAATGGTTTTACGTATTTTTTAATCGAAACCGTAGTGAACTTAAAATCAGGTTCTTTCGAAACGGGATCGACAACCGTATTCGTTAAATTATTGGTTCGGTTTAAATCATTTTCTAATTGTTTTCCCCAATGCATCGGCAGGAAAAGCACTTTTTCTTTAATGGAATCTGTAACTTTTGCTTTGACGCGAACTTCGCCATTTTTGCTTGAAACGGTTACGATATCGCCGTTTTTTATCTCATTTTTAAAAGCATCAATCGGATTTATTTCTAAAACCGGACTCGGAATATGCGTTAACAATCGCGATACTTTTCCCGTTTTGGTCATGGTATGCCATTGATCACGAATTCTTCCAGTGGTTAAAATAAAAGGGAATTCGGCATTTGGCTGCACCGATGTATTTTCGATAGAAACAGGCAGATTAAAAATCGCTTTCCCAGAAGGCGTATAGAATTTTTTATCGGTAAATAATCTTGGCGTTCCCGGATGTCCATAATCTGGAACAGGCCATTGAAAAGTGCCTTCGGTTTTTAAACGATTGTAATTTAAGAATGAAATATCAATGTTTGTGCCTTTGGTAAGCGCACAATGTTCTTTGTAAATTTCTTCAGCACCATTAAAATTGAAACCGTTAAAGTTCATTTTTTTCGCAAAGCGAATGAGAATTTCAATATCCGGAAGCGCTTCGCCTGGAGCGTTTATTCCTTTCGGTAAATAAGAAATACGACGCTCAGAATTGGTCATTGTTCCTTCTTTCTCCAACCAACCTGCGGCGGGCAAAAGTAAATCGGCAAATTTGGCCGTATCAGCATTATGCGAAATATCCTGAACTACAACAAATTTGGCATTTTGAAGCGCTTTTTCGGCTCGACGTGAATCGGGCAGACTCACCAAAGGATTAGTACAAATAATCCAAACAGCCTTCATTTTTCCTGATTCTAATGCTTCGAACATTTCGGTTGCTGTTAAACCAGGTTTGTCTGAAATCTCGTCAACTCCCCAAAAGTCTGCAACTTCTTTTCGATGCGTCGGATTGGCAATATCTTTATGCGCTGCCAAAAGCGTCGCCATACCGCCCACTTCGCGACCGCCCATTGCATTGGGCTGACCTGTTAAGGAAAATGGCCCAGACCCCGGTTTTCCAATTTGTCCCGTTAATAAAGACAAATTCAGTAAAGCGGTATTTTTGTCAACACCAACCGCACTTTGGTTTAATCCCATTGCCCAAAGCGAAATAAAACCTTTTGCTTTTCCGATAATATCGGCGGCGAGTTTAATGTCATTTACGGGAATACCGCAAAGTTTCGAAGCTTTTTCAAGAGAAGTATTGAGAACTAAATCTTTATATTGTTTGAAATTCTCTGCATTATTTTTAACGAAATCATGATCTACATGACCTTTTTCAATTATACGTCTAGCAATGGCATGATATAAAATAATGTCGGAACCTGGAATAATCTGCAAATGTAAATCGGAGAAAGCGGCAGTATCTGTTCGTCTCGGATCAATACAGATTATCTTGACTTTAGGATTTTTCTCTTTGTGCTTTTCAATTCTTCTGAAAAGAATAGGGTGGCACCAAGCCGGATTTGCACCTGTAATTAAAAATGTATCCGCAAGTTCAATATCGTCATAAGCAATTGGAACAGAATCTTCCCCGAAAGTTTTTTTATAGCCTACAACGGCAGAACTCATGCAAAGTCGGGAATTGGTGTCAATATTATTGGTTTTCAAAAAACCTTTTACGAGTTTGTTTACCAGATAATATTCCTCTGTTAAACATTGTCCCGAAATGTAAAATCCAACACTGTCTGGTCCATGTTTTTTTATAATGGAAGAAAAAACGGCAGCGGCGCGATCTAAAGCCGTGTCCCAACTTACACGTTCAAGCGGATAGGATTTACTGCCTCGCATTTCGGGATATAAAATTCGGTCAGAAGTATCGTTGGCTACGTAATGCAGATTCATTCCTTTTGAACATAACATTCCTTTGTTTACCGGATGATCTTTGTCACCTTCTACCATAACGCCGTTTTTGGCATCGTTGGTTACGATTATGCCACAGCCAACGCCACAATACGAACAGGTAGTTTTGATTTTGGTATTTTGCATTACAGTTCTTTTTTAGATACTATTTCCTGAATCTGTAGTGATTTAGATAAATCACTTAAGCAAAAATAAGTATTTTTACGTATAAATACTTATTTTTTAAATTTATTTTTTTATTTTTGATGCAATAAAATGAGCAACAACAAATTAGTTTTTAATCCGATAAAAATTAGGACTCATGAAAGAAGAGCAAACCCTTTGTTATTCTTGTGCCAATGAAAATTGTTTTATCAAGAAACACCTGCATTTAGAACAGATGCAAACCTATGTTTCTAAGAAACAGAATGTAGTCTGCAAAAAATCGGATCAATTTATTGTGGAAGGCTCTTCTTTGCAAGGACTTTATTTTATCTGTAAAGGAAAAGCAAAAACGGTAAAAACGGGAATAAATGGCCGTGAGCAAATTGTTCGTTTGACAAAAAACGGAGATATTATCGGCTTTCGCGGATTTGGAACTGGAAAAAAATACTTAATTGGTGCTTATGCATTAGAAGATACAGTTCTATGCAATTTCAGCAACGAAACAATGTTAGAAATTTTAAAACAGATTCCCGAATTTACGTATGCTCTAATGTTGTTTTATGCCGATGAATTAAATAAAAGTGAAAATAATATCCGCAAAATCGCGCATATGAATGTCCGCGAACGCGTGGTGGATTTACTGCTTTATATTCATCGTAAATTCGGACAAATCAATGGTTTAATTGATATTGATCTTTCCCGAAAAGAAATTGCTGATTTTGCAGGAACGACTGAAGAACAAGCTATTCGAGTAATTTCGAGTCTTAAAAAAGAAGCGTTGATAAAAACAGTTGGAAAACGTATTGGAATTTTGGATGTTGAGGAATTACGTTTTGAAATTATGGAGCATAAATATTTTTAGTGAGATGCAAAGTTGCAAAGGTTCAAAGAGACAAAGGTTCTGATTTTTTGGGTGTTTTAAAATGCCATATTGTAGAGACGCACTGCAGTGCGTCTATTTGGAATACAAATATTTTTGACGTTAATTAAGTAGTAATACTTATAAGAACCTTATTTTGTACGTTTAATTTTTGTAGGATTTTGTCTTGTGTCCTGCTTTTTCAAGATAATAGCCATAGATTTTATCAATTACATTTTCTGCAAACTGCGACCAGATAATTTTTAATTTCATTATTTGTATTTTTCTAAAAGCTTAGAAGTGGTTTTATATCTTCCGCTTTTAAAATCATCTTCAGATTGGTCTATTCTTTTATTAAATTCTTCGATAGACATTGGATTAAAAAAAATATTATCATCGAGATTACTTTTGTTTTTTAATAAATTTTCCAGCTGAGAAATCAATTCTTCACTTTGAATTTTTAAAAACTCTTGTACAAATTTTATTTTTCTAGTTTGTAAATCCATGACATTGAATATTTTTTACAAATTATCTTCCAAGGAATGTTTTTTTGAGATGTTTTTTGTAGAGACGCACCGCAGTGCGTCTCCACGTCGAATAAATTATTTTTTCCTTCCAACAAATCGAATTACAGAACCAGTTCCATTATGAAACAAGCCTTCTTTCAATTCAATTTCTTTTTCTTCTAATTGTATGATTTCGTAGTTTGGAAAATCGGCTTTAATTTCTTCGATTGAAAAAAGCGATTCAATGTCTTTTGGCCCGCCAACTTTTTCATTTATCGCTAGATATTCTAAATGTCTTTTGCTGAAAGCTTCAAAAATAATAATTCCGTCCTTGCGTAATAATTGATCGAGTTGTTTGTGAATTTCCGATTTAATTTCTGCTGGAAAATGAGCGTAAATCAAAGCAATAGCGTCAAATTGTGCTGGATGAAAATCCATTGTTTCTAATTCGCCTACTTGATAGTCAATTGAAACATTATTCGCTTCAGCAAGTTTTAAAGCTTTGTTTTTTCCTTCTTCACTAATATCAAAAGCCGAAACATTCCAGCCTAATTTTGCCGTAAAAATGGCATTTCGTCCTTCGCCTTCGGCAGGAAATAAAATAGATCCAGGATTTAGTTTTTCTATTTGTTCTTTTAGGTAATTGTTGGGGGCTGTGCCGTACGCAAATGCTTCGTTGCTGTAGCGGTCGTCCCATCTTTTGGTCCAGTTGTTCATGGATTGTATATTGAATTATTAAGGGATTATAGTAATGACAAAATTTTAATCACAGAAAATTTTACAATTATTGTTTTGATCAATGTAAAAGTTTTTTCCATTCAAATTAACGCTCAATAATCCTTCAGAAAAAGATCCGATTCGATCATAAATTATTGGAATTACAATCTTGCCAGTAGCATCTACACATCCCCATTTTTTGTTTAATTTAACTGAGCAAAGACCATTCTTAAAATATAATGCATCATCATAGGATTGATTGGATATTACAGAACCTTTTTTATCAATTAAAACATATTTGCGATTTATGATTACTATTGCAATGTCTCCACTGAATTTATAGGCTTTGTCATAACTAGGTAGAATTACTATTTTGCCCTCTTTATTAATGAATCCATCTTTATCATTTTGTTTAATTATTGCTAAGCCGCTAGAAAATTCGCCGTTATTTAAATCATTAGTATTATCTGCAAATTTACGTTCGCCTTTAGTATTTATATAATATGTGCTTTTGTAACCATCATTGACCTTTGCTAAACCTTCGGTAAACCCAAATGTCCAGTCGTATTGATATGGGATAATTAATTCTCCTTTCTGATTTATATAGCCATATTTTTCATCAAGTGCTACACTTGCCAACCCTTCAGAAAAAAAACTAATTCTTTTATATTTAAAATTAATAACAGTTTTTCCATTTGTGTCAATGTATCCCCATTTTCCATTTTTCTGCACGGCGGCTAAACCGTCTTTGAAAGGATATGCATTTTCATATATTGGTTCGATTTTGATAGTGCCATTTTTATCAATAAACCCATATTTTGTTTCACTTCCGCTTGGAATTCTAATTGTTTTTAGTCCATTAGAATAAGAGTGATCTGAAAATTTAAATTTGCCAAGAGGAATAACTTCATTTCCATTTTTATCAATATATCCTTCTTCTGAATCAAACCCTAAGACTTTTGCCATGCCGTCTTCAAAATCATATGCATAGTCATAAGTACTGCTATTGTTTTTCTGTGCTTGTATTTGAAAACTTAACAGCAATAAGAAAAGGCTATTTCTTAAAGAAGATTTTTTATTTAAAGAGATCATTGGCGTTTTATTTTTTTAGGTTTTAAACAAATATACTATAGCAAAATTTAAAACGTAATTTCTTCACAAAAAAAAATACCCTTTTTCCAAACAGTAAAAGGGTATTCTATAAATTTTAGATTTTAAAAATCTCTTTATTTTTAAACAAGTGTAGTTACACCACTATTCACATCAATTTCTGCAAAATTATGTTTTCCCATAACGATAAGCAGTTTGTTTGAATTATAGCCAACATATCTAATTTCAGGATTTCCTTTTTTTGGTTTTCCGCAAACAGAAATTACATTGGTCTGCCATTTCAATTTACTTTTTTTGTAAGCTGAAATAGTTTGTAAATCATTTTCAACATAATAAATCATGTTGTTTTTTTTGATTCCTCTTTTTTGCGTTTTTGCAAAATTTATTTCTGAGTTTTGAGAAATTAAGGCATCATTGTATTTTTGAGCGATACCTGTATGCGTGACAATGAATGTCAGCATTGAAAGTTTTAGAAATGGTTTCATTAGGATAGAATTGGGGGTTCATAATCGCTTCAAATATAATTAATTATATTATATAACAGGTTTTCTTTAGGTAAAAAAAAATACCCTTTTCTTGAAATGTGAAAAGGGTAAAGTTTTTAAGTTAATTTTGAAAGAAAATTATTTTTTCCAAGTAAAAATTCTAGGATTCACAGAAACCATCAGCCAAGCCCAATTGTTAGTATGATTTGCATCTCCATTTTTAATAAACTCAAGGGTTTTAGAACCAAACATTTGAGAATAACCTCCAGTTACTGTAATGTCTTTTTTGAAGTTATAACCAAAAGTAGCGTCGATTTCAGTTCCTAAATAGGAATCTAATTTTTCGTTTAACGGTGTAACTACATCCGCAGCCGATAAGAAAATGTGAGGCATTAAAGCAAACTGCCATTTGTTTACATTGTAACTTAATTTGATAAAAGCATCTTGCAAACCAACATTATTCAGGTGGTTTCCAACATAAAAATAATCCATATAACCATTAAATCCGTGGTTGGTTCCAAAAATTGGGTTGAATGATTTTATTACTGTACTCCCGTCATTTGAAGCTTTTCCAGATAAAAACTCATAACCAAGACCAGCTTTAAAAGATTCTGTAATAGCATAGCTAAAGTTGGCAGCAGCATTCCAAGCACTTACTTGTTGATTTGTACTTTTTCCTGTTTGACCGTAAGCCCAGAAATTACTATCTATTTTACCACTTTTGTAGGTTAAGAAAGGACCGAAAGTTTGTTTGTAATCAACCAATAATTTAGCATCGGCATTGGCATATTCGTAGCCTGTATTCAAAAGTAAAAAGCTTAAACCGAAATCACTGCTGAATTGATTGTGATACCAGGCATATTGTAATGCTTTGTAGTTGGCAACTGTATAAGGAGTTTGAAGAACATTTTCAGCAGTAGAATTGTAAGCGCCTCCAAAATCTAATTTTTGAGTTTCAGTATGATAAGTTACGGTAAGAGCATCGTGACTTTGTGCTTGTTGTCCCCAATCTTGTTCTCCCAAAATACGTTGATTGTCATAAGAAAGCACCTGACGTCCCATTCTGGCGCTCCATTTTTCTGTGAAATTATATTGAGCCCAAGCTTCGAAAACTGCAACTCCATTTTTATCAGCAACGGCTGTTGGCGCAACATCTCCCCAGGTTCTGGTATTTTGAAGCGTCAATTTTACGATTAAATCTTCTTGTTTATAATTGAAGTTTAAACGAGAACGCTGTGAAATCTGTGAAGTTCCCTTTTGACCTTCTTGTAAAAGTTGCTTGTAACCATTTCTGTATTCAAAACGAGGTCTTATCTGCAAGTTCACATCCAATTCCTGAGCTTGAACTTCAAAACTCATTCCGACTAACAGTAAAATAATTAATTTCAGTTTATTCATGATTCTTGGGTTTGATTATGAAGGCAAATTTATAAGAAATGGATTTCTTTTGATTATGATTTCAATCATAATTCTAATTTTTTTTTAATATAAATCTAATATGCAGGCTCAAGTTTAACTTTCTTAATCTTAAGCTCTTTTTTCTTAGCTATTTGTGTAATAGTATAATGCATCCAAACCAGACAAGCAGTTGAGAAAATTAAAATAAAAATCCATGAACTGGACCAGATTCCTGTTGCGGTTAATAAATAGCCAAAGATAATTGGACCAAAGAAACCACCTAAACCGCCAATCATTCCAACCATTCCGCCTACAACGCCCACTTCATTTGGGAAATATTCCGGAATATGTTTGTAAACCGCCGCTTTTCCAATTCCCCATGAAATCCCGATTAAGATTACCAAAACCAAGAAAACCCACATATTAGCATCAAATTTTATGACGGTGATTCCTTTTGCTAAAAGCTCTTTTTTCTTTACACTTTGGTTTTCTGCCACTATAACTTGTTGCCAAGAGGTTGAAGTTGGAAAAATAGCATTTTCGGACGTATTTTCTTTTTTCTGTGCGACAGCAAAATCAGTTTCACCAATTTTAATTTTATCGTTTGTGACCGCTGTAATAGTTCCTTTTTTAGTAGCTAAAACTCCTGGACCTGTAGTGGTAATTTCCATTTTTGGAATAGCTAAAAAAGCACTCAAAATTACGGATGAACCCAAAACCCAATACATCACTTTTCTAGCACCAAATTTATCTGATAAATAACCTCCAAAAGCTCTAATTACGCCAGATGGAAGACTAAACATAGTAGCAAACAAACCCCCCATAACCAAACTAGTTTGATATACATTCATAAAGTTTGGTAAAAGCCATTGAGAATAAGCCACAAAACAGCCAAAAACCAAGAAATAGTATGCTCCAAAGCGCCAAACTCTAGCCGATTTTAAGGGTACAAGCATTTGAGAAACGGTTTTGGTGTTGTTTTCCGGTTTTTTATTTTGAGTGAAAATCAAAAAAGCAATGCCGATTGCAACCAAAGAAACAGCGTAAATAACAGGAAGGATTTTCCACCCATTTTGTGGATCTTCAATGGAAAAATGATTTAATATTGATGGAGCTAAAAAAGTGGTAATTGCGGCGCCGGCATTTCCCATTCCGAAGATTCCTAAAGCGCGTCCTTGCCATTCTTTTGGATACCAAATCGAAGTGTAGCCAATTCCGACCGCGAAACTTGTTCCGACCATTCCAAAGAAAAAACTAAGTAGAGCAAACATGAAAAAACTGTCGGCGTAGGGAAGGAGAAACAGTGGAATTGAACTTAGCAATAATAAAAGAGAAAAAACATATTTTCCGCCAAATTTGTCTGTTAAGATTCCGATTGGCAGACGCATTATGGATCCTGTTAAAATAGGAATTCCCAAAAGCCATCCGACTTGAACAACGCTCCAGTGGAATATTCCGTTATCGACTAAAAAGGTTACTAAAACCCCGTTTAATGTCCAGCAGGCAAAACACACGGTAAAAGCCAATGTGTTCAAAAATAAAATCTTGTGTGATTGCGATAGTGAGTTTGTAGTTTTCATAGCACTTATATTTTTATGTAAAAATAAGTACTATAACTTAGTTAAAATATGCTAAAACGCAGTTTTTGAAAAATAATTACGTATTTATACGTATTTTTTTAGATTAAAGAATACTCAGTGGCTTTGTTGGAAAGTTCCATTAAGTTTTTTACTTTCAGTTTTTTCATCAAATTGAAACGGTGTACTTCGGCAGTACGTTTGCTGATGTCAAGCGCTTCGGCGATTTCTTTGTTTCCTTTTCCAGATAACAAAAGAGTCAGAATTTCTTTTTCTCTTTTGGTAATCATCATTTCCTCGCTTAAGTTTTGCTTCGGTTCTAATGAATTAGACGGATTTGTCAATTGACCAATTAAGATGGAAGAAATATCTCCACTGAAGTATTTTCCGCCAGCAGAAACGGTATGAAGTGCTTTTAAGAATTCTTCTTTAGAAGATCCTTTCAATAAATATCCGTCGGCACCGGCTTTTATAGATTTCAACACATATTCTTCTGATTCGTGCATGGAAAGCATGATGATTTTTATATCGTTGCTTTCGCTTCTAAGTTTTTCTACTAGTTCGATACCGGTTAAGTTTGGCATACGAATATCGGCTATAAGTAAATCGGGTTTGGTTTCAGCAACAACATCAAGTGCGTCGGCACCATCGATTGCTTCGCCCACAACCTCAATGTTTGCTTCGTTTTCCAGTAAAGATTTGATTCCGTCTCGAACAAAAACATGGTCATCTGCTAATACTACACGAATGATATTACTCATAATTTACTTAATTTAGATTCTCGATTTTTACGTATATTCATCTATAACGAAGACGCTAATATACGTACTTTTTTTATTTAAAATTCCAATTTTTTGAAATTCCAAATTCCAATATTAAAAAATCATTAGAAAAAATTGCAATATCAATGGTAATTTCAATATCAATGGTAATTTCAATATCAATGGCAATTGCAAAAATCAATTTCAATATCTAAATGTAAATTTAAACACTTAGTATTGTCAGGCTGAGCGAAGTCGAAGCCCACACAAAGAAACTCCACAATCTAAATCGCCAATCTTTGTAGAGCTACTTGCGTGGGCTTCGACTTCGCTCAGCCTGACAAGCGTGTGTAGAAATTTGACAAAGTTTTTAAGCGTATAGTTTGTCATCTCGACGGAGGAGAGATCACATGCGGGAGTCGACAAAGATTGGCGATTTAGATTGTGGAGTTTCTAGTGTGATCCTTCGTTCCTCAGGATGACAAAAATGCTGAAAAGATCTTGTAATAAATCTAAATCATCTTTTGAAAACGAGTGCCCGCGAGAGGGATAGGAGCAATCCGCCGTTGCGGAGCGGATAGCCCGACAGCATCCCGATAAGAGGGCGAATAAAGACAAAGTGAATTTGCCCTCTTATCGGGATGGTGGCTCGCCCTAATTATAATGTGGCAATTAGAAAGTTATTTTGGGAATTTACTTTGCGGGGGCTTCGACTTCGCTCAGCCTGACAAAAGGATATTAGACGTTTAGGTAAATTATCTAATTGACTAATTTTCTCATTTAAGAATAGGAATGTTGAACGTAATTCTCGTTCCTTCGCCTGGGATGGAATTGATGAAAACGCGTCCGTTGATGTATTGGATTCGTTCTTTCATGAATAGAAGCCCCATTCCGGATTCGCTGTTGCGTTTTTTGTCGACGGAATTGATGTCGAAACCTTTTCCGTTGTCGTCGATAATGATGCTTAAAAGTGTTTCGCTGTGGGATAGCTGGACGATTATATGCGACGATTCGGCGTATTTTATGGCGTTGTTGATGGCTTCTTGAGTTAATCTATAAATGTTGATTTCGATTAGGGAATCCAGACGTCGGTGGAAATCGGTTTTGTTGTAGAAAAGGATTTCTTTTCCGGTTAGTTTTGAGAGTTCCTGGGTGAGTTTTGCCAATGAGGAGACGATTCCGTG
This sequence comes from Flavobacterium notoginsengisoli, assembly GCF_042686225.1. Classification (NCBI taxonomy): domain Bacteria; kingdom Pseudomonadati; phylum Bacteroidota; class Flavobacteriia; order Flavobacteriales; family Flavobacteriaceae; genus Flavobacterium; species Flavobacterium notoginsengisoli. The sequence goes on from NZ_JBHUOT010000018.1 coordinate 73,053, forward strand.
ATCGCTTAATTCTGGTGGCATTAGGTTGAAAGTTGCGGTGCGGACACCTTTTATAATGTCTAGCGAAAGTTTCTTTAAATACTCAATTTTTTGTTCCGATTTTTCTCTGTCATCTAAATTGATGCTTTCTAAACTGAATTTTAATCCTGTAAGCATTTGACCGATTCCGTCGTGAATTTCTTTGGCGATTCGGTTTTGTTCGTTTTCCTGATTTTCGACGATTTTGCTTGAAATAATCTTTTGCTGATTGATTTTTTCGGTTGTGTTTTCGAGGTTTAAACGTTCGACTTCGCGTTGCGCTTTTTTGCGTTCGGTGATGTTGAAGCAGACGATTAAAAGTTCTAATTCGTCTTTTTTGATCATGACCGGCACCATTGATAAATCAAGCCAAATAGTTTCGTTTTCTTTGTTTAAAATACTGATTTCGCCTTGCCAGCCACTTCTTTGTTTTTCGAAAATTAGGCGGTCAAAATTGGTTTGTTCTTTTTCGTCGACGGTTAAAACTTCGGAGAATTTTTTGTTGGATGAAAACTTGGTATAATTCAGCAATTTGGCAAATTTTTCTCCGATGTGAATGATCGAACCGTCGGGCGCAATTCGGCAATAGAGTAAAGTATTTTCCATTGCGTAATTGAGCGATTTTAGTTCTTTAACCGAATTTTCTTTGATTTCGCTGAGGATTTCTGTGTCGTATGCGAGTTTTAAAGCTTTCTTTTCTGAAGATAAAAGTCTTGTGATTAATCGTTCGATTTTCTTATTTGTAGGTTTGAAAATAAAGAAGAATTCTAAAACCAGAATCAAAAGTGTGAACCCGAAAATCCAGTATTCTATTCGGCGTTGTTCGGTTACTTTTTCGTGTGCTTCGAGATCGTATTGCGTTACGATTTGATTCATTTTAGAAAGGAAAATACCCTCGTTTTCTAAAATAATGTTTACGAATTTTTGGTTTTCTGCAGTTGTTTTTTTCTGTTTTACATTCTGTAAAAAGGAATCGGTTGTTTGTGCAATTTTGTTGAAAATCGGATTGATTTCGAGATATAATTTCGAAAGTGTTTCTGATTTTTCTTTTGGAAAAGCTAAGCTGTCACTACCGTTTTCGAGTGCATTTTGGTTTTTCTTCCAAAGCGCCAAAACTTCATTTAAATGCGAAATTTGTTTATCAGAAGCGGTATCAGAAACGTAATGCAGAATCAGAACTTCTTTGACGATTTTCTGACTCAGCATTCGTTGTTTTCCCGAAAAATTAATGATTTTGGAATCGCTTAACTGCTGATTCAGATTGTATTGCACTAAAATCTGACTCACAATTATGGTTAAGGCAATAGTAAGAAGCGCAAAAAAATACAGACGGCGTAAATTTTTGAACGTGATTTTGTCTTCTTCCTGATTGCTTTTCTTCATATGAATTATAGTCCTAAAGAAGCTTTTATAAGATTCAGATTTTCCTCAGAATAGTTGATTTTTAAGGCTTCCTGATGACCTTTGTCTGACATTTTATCCCAGGTTTTTTTGATGATGTTTTTTAGTTTTTCGTCGTCGTGTTTGTGAACGAAAGGTTCTAAGTAATATTCAAGGAAAACAAGGCAAATTACATCTTCTAATAATTGTGTTTCGTGATCTTTTTTAAGTAATTTTTTCTCAATTAAAAAGGAAACACGATCGATAAAAGTTTGATCGTAACCTGCTTTCTCCAAAATTTCGGCAGTAGTTTTTGCGTGGAATTTTTTTAATTCTTCTCTCCATTTCAAATAACCAACACGATCCATTGGGTATGATTCGCGAGCGACTTTCCATCTACAGATGTGTTGTGCTTTTGATGCGATTTGGATTTCTTCGGATGCATTCGGCTCAAACTGCATCAGTCTTTCGTACATTCGGTTTGAATATAATAATTCCTTTGGATATTCTTTGTTTTGGTCGGTTTCGATGTTTGGGTCTTGTGCGTTTTCAGCATCAATCCATTCGCTTGCTTTTTGAAAAGGTGTAGTCATTTTTTGGTTTGATAATAGAATTTCAAAGATACGGAATTAAGTTTTTGCGGATAATTTTTTTTAACACATAGAAACATAGATTTGTTTGCGGTTAAAGGCGTTTCACTTGCATTAATTCACATAGTAATTACGATAGTTTTGTCATTTCGACGAAGGAGAAATCACACTAGTAATTCCGTATAGAATGTCGCCAATCTTTGTCGAATCCCGAGTGTGATTTCTCCTTCGTCGAAATGACAAGATTGCGTACTTAATCTACAAATCCAACAAAAACTTCATTTTCAACTACTTTAATCGGATAGGTTGCAATTTTGAAATCGTCGCCGTTTAGGTTTGAACCATCAACTAAAGAAAAAGTCTTTTTATGCATCGGGCAGGCGATTTTTGGAATATCGTCCGCAGAGCCAGTCATTCCTCTTGAAAGCACCATTTCCATTTTGTGCGGGCAGGCGTTTTGGCAGGCGTACCATTCGTTGCGACGGGTGAAATTGAAAATGGCGATTTGTTTGTTTTTGTATTTGATGCATCCGCCTCGGTTGGTTGGAAAATCTTCTACTTTACCTGCTTTGAACCAAATTGTAGCATCGCTCGCATGAACTGTTTCGTATTGATTTAAGATTTCTTCCATTTTGATTGTGTTTTGATTTCCTGTTTCTTAGCCCTCTTTTTACAATCATGAGAGTTATGATGGCGCAGTAAAAAAGAGGGTAAGAAGGACAGCAAACGTTTAATGATTTTTTTTCTTTTTTTTGGAGCTTTTAGTGTTTTGCCACGAAGGCGCAAAGGCGCTAAGTTTTTTTTAAGTTTTTTTATTTTGACTTTGCGACTTTGTGTCTTTGTGGCAATTTTTTTTTAAGACCAGGCTTTTGGCATTTTTTGATCTCTTAGCGGAACAAAAACGGCATTATCGTCTTTTTCTTCTGAGTTTATAAAGTGATTGAAACGTTTTAATAATCTTGGTTTTTCCAAAACTTGTTTCCATTCGCATTCGAAAGTGTTAACCAGAGTTTGCATTTCAGCTTCAAGTGTTTCGCAAATTCCTAAGCTGTCTTCGATGATTACTTCTTTTAAATATTCTAAACCTCCGTCTAATTTTTCTAACCAAGTTGAAGTTCTGATAAGTGGGCCAGCAGTGCGGATGTAATACATTAAAAATCTGTCCATGTATTTTATAACCGTTTCTTTATCTATTTTTTCAGCTAACAAAACCGCGTGTTTTGGATTTGCACCACCATTTCCTGCGATGTATAAATTCCAACCACCTTCAACGGCAATTAATCCGAAATCTTTTCCGCGGGCTTCGGCGCATTCGCGAATGCAGGCTGAAACACCACCTTTTAGTTTATGTGGAGAACGAATTCCTTTGTATCGGTTTTCCAATTCGATGGCAAATCCGGCGCTGTCGTCCATTCCGTAACGACACCACGCATTTCCGACACAGCTTTTTACGGCACGAAGGGACTTTCCGTAAGCATGACCACTTTCAAAACCATTGTCAATTAAGATTTTCCAGATTTTAGGCAGATCACTTAAATGCGCTCCGAATAAATCAACTCTTTGAGCTCCAGTAATTTTAGTGTATAAATCGAATTGTTTTGCTACTTCGCCAATTACGATTAATTTTTCAGCAGTAATTTCTCCTCCGGCAACTCTAGGGACAACAGAATACGTTCCGTTTCGTTGAATGTTTGCTAAAAATCTATCGTTTGTATCTTGCGTAGTTACGTGTTTGTTTGCAGTATCATTATAGATACTTGAGAATATTGATGCAACTACAGGTTTACAGATTTCGCAACCATCGCCTTTCCCGTGATGATCCAGAACATCGTAGAAATTCTCGTATTTATTGATTTTTACCAAATCGAATAACTCCTGACGGTTATAGTTGAAATGTTCGCAGATCACTTCTTTTACTTCTTTTCCAAGAGATTTTTGAGTTGCTTTTACCAAATCTGAAACCATTGGTTTACAGCCTCCGCAACCAGAAGTGGCTTTTGTTGCTTTTACAACATCTGATAATGAAGAACAGCTTTCATCTAAAATTTTACAGCAGATCGCACCTTTGGTAACATTCTCGCAAGAACAAATTACAGCGGTGTCTGGTAAATCCATTACACTTCCTAAACTTGAACCTTCAGAACCATCGCGAGAACCTAAAATTAGATCTTCTGGATTTTTAGGCAAAGCCATTGCATTGCTGTAAATTTGGAAAAGCGAATTGTAATCGCTTGAATCGCCTACTAAAATTCCACCTAAAAGCGTTTTAGAATCTTTGGTAACGTTTATTCTTTTATAAATTCCGCTTAATTTATTTTCATAAATAATGGCAGTTACGTTTTCATTTTCGATGAAAGGATCTCCAAAACTCGCTACTTCAACACCAATTAATTTCAATTGTGTCGACATATCGATGGTTTCTCTCATGGTTTTATCGCCATTTAAGATTTGCTCAGAAGCGACATCGGCCATTTCGTAACCTGGAGCAACCAATCCGTAAATGTTTTGATTGTAAAGCGCTACTTCACCAATCGCATAAATAGAAGGATCTGATGTCTGCATTTGATTGTTTACCACGATTCCGCCTCGTAAACCGACTTCAAGTCCTGAAACTCTAGCCAGTTCATCGCGAGGTTTAATTCCGGCAGAAATAACCAACATGTCTACTTTTAACAATTCGTCGTTTGCAAACATCATTCCCGTTATGCTTTCTTTTCCGTCAATATATTGCGTTGCTTTGTTGAGATGAATTCCGATGTTTAATTCTTCAATTTTAGCTTGTAGCATATCACTTGCGCCTTGATCCAATTGTCTCGGCATTAAACGTGGCGCAAATTCCACCACATGCGGATTCAATCCTAAATCTCGAACCGCTTTTGCCGCTTCTAATCCTAATAATCCTCCACCTAAAACTGCAGCTTCGGTTGCACCTTTTATTTTTATTTTTTTGGCGTAAGCCATGATAGCGTCAAGATCTTCGATGGTTCTGTAGACAAAAACACCTTCTTTTTCAACTCCGTCAATTGGAGGTACAAAAGCAGAAGAGCCTGTAGCTAAAACTAAGTAGTCGTACGTATGTGTTTTTTCTAAATGTGTATGTATTGTTTTTTCGGTGCGATTAATATCTGTAATTAATTCAGATGTGTTGAGAATAATGTTGTTTTCTGCGTACCATTCGGTTGTTGATAATGATAAATCGTCAGCTGTCTTTCCTCCAAAATATTCACTTAAGTGAACGCGGTCATAAGCGCGCCTTGGTTCTTCTCCAAATACTGTGATTTGATACTTTTCCTGTCCTGATTTTGCAATGAATTTTTCGCAAAATTTATAACCAACCATGCCGTTTCCAACTACTATTACTCTAATCATGATTTCTTTAATTAAGTATTACTACGCAAATATAAGTATTTATACTTATAAAAATACGTAACAAATTTATTTTTTAAGTAAATATGGATTGTATTTGCTACGTATTTTGCCGTAATCTATTACGTAGTCTAGGTTTTCGGTAAATTTGAAGATTATCAATTATTTCAAATTTGAAAAGATTCTAAATAACGATTTCAAAAAAATGTCGTAAATTCATAAGAATTTTATAGGTGTTTTAGCAGAAAGCACATTCCAAATATAAATAGTATGAAAAAAATAATACCACTTTTGCTTTTACTGTCTTTGATGGTGGGCTGTAAAACTTCGGCAGGCAAAAATTCAGAGACAAAAGAAACTGCTCAACAAGGAGTAAATCAGGATGATATGAACTTTTATTTTAAAGCTACAGGAAACGAACCTTTTTGGGGAGTCAAAATAGGAAATGATAATATTGTTTTTACTTCATTAATTCCAGGGAAAGAAAGTATCACTTTTCCTGCGGTTGACGCCATCAGAGCTATGGACGCGAATGTAAAAATGTATAAGGTAAGCAACGAAACTGCTTCCGGAATTATTACAATTCAGCAGTTAGATTGCCAGGATTCGATGTCTGGTACGATTTCGCCTTACAGTGTGAAAGTCGAAATAAAAAATAACTCCGAATTAGACTTTAAAAAACTCAGCGGTTGCGGTAAATACATTACCGATTATCGACTTCATGATATCTGGGTTTTGGAAGAATTAAATGGTTACAAAGTTTTTGCAACCGATTTCCAGAAAGAAATGCCGAGAATCGAAATTAATTCTGCTGAAAACAGATTTTCCGGTTATGGAGGCTGTAATGCAATAAGCGGTTCTATTTTTTATGAAAAGGATTTATTAAGATTTTCAAAGGTACTTTCTACTCTTATGGCTTGTCCGCAAGGAAATAAAGAAAATGAGTTTACTAAAGCGTTGCAGAGTACAACTACTTATTCTGTAGGTAATAATAAATTGATTTTGTCCAATCCTTCTGGGAAATTGGCTGTTTTTAAGAAGGTGGATTAACACATTGTTTTGTCATTCCGATTTCTATGATAAAACCAAGTCTTTTTTATAAAAGGTTTGGTTTTTTATTACTGCAAAAACTCGATGGATTATTTTGTTTCTTACAGCGTTTAAAACGCTCATTTTATTTTTCCC
>NZ_JBHUOT010000019.1:0-66626 GCF_042686225.1 Flavobacterium notoginsengisoli
CTACCTGCGAAATAACGGCTAATTTAAAGCCTAAGTTGTAATCTCGCTGACTACGTCGCTCTTTTTTAAATTCTGGATTATTCATAAATAAGTCAATTTTATGTCAACTTATTTCAGGACGAGACATCCTCAAAAAAAAAGCCCCAATCGTAAGATTGAGGCTTTTTGTATAGAGTTTGAAAAAAATTATTTTTTCTTTCCTTTTGCAGGAGCTTTTGCAGCTTTTGCAGCCTCTTGAGCAGCTTTCATCGCAGCACGAGAGATTCTTACCTGACAAACAACAGTGTTGTCCGGGTGCATAATTTTGTACTCTGGTTTTCCAACTTTAGTAACGTATAATTTGTTACCCATTTCAAGTGGAGTAATGTCAGCTTCAACAAAATCAGGAAGATTTGATGGTAAAGCTTTTACTTTTAATTTACGTTGGTTTAAACGTAAAACACCTCCCGCAAGAACACCTTTAGATGTACCAACGATTTTTACAGGAACTTCCATTGTGATTTCTTTATCATCAAATAATTGGAAGAAGTCGATGTGTAAAATTTTGTCAGATACTGGGTGAACCTGGATATCTTGCAAAATTGCATTGAATGATTTTCCTTTTCCAAGCTCAATCACAACTGTGTGTGCGTTTGGAGTGTAAACCAAGTTTTTGAACGCTGCAGCGTCTGCTGAGAAGTGTACTGCCTGATTTCCTCCGTATAACACGCAAGGAACCGCTCCAGCATTACGTAAGGCTTTAGTTGACACTTTGCCCACGCTTTCTCTTTCTGATCCTTTAATTGTAATCGATTTCATTGTAAAAAAATATAGTTATTAAATAAATATTCTTGTTTGCTGTAAGCTTTAAGCAATAGGCTTTAGGCTTTTATGCAAAGTAGATAAGCTTACGGCCTAAAGCCTATAGCTTATTGCTTTTACATAATGAATTTTCCACTGATGGAATTGTTGTGGTGAACCATTTGCATAACCTCAGCAAATAAAGGTGCACAGCTTACCACTTTTATTTTCTTTGATTCTCTCTTTAACGGAATAGAATCTGTTACGATTAATTCTGTTAGTTTTGAGTTTTCAATTTTTTCGTATGCTCCGCCTGATAAAATAGCGTGCGTACAGATTGCTCTTACACTTAGCGCTCCTTTTTCGATCATAAGGTCTGCTGCTTTCGCTAAAGTTCCTCCTGTATCAATCATGTCGTCTACTAAGATTACGTTACGTCCTTTTACTTCACCAATAAGCTCCATAGTGTCGATAACGTTGGCTGCTTTTCTTTGTTTGTAACAGATTACTACATCTGATTCTAAAAACTTAGAATAAGCATATGCTCTTTTTGAACCTCCCATATCCGGAGATGCAATTGTCAGATTCTCTAAATTTAAACTTTCTACATATGGTAAAAAGATTGTAGATGCAAATAAATGATCTACCGGTTTTTCGAAGAATCCCTGAATTTGATCTGCGTGCAAATCCATCGTCATGATTCTTGTTGCTCCTGCAGCTGTTAATAGATTTGCTACTAACTTAGCTCCGATTGGAACTCTTGGTTTGTCTTTTCTATCCTGTCTTGCCCAACCAAAATAAGGCATAACAGCTGTAATATGTCTTGCCGATGCGCGTTTTGCAGCATCAATCATTAACAACAATTCCATCAGATTATCTGCACTTGGAAAAGTTGAACATACGATAAATACTCGTAAACCTCTGATTGATTCTTCGTAAGATGGCTGAAATTCTCCATCACTATACGTTGACATCGTTACTTTTCCTAACGGAATTCCGTAGTCTTTTGCAATTTTTTCTGCAAGATAAACACTTTGTGAACAAGCAAAAATTTTAGCTTCTGGTTCTAGGTGCGACATTATAATTTGTTGTTTTAACCGTAACATTTATATAATATATCTTTATCATTTCAGACAAAGTGAAACTGTATAAATGTCTCGGATGTAGTTAGTTGTGTGTGCTTCGTTTTAACGAGGTGCAAATTTATAAAATTTATTGGACACTGAAAGCAAAAAATTAAGTATTTTTATTAGAATGTTTAATTTTATTTTTTACATTTGCACCGTGTTAAAGGAATGACATCATTTACGACTTCATTCTATTGCGTTAAAATAATTGATTTATCATTATTTTTTCGTCTGCTAAGCCCGGATGGCGGAATTGGTAGACGCGCTGGTCTCAAACACCTGTGGGAAACCGTGCCGGTTCGACTCCGGCTCCGGGTACTTAAAGCCTCTGAAATCTATTGATTTTCAGAGGCTTTTATTTTAACATCTCTAAAAATCTTCATTATTTTGATATATCTATATTTACAGGATATTTTTTATCTTTGAAAATCAGATTTTCTAATTCAAACAGCTCTACTTTTTGAGCCTTCCGAAAATTAATACTCATTATGGAACAAAAAATACATCAGGGAAAAAACGTAAAACGTTTTAGAGAAATGCTTGGAATAAAACAAGAGGCTTTGGCTTTTGATCTTGGTGATGATTGGACTCAAAAGAAAATCTCTTTACTTGAGCAAAAAGATGTAATTGAAGAAAACTTGTTGAAGCAAATCTCTGTTTCATTGAGAATTCCTGTTGAAGCATTTCAGAATTTTGATGAAGAACAAGCTGTAAATGTTATTGCGAATACTTATTCATTCCAAGATTTTAAAGATAATGCTGTTGCTTCTGGATTTACATATCAACCCTCCTTCAATCCTCTTGATAAAATTGTTCAATTATATGATGAGAAAATCTTATTATACGAACGCATGCTGAATGAGAAAGACGAAATGATGCAAAAGCTTGAAAAACTAATCAATAAATAACATTTAGTAATAAATCTCATTCATTAAGTTACAAAATTACCTCAAAACTAATTCAGCTTCTTTTTCTTTTTACTTTACAAACAAATGAGAAAAACGTTTTTTAGTTTCTTTCATAACATCTTCGTGAAAATATACTATTCCATTTTCAATATCGTCCAAAAAGCCTCATCAATAGCTTTCTTTTGAAAATCATTTAGTAAAGATTCATCTTCTTTATTACTATTTGTTCTATTTTCTGTTTTTATAAACCAATTATTATTCATTAATCAACCTCACAAATCCCCTCATGAAAAACAGGGAAATTACAAGAATTCGCAATAAAACACAATTGATTTGCTTTTTGATGCAATTCTAAAGCCAATTTAATTTTATCGGGATTTGAGATTTTAACTTTAGGATGTAATCTTACCTCAACAAAACGCCCGCTTCCGTCTGGATTTACTTCTAAGGTTGCTTCGGCTTTATCTGAATATTCCAAAACTTCTATTCCGTTTTGAGAGCAGACATATAAATAGGACATCATGTGGCAGGAAACTAAACTGCTTAACAATAAATCTTCCGGATTGTACAAAGTGGAATCTCCTTTAAAAGCTTTTGCCGCCGAAACATCTAAAATCGGTTTGCCTTCAATTTTAATTTGATGGCTTTTACTGTAGATTTTTACAGCCGGATCTTCTTTTTTTGAAGTCCAGTTTAATTCTGCTTTAAATAGATGTTTGAATCCCATCTTCTTTTATTTCAATTTATTAAAGTTTGTATTTTATCTTTTTAATGAAAAATGACCCGAAAAATCAATCTTGTCACTAAAGTTTGCTTTAAACCAATAATCATCAGCCGGCATTTTGATTCCGTTGAAAGAGCCATCCCAGCCTAAATCATTTGCAGATAATTCGGCTATCAATTTTCCATATCTATCAAATATTGATACTTTATAGTTTGGGAATTTACTACTACTTTTGATTTGCCAAAGATCATTAAATCCATCATTATTTGGAGTGAAAAATTTTGGATAATCAATTACTGTAACTTCTTGTGAATCCTGACCACAGCCTTCTTTGTCTCTTATGTATGCCATATAGGTTCCATCCTGAACGTTAGAAAAATAATTGCTGTCCTGATAATTTATTCCATCAATCGAATATTCCAGATTTCCATTTGTTGTCGGAATGATTTCAATAAAATTATTGTCTGATAATTGCTGATATTTTATTTGTTTGATGGTTGGGAGAACAGATCTTATTAGCTCAAATTCAAATTTATTTTCGCAATAGATACTGTTTTGAATTTTTCCAACAACCAGAGTATACTTTCCGGCATCTGTCAGATTCGCTTCGTTTGTATTTGAAACAACATCCAAATCTTGAAATTTCCACGTATAACTATCTAAATTATTGGCAACACTTACAGGTAAAGAAGCTTCCAAATCACATAGAAAATAGGTTTTGTTAATCTGCACTGTTGGCAAATCGTTTACTACTAAATCAAAGCTTGTTTCAGAATTACAAAGACTATTTGTTTCGTTTTCCACTCTCACTTTTATGGTTTGTATTTTTGCCTGAGTATTTTGAAATAATGCCGGTAATGGACTCGGCAAAGGGTTTCCGCTGGCATCAAAATACATTATTTTGAGCCCCGATTGATTTCCTATAATTTCATTTTCTATATGGGACAAATCAAAAGTTCCAAAACCATTTCCTTCATCGCAGGTATATTTGTTTGATGGTTTATTTATACTTGGCTTTGAAGCGGTTTTTAAAACCAGTGCTGTTTCTGCATAACAATTCGTGAAATTATTTGCCACTCTAACTGTTATTATTTCCTCATTTTTTATCTTATTTGTGTAAGGGTTTGGTAAAGGTCCCTGTAATTGACTGCCGTTGGAATCAAAATAAGAAACCTTCATTCCTTGCTGATTCCCTAAAACAACAGCTTCTACATTTGAAGTATCAAAATATTCCGAAATACCATCACTATTATCATCGCACCCCATAATGGTCTTTAAAGGATTAGCAACTGGCAGCGGGTTTACAATTAACTTAAATGTTGCTTCGCTGCAACAATTTGTAGTTGTATTAATTGCTTTTATTTTTATAGTTTCTTCTTTGGCGATTAAATTAGGAACTGCATTTAACGGAACTTCTATTTTCTGTCCGTTTTGATGATAAAATTCAATTTTCAAATTTGTTGCAGCTCCTATCACAGAAGTCTCTAACCCTTTTAAATTAAATTGCGCAAAACCATCTGCATCATTATCACAAACATTTAAATCTGCAACAACAGATAAATTTGGCATCGGATTGACAATTAAATCAAATGTCGTTTCAGAATAACAGCAAAGATTGTCTTTATGACTTACTCTTACCGTTATTGTTTCCCTGTCTTTAATGGTATTAGTAAAAGGATTTGGCAATGAAGTATATTTATTACCCTTGCCATCTATAAAGGTCACCGTTTTATTAGTTTGCCCTCCTAAAACCTGCTGCATAATCATGGAAACGTCAAAAGATTTTGAAATACCGGTACCATAAATACTTTCACAGGCATAAATATCATTAATTCCGTAAGCTTTCGGTGGTTCTTTTACATCCATTGTTTCACATAATATTTCTACTTTTCCGTCTTTGCCGGTAACTTTAGCAGTAACAGTATATTTCCCATCAGCAGAAAAATCATGAAAAGGAGACAATTCTGTAGATACATTGTTTGCTCCAGAAGCAGGATCTCCAAAATTCCAATCTATACAAGCCACTTTTGACGGATCATCTACACTGAATTCTTTTAAAAATTCGGCACAAATATTGGAAAAATTCATTTCAAAATGATTCGAAATATTTTTTACATTTCCTGTTACATTGATATAAAAATTAGCATCAGGCACCCCGTAAACCGCTGTAGAGACGTATTCACTCTGATGTTCACTTCCTGGCAGAATACTACATCCCCGCTGCCATGAAGTACCATTATCCTGAGCCGAACCTGCTATAAATGCCAAACCTTCACCGTATTCAACTCCTTTGTAAACTTCTACCAAAATCCTTTCTACGCCTGCAGGAACTACTATAGGGGTTTTAAAATCTACCTGCACAACCTGAGAATTTCTACTACTATTATAATCAAGAGCCTGCGTCTGACTACTCCCAATTAAATCTGCTGTAGAGAAAGAAACAGGAAAATTTTCGTCTATTTTGTAAATATTAAAGGTTACTTCTGAGCCCCAGCCTACTTTATTCACTCCAACCTGCCCCGATGTAATTACGTATTCTTCATTTTTTGATATCCCAAAGTCTTTTAAGGTAAAATCTCTTGCCCAATATATAGCAGCAGACCAACAGGAATACATATCAGTTTCTATTACATCGTCACATATATTATGTGTTAATCTGGTAATTGGACCCGAAATTTTGGAATCGATAACATCTCCGGTTACCGTGACAAAAAAGTTGGCATTGGGAACAGGAACAGAAAGCTCTTTTGTAGATTTTATATCAGACGGAGTTCCGCAACCTACATACCAGGATTCTCCTTTATCTTGTTCTGTACCCGCAACAAGCAATTCTGCCGAATCAGGATTATAGAAGTCTTCTATTTTTTGTACTGATACTAAAATTTGACTTACTCCTGCAGGCACAATAATAGGCTCATCAAAATCAACTTTTAAAATTTGAGGTGCACCGGAAACGAGTGGCGTCCGTCCAAGTCCACGATATCCAAGGGCTGTTTCGGGATAAAGAGAATAATCGTAATTAGGAAATTTTGAATCTATACTGTAAACCCAAAGATATAAATTGGATCCTGTATCTGATTTACTAATTCCGAGTTGTGCCGATTTAATAACAAACTGCTCATTTGGAGCTATACCAAAATCGGCCAGATTAAAAACACGCGACCAGCTTTCATCTTGCTCACACGAAAGCATATCGGTCTTAACAAGTGTCTCTCCGATATTATTGGTTAGCGTTATTTGAGCATTTACTTTTTGAAAAAACAGAAAAATCAGGCACAAAAAGGCTTTTTTAAATCTATTTTTTTGAGTTACTGACATTTTGATCTATGCGTTTTTCAGTTGAGTTTATCATGTTTTACTCCTTCAACTAGTAGGCAGCAATTATTCAGAATTCAAAAGGGGTCGTCAAATATAAGAAGTAAAACCAAAATTGAGTTATAAATCAGTTTAAAAACAAAAAACATCTATAAAATAAAAGAAAACCTCGAAAGTGTATAACTTTCGAGGTTTTTTTAAAGAACTAAACTAATTAACAAATTCTAAAAATTACTTTTGTACTGAAAACTTAAAAGTAGTTTTAGTTTTATAATTTTCTCCCGGGTTTAAAACCGTTGTTGGGAAGTTTTTCTGGTTTGGAGAATCCGGATAATGTTCTGTTTCTAAACAAAGTCCTGTTCTGTGTGCAAAAGTTCCTCCGTTTGGCATTGGCAAAGTTCCGTCAAGAAAATTTCCTGAATAGAACTGAATTCCCGGTTCGTCTGTTGTCATTTCCAAAACTCTTCCGCTTGCTGCGTGGTATACTTTTGCAATAATTGTTTTTCCTTTTTCAGGATTGTTCAATACCCAACAGTGATCGTAACCTTTTCCTCTTTCTAACTGCTCGTTTTTAGCATTGATATCTTTTCCAATTAATTTTGGAGTCCTGAAATCGAAAGGTGTACCGGCAACATCTTCTAATTTTCCTGTCGGAATTAAAGTCGCATCAACCGGAACTAATTTATCTGCATTTAAAGTCAATTCGTGATCTAAGATTGTTTTCGTAAAATCTCCAGATAAATTGAAATACGAATGCTGCGTTAAATTCACAACTGTTTTTTTGTCCGTTGTTGCTTCATACAAAACATCTAACTGATTGTCATTTGTTAAAGTATAAGTCACAAAAACTTTTAAAGTTCCTGGATACCCTTCTTCCATATCTTTACTTACATAAGATAATTTTAAAGAAGCATTTTCGCCAGACTTAACCTCATCTGCTTTCCAAACTACATTAAAAAACCCTTGTGGGCCACCATGTAAAGCATTCGGCGCATTATTAATCGCCAACTGATATTCTTTTCCGTCTAAAGAAAATTTACCTTTAGCAATACGGTTTCCATATCTTCCGATCAAAGCGCCGAAGAAAGGATTTTCTTTTTCGTATTGTGCCAAAGAATTAAATCCGATAACCACATTTTCAGAAACGCCTTCTTTGTTTGGCACTTTCAAATCTGTAATTCTTCCGCCAAAAGTGATGATGTCTACTTCCATCCCATTTTGGTTTTTCAGTTTGTAACTTTCTACCTTTTCGCCTCTAGCAGTAGTTCCGTATTCTGATTTTTCAATCGTAACTAAATCTTTTCCTTCAGTAACAGCTTTTTCTGTATCTGCTTTTTTATCGCCTTTACATTGAACTGAAACTATAGCAAGACCGAGCATGCTTAGTATAAAAAGAGAGCGTTTTAATACATTCATAAATGATATTTTTTTGGTTTGTAAAAAGTTAAACGTTAGATGTAAAATGTTTAGACATGAAATTTAATCATTTTAAAAATGTAAAAATTACCTTTTTAAGTTTTTTCACATTTTACATCTTACAAATTACATTTTACCGCCTTACAGGCCGTGTTGAAATAAATGAAAATATGCTTCGTTGGCATTAATTTTATCTTTAAAATCTCTTATCGTTGTTTTTTCATCAATAACCAATAATTCAATTCCGGCGATGTCCGCGAAATCTTCCATATATTCAGTTGTAATTGACTGGCTGTAAACGGTGTGGTGTGCTCCACCAGCTAAAATCCAGGCAGTAGCTGCAACCTCTAAATTTGGTTTGCAATCCCAAAGAACACGTGCAACTGGAAGTTTTGGTAATTCTGCCATTGGCTTAACTGCTTCCACTTCGTTTACAATTAAACGGAAACGAGTTCCCATATCAACCAAAGAAACATTGATTGCATCTCCGGCTGGTGAATTAAATACCAAACGAGCAGGATCTTCTTTACCTCCAATTCCTAATGGATGTACTTCACAAGAAGGTTTTCCATCAGCAATAGATGGGCAAATTTCCAACATGTGAGATCCTAAAACGTATGATTTTTGTGGTGTGAAATGATACGTATAATCTTCCATGAAAGAAGTTCCACCTTCCAGACCAATGTTCATCACTTTTAAAGCTCTAACCATTGCAGCCGTTTTCCAGTCTCCTTCTCCACCAAAACCATAACCATCGGCCATTAATCTTTGTGTTGCGATTCCTGGTAATTGTTTCCAAACACCAAGGTTTTCAAATGTATCTGTGAAAGCGCCAAATCCTCCTTCTTCAAGGAAAGCTCTTAATCCTAATTCGATTTTTGCTGCTTCAACCAAAGAACTTCTTTGTGCCCCGCCTTCTTTTAAAGAATCCGTTAAATTGTATGATTGCTCGTAAACTGCTAATAAATCGTTTAATTCTTTTTCAGTTACTTTTTCAATATGTTTTGTAACATCTGAAGAATCGTATCCGTTTACAGACATTCCAAAACGAATCTGAGCTTCAACTTTGTCACCTTCCGTAACGGCAACTTCACGCATATTGTCTCCAATACGAGCTACTTTTAAGTTTTGAAGTTCATCCCATCCTAAGACAACTCTTGACCAGATTCCTAATTGTTTTTGAACTCTTTGATCTTCCCAATGTCCAACCACAACTTTACGTTTTTTACGTAATCTAGACATGATGAAACCAAATTCACGATCTCCGTGAGCTGACTGGTTTAAGTTCATGAAATCCATATCGATAGATCCCCACGGAATTTCAGCATTGTATTGTGTATGCAAGTGACATAATGGTTTTTTAAGAATATTTAATCCACCAATCCACATTTTTGCCGGAGAGAAAGTATGCATCCAGGCAATAATTCCGATACAGTTTTTCTCTGAATTCGCAGCCAAACAAACATCTAATATTTGAGATGGAGACTTTACCACATCTTTGTAAACTACTTTTACCGGAATTGAAGACGAAGCGTCTAATCCTTTTGCAATAATCTGTGAATGTTCTGCTACTTTTCTAAGCGTTTCTTCACCATATAATTCCTGGCTTCCTACTACAAACCATACTTCTTTTTGAGATATATCTATCATTTTTGTTTATTTTGTTTCAAGTTTCAGGTTTCAAGTTGTTGGAATCTGAAAACTCGATTTGTTATTTTATTGCTTTGTTGTTGTTTGTTTCAGGTTTCACGTTCCAACAACTTGAAACTTGAAACAAAGAAAACCTGAAACAAAATTTTACTGTCCGTAATACGAATCTTTTCCGTGTTTGCGGTTGTAATGTTTTTTTATTAATGAATCTTTTAATCTTGGTGCATTTGGGTTGATTTGCAAAGTCAGATACGCCATTTCTGCTACAACTTCTAAAACTTTACTGTTGTAAACCGCTTTTGCAGCATTTTTCCCCCACGCAAACGGACCGTGATTTCCAATCAAAATCATTTCTACTTCTTCGTAAGAAAGATTTTTTTCTTTGAAACAATCCAAAATCTGAATTCCGGTATTGTGTTCATAGTTTCCTTCAATAAGAGAATCTGCCATTGGAGGTGCGCACGGAATATCAGCCGTTAAATGATCCGCATGTGTAGTTCCGAAAATTGGAATATCCAATTGAGATTGCGCCCAAGCAACTGAATAGGTTGCGTGTGTATGCGCAACGCCTCCAATATTTGGCCAATGTTTGTATAAATAAGCATGCGTTTTGGTATCAGACGACGGACGCATTGTTCCTTCAATTACGTTATTATCAAAATCGACAATTACGATATCTTCCGGTTTTAAATCTTCGTAAGGAACACCGCTTGGTTTAATGGCAAAAACACCATTTTTTCTATCCACAGCGCTTACGTTTCCAAAAGTGTATACCACCAAATTCAATGCATTTAACTGCATATTGGCTTCGTAACATTCTTGTTTTAAATCTTTATAAAGAGAGCTCATGTTGCGATATTTTTAAGTTTGGATCTGCAAAAGCACTTAATTTTTCGTACCCTAAAAGCAGTTTGTGATACGCTTCAACTTTGTCTGTCTGAGGGAAATATTCTCCGTCAAAATCACTTCCTATTTTCTGGCTTGCTTCTATTACATTAGGATAAATTCCGGCTGCAACAGCTGCGTAAATTGCTGCACCTAAAGCCGGAGTTTGGTCAGAAGCTGCAATTTTAATTGGCTTGTTTAAAACATTAGCCAAAGTCTGCATAATGAAAGGAGATTTACGGGCAACTCCACCAATTCCGATTACGCTGTCGATTTTTACACCTTCTTCTTCAAATCGGTCTACAATTTTCTTCGCTCCAAAACAAATTGCGTTTACTAAAGCTTTGAAAATATGTGGCGCTTTTGTTCCTAAAGAAAGATTAGAAATAGCACTTTTTAATTCTTGGTTTGCATCTGGAGTTCTTCTTCCATTAATCCAGTCCAAAGCAATTGGAAGACTTTCTGAAACTGGAATTTTCTCTGCTTCTTTCGTTAATTCCACAATTAATTTGTCGCTGAATTCTTCTCTTAACTGTTCTTTTTGAGCATCATTTAAAACAGAAGAAGTTTGTAATAAATGCTCTGTCGGCCACATTAAAAGTTCTTTGTACCAAGCCAATAAATCGCCAAAAGCAGATTGTCCTGCTTCTAAACCAATAAAGCCCGGAATTACAGAACCATCAACTTGTCCACAGATACCACGAACGGTTTTTGTTCCCACTTCATCATAAGAACCAACTAGTATATCACAAGTTGAAGTTCCCATAACGCGAACCAAAGTGTTTTCTTCAATTTTAGCTCCAACTGCTCCAGAATGCGCATCGAAAGTTCCGACAGCTACAACTGTTTCTGTTGAAAGTCCTAAACGATCTGCCCATTCCTGACTTAATTTTCCGGCAATTAAATCTGATGTATAGGTTTCATCATATAAATTACCGCGAAGCTGTGCTAAATACGGATGCAATTTTTCTAAGAATTCAACTGGCGGTAATCCGTTCCAGTCTGTGTGCCACATTGCTTTGTGTCCTGCTGCGCAACGGCTTCTTTTAAACGTTTTTAAATCTTTATCTTCAATTAACAAATACGTCATTAAATCGCAGTGCTCCATCCAAGTGTGTGCTGCATTTCGAACCGCTTCGTCTTCTCTTGCAATGTGAAGGATTTTTGCCCAAAACCATTCCGAAGAATAAATTCCTCCAACGTATTTTGTTACGTCTTCTCCGCCCCAGCTTACTGCCAGTTCATTGATTTCGTTTGCTTCATTTATTGAAGTATGGTCTTTCCATAAAACCATCATCGCATTTGGGTTTTCTTCAAAACCTTTTGTCAATGCTAATGGCGTTCCGTCTTTTGTAACTGGAACTGGAGAAGATCCGGTAGTATCAATACAAATTCCTTTTACTAATGAAGGATCAACTTTACTTTCTTTAACTACATTTTGAATTGTAATTTCCAAACCTTCGATATGATCCAAAGGATGCTGGCGAAACTGATTTATAGAGGCGTCACAATATTGCTTGTTTTTCCATCTTTTGTAATGAGAAACATTGGATGCCAACTCTTGTCCATTTTCAGCGTCAATCAGCACCGCGCGAACAGAATCTGTTCCGTAGTCCAATCCTATTACATAATTTTTCATTCTATTTCTTTTTTAAATATTGACAAATATAGAGATAATTATTTTATAAGTGTACAAAAAACACTTAACTTAAATTTCATAATTCATTTTTGCTATAAATGCATTAAAACAGCATTTTAGCTTTCATTCAAAAAACAAATGTTAATAATACATTTATTATACTGAAATTATTTCAACTTAATCTTCAAATTGAAAATATACAGACTTTAAAATCTTCTGCATTTTTTCCATTTTATTTACTTTCAAATCGCTCTGATTTTTAATTTTTGCTCCAGATTACACAGATTAAAATGATTTTCGTTTTTTTGTTTCCCCACAAGCGACAAGAATTTTTAAAAGAAAGAGTCGAAATTTCTTTTTTCTAAACTCTATTTTCTATTCTCTTTTTTCTATTTTCTCTCCTCTTTATAATCCAACCAAACTTTCATTTTTCCAACTCCTCGGTTTGACCAGGAATAATATGGAATTGCCGTGAATTTTGGATTTTCAATCACATTGACTCCCTGCAATAAATTAGCTTCTTTTTTTACTTTGAAAGTATCCGAAGCGCTTACATCAATCTTATCGAACTTATTTTTGTTATCAACTTCTTCAACAGCATAAACAATTGGACCGTATTCCAGAGAAACTTTGTTTTTATTCGTTTCTACTTTAGAACTGGTTTGTACTTCCTGAACTTCCATCGGAAGATTTAAATTGATTTTATCTCCTTTTTTCCATTTTCTCGTAATGCTGAAATACCCATTTTCCGGCTGAATTGCTAAAGTTTCTCCGTTCAAATTAATGGTTGCTTTTTGAGCCGAAGCCTTTTTATAACTGTATAAATCTCCTGGCAAAACTTCATTTCTTGACCAGCCCGGAACGCGCAGCTTAATGGTAAACTGACTTTCTTTTTTAGGATTAACCCAAATAGCGATTTTTCCGTTCCATGGATAAGAAGTCTGCTGTGAAATCTGTAAATCTGTTTTTCCTAACTGGAAAGAAGCATTGTTTGAAGCATATAAGTTGACATACAAAACATCATTTGTTTTAGAATAAATCAATCCCGGAATAGACGGAATAAAACGAATCAAATTGGTTGGACAGCAAGAACAGTCAAACCAGCTTTGTCTTGTACAAGAACCACGATTTGATTTGTAAACACCGTCTGCTTCTAAAGCATTTGGATAGAAAAATTGTTTTCCGTCAAGCGAAATTCCCGATATTAATCCGTTGTACATCGTTCTTTCGATAACATCAAAATACTTAGATGCTCCGTACAAATTATGCAATCTGTGATTCCAATATACATCACCAATTGCCGCACAAGTTTCATTGTAAGCTGTTAAGTTTGGCAATTCGTAATTTTCTCCAAAAGCTTCACCGTCATGCCTTGAACCTATTCCACCTGTGATATAGATTTTTTTGTTTACCATGTTTTCCCACAGATTGTTCACAGCATTTTCATACGCTTTATCTTTTGTTAAAGCTGCAATATCTGTCATTCCTGCATACATATAAACCGCTCTTACAGCATGTCCGACGGCTTCTTTTTGCTCGACTACCGGTATATGATCTTGCGCATATTCTCCATACAATTTATGATTCTTCGGATTTCCTCGATTATCCAGATAATATTTTGCCAGTTTCAGATAATCTTCTTTTCCTGTAATTTGATACAACTTCAATAATCCTGTTTCCACAATCTGATGTCCCGGAACACCTTTTACCTGTCCCGGATTATCTCCAAAAGTTCGAACCAGCATATCAGCTGCTTTGATGGCGATTTCAAGAAAATTCGTTTTTCCTGTTGCTTCATAATGCACAATTGCCGCTTCAATTAAATGCCCCGGATTATATAATTCGTGGCTAATCTGCAACGATTCCCAACGTTTTCCTTCGATTACAGGAACCCAGGTTGCTGGCGGTTTTGCTGGATTTATAGTTCTCCAGGTTGTGATATAGCCATCTGGTTCCTGGCCAATTTTTACAATAGCAATCATCGAATCTAGAACTCTTTCTAATTTCGGATTTGGCGCACTGATTAAAGTATTCGATGCTCCTTCAATAATCTTATAAACATCGGTATCATCAAAAGGCATATCGCCTCTCACTTTTCCTGTTTTTTGTTTTCCTGCAATTAAAAAATTCTCAAAACGACCTTCTTCATCACATTTTTTAATAGCATATTCAATTGTGATTTCCTGCACTCTTTTTATAATAGGAAGCCAAAATGAATCAGTCAGTTTTACATTTTGAATGTTCACAGGCTCTATTTGATAGCCACCTTGCAATACAGAAGTTTTATCACTTTGTACAATCTTATTTTTGGTCTCTTTACACGAAACTAAAATCAGAAGCGACAAACAAATACTTGATAAATAAAAATGGTATTTTTTCATAATACTGAATTATTTTCCTTCTAAAACCAATACAGAGTACGGAGGCAGTGTGATTTCCAATTTTCCTTTTTTGTTTTCAAAACCTTTAAAAGCAACTGGAACAATTTTATTCGGATTTTCGAACGAATTATAATCCTGAAGTTTTGAAGCTGTAATGATACTTCCCGTAAAGTTTTTTACACCAAGATCTTTTACATCAATTTCAATTTTGTTCTTATTTACGGCATCAACATTCACCAAAGAAATATGAATTGCACCTTTTGGGTCTTTTGATACAGAAGCCGAAACCGCTGAAATACTTTTTCCGTCAACAGTATATAACGGCGATTTAAAATCGACTGGCAGTAATTTGGCATCCTGATGAACGCTGTACATTTTCATTACATGATAGGTTGGCGTTGTAATCATTTTGGCTTTATCGGTTAAAATTACAGCCTGAAGCACATTAACGCACTGCGCCAAATTAGCCATACGAACTCGATCTGCGTGATTATTGAAAATATTTAATGTTGCTCCAGCCAAAACTGCATCACGCATGGTATTCTGCTGATATAAAAAACCTGGATTTGTTCCTTTTTGAACTTCGTACCAGCCTCCCCATTCGTCTACAATCATCGCCACTTTTTTCTCTGGATCATATTTGTCCATAATGGCCGCGTGTTTGGTTACCAGCTCTTCCATTTTTAAAGCAGACTGCATAGTTTCGAAATATTGCTTTTCGCTGAAATCAACATCAGAACCTTTTTTGTCCCAATTGATTACAGCATAATGATGAACGCCTAATCCGCCCAGCATATTTCTTGGAATATTTTTCATTAAAACTTCTGTCCAATTGTAATCTGAACTATTAGATCCCGAAGCAATTCTTGTAATGCCTCCTGTATTGCTCCAATCCGACATGAAAGTCGCAAATTTGCGGTATTCATTGGCATAATAATCAGCTGTCATATTACCGCCGCAACCCCACGCTTCATTTCCAATTCCCCAATATTTTACTTTCCAAGGCTCTGTTCTTCCATTTTTTCTACGCAAATCACTCATCGGACTTTTACCTCCGAAATTGGTATACTGAACCCAGTCTGCTAATTCCTGAACCGTTCCGCTCCCAACGTTTCCTGACAAATAAGGTTCTGCTCCCAATAGTTCACACATATTTAAAAAATCATGTGTTCCAAAACTATTGTCTTCTGTAACACCTCCCCACCATTGGTTTACAATTGTCGGACGCTGCTCTTTTGGACCTATTCCATCTTTCCAATGATAAGTATCTGCGAAACAACCGCCCGGCCATCTTAAATTCGGAATCTTTAAATCTTTTAAGGCTTGAATAATATCGTTGCGAACTCCGTTTGTATTTGGAATTTTTGAAGTATCTCCAACAAAAAATCCACCGTAAATACAGTGTCCTAAATGTTCCGCAAAATGACCATAAATATTTTTATTAATGGTTGGCGCAGATACATCATTTTTTATTGTAATGGTTACGGGTTCCTTTTGCGCACTTACTGTTTGCAGACACAAAACCGCAAACAGCAGGAGAAATGGTTTTTTCATAGTTTTTTGGTTTTTTGGAACCTAAAAAAATATGGTGGTTTCATATTTTTAAAGGATTTCGGTTTTTTAGATTAATAAGTGTCTGTTTGACATTTGTAAATTTAAATAAAAAAAAGTCAGGTAAAAAAATTAAATTCCCAAAACAACTGGTTGCAAAAAGCAGATTTATCAATTGAACTTCAAAAAACGGGCAGAAACAAAGGGCTGTTACAAGATTTACAAAAAGTTAAAAAACTTGAAAACTTACAAAAACCTTGATTTCTCTAGGTTTTGTAACAACAGCTAAAATTTATTTGAATTCTGAGCATGAAATAATAATCCTCAAATCAATTCTCTTTTAAAAATGTTTCTACCTTTGGCTTATAATTTCGATAGAAAACGAGGAAGAATTCGAAAAAAAAACGTTCTTTTTTCATTAACTGAAATCAACAACAAAACTTCTTTTTGCAACATTTTTAACATAAGTGTAAAAACAACATTAATAAATTATGAAACGTTTTAAGAAGTTCATATATTTACAATCCAAATTAATTATATATGTTAAACAGCTATAGTTCTGCCGATAAAGTGTTACTGGCAGTAGACTGCATCATTTTTGGATTTGATAATGAAGGTTTGAAAATCCTTTTGATCCAAAGAGATTTTGAGCCCGAAAAAGGTAAATGGTCCTTGATTGGAGGTTTCTTAAAACGCGACGAAGTTTTAGATAGTGCCGCAACCAGAATCTTAAATACCTATACAGGTCTGAATGATATTTATATGGAGCAATTATATGCTTACAGTGAAATCGACCGTGATCCTGTGGAAAGAACCATTTCGGTTTCTTATTTTGCTTTAATTAATATTGAAAATCACAATGCCGAATTGATTCAAAATTATCATGCAGAATGGTTCCCAATTAATGATGCGCCAAACTTAATTTTTGACCACAACGAAATGGTTCAAAATGCTATTAAGAGACTTCGCTATAAAACATCTGTAAAACCAATTGGTTTTGAATTGCTTCCTGAAAAATTCACAATGCGTCAGCTTTTGGAATTATATGAAGCGATTTTGAGCAAAGAATTGGACAAGCGAAATTTCATCAGCAAAATTAATTCTCTTGATATTTTAAATAAATTAGACGAAAAAGATATGCAGTCTTCTCGAAAAGGTTCTTACTTGTATACCTTTAATAAAGAGAAATATGAAGAAAAACTGCAAAATAACTTTGCTCTCAATTTATAAGAACTTTATTTATTCTCTCGCAGATTTAGGAGATTTAGCTGATCAATTATCAAAAAAATCTTCCTGATCTGCTAAATCTGCGGGAAAAAATTATAAAGAATTCCTCAATATAAGGGCAGATTTATTTTCGATCTGTTCTTTTGTTCCTTTCAAGACCATATCGGCTAGAATTTTTCCCATCATTTCAAAATTGGTTGAAATTGTGGTAATTCCGTTTGCGGCAATTTTCTTTAATGGTGTTTCATTATAAGAAATAATCCCAAAATCTTCTCCCAGTTTTAATTTTCTTGCCATCGCATTTTCGATGACTAAAAGAAGATCTCGGTCGTGAGGAATAATATACAAATCTCCTAAAGCAATAGACTGATTGCTGAAATCGGAAATAATTTCGTAATCAAAACCATAATCATCACAGAAAGATTCAAAACCAATTTTCATTCCGGGCGGTTCTCTAAATCCCGGGAAAATCAAAATCAGTTTTCTGTATTTTGATAATCTTGATTTGCCTTTCATCAAACCTTCATAAATATCTTTTTGGTGATTCTGATAAATTGCAGGAAACATTTTTAAATCCGGATTGGTCTGATCCAAAATTATTACATCATTCACTGGTAGGGTTTTTATTGAATCGACTACATCGTTTAAGTTCGTCGGCATCAAAATATATTTGGTGTAATTTCCGTTACTGTCATTGATCAGTTTTTTAAAAACCTGAACATTGAAATGATGAAAGAAAATATCGACCTGAACATTCTTTCCAATATTTTTGAGAAACGAATTATAAATATCTTCTTTAAAAATATTTAATTCATCAAAAAGCAGAAAAATCTTCTGAGTTATAGTGATTTCAACGCTTTTAACGTAATATCCCTTTCCCGGAATGGCATAAATAATTCCTCTTTTCTTCAATTCGTCATATGCCAGAAGCACTGTATCACGTGATAAAGAAAACGCTAAACAAACTTTATTTACCGACGGAAGACGATCTCCTTTGACCAAATTCCCTTCTTCAATGGCTTTTTCTATTGAAAGAATTATCTGCTTATATTTTGGAAGACCAATATTATTTTGGATAGAAATGATGTTCATAAATAAAGTCATTTTGACTATTAATATTAAAAACTGGTAGGTACTGGTATGCAAATATAGAGAATGTTTCTATTTTTGGATTTCATTATTGGTAAAAATTATATGGAAATAAAACACATATCTCATTTAAAAGACACTCATAATTGCAAATTATTCGGTTTAATGCCTAATAAAGAAGAAATTTATTCTTTTGATTTAGTGAATAAAAATGGAATGAAAGTTCAAATCATCAATTATGGTGCAACCGTAACTTCAATCCAGATTCCCGTAAACGGAAAATTAACCGATGTTGTATTAGGGTTTGATAATCTGGAATCGTACTTAGAATCATATAATTTACCTAGTGCTCCTTATTTTGGAACTACAGTGGGACGTTACGCCGGTCGTATTCATAAAGCTACTTTTAGCCTGAATGAAAAGAAATTTCAGCTTGATGGAAACAATAATGGAAATACGCTTCACGGAGGAACAATGGGATTTGGAAGAAAAGCCTGGAGTGTGACCGATGCAAAAACCGGAGAAAATCCGTCGATTACTTTTGGCCTTTTGAGTGAGCATTTAGATGAAAATTTTCCTGGCGAAATGACGGTTTACCTGACGTACACTTTGACAGAAGAAAACGAATTAAAATTAGAATATAAAGCAACGTCAACAGAAGACACCGTTATTAATTTAACACATCACAGTTATTTTAATCTTGACGGACATGATGGAAATGTTTTGGAACAGCAGATGTTTATCAAATCGACAAAAATGCTGGAAACGAATTCAGATAATATTCCAACAGGAGATTTTACTTATTTAACCGATCATGATTTTGATTTTAGAGCGCCTAAAAATTGTCCGTTTCCTATTGACAATTCTTTTGTAGTCAATTCTGAAACGGAAATCGTAGCGCAGTTAATCAGCTTAAAAAACAAACTTCGCATGAATGTATACACCGATCAGCCAAGCGTACATATATATGTAGGCGGAAATTGTTTCGGAAAATTAAACGGAAAAGAAAATGTTGATTACAATGCGCAGAGCGGTATTTGTTTTGAAACACAAAATTTCCCGGATGCGCCAAATCAGGCACATTTTCCAAATGCTGTTTTGAAAAAAGGAGAACAATATACTCAAAAAACAGTTTACAAATTTGAAACCTTAAACTAACTATTTACCCAATATTACAATTACAACAACTAGAATGAATGATATTTTAATACAGAATACCGTTGCTTTTTTTGAGAAATCTTTCGGATCTTCTCCACAAAAAACGGTACTTTCTCCGGGAAGAATCAATATTATCGGAGAACATGTTGACTACAATGACGGTTATGTTTTACCAGCGGCAATTGACAAAGTAATTTGTTTTGCTTTTGAAAAAAATAACACCAATACCTCAAAAGTAATCGCTATCGATTTAAACGAAGAATTTGAAATCGACTTAACTCAGGAAGTAAAATTGAGTGATGTGGTTTGGACAAATTATATTCGAGGCGTAATCAAACAACTGCAGAATAACGGATTTTCTTTTGAAGGTTTCAACTGTGTTTTCAGCAGTAATATTCCGGTTGGTTCCGGATTATCTTCTTCTGCGGCTTTGGAATGCGGAATGATTTTCGGAATCAAATCTCTTTTTGATTTAAAGATTGAGAAAGTAGATATTTCTTTATTAGGACAAAAAGCAGAACACTGGGTTGGGATCAACTGTGGGATTATGGATCAGTTTTCAAGCGTTCATGGTTTAGAAAATAAAGTAATTAAATTAGACTGCAACACTTTAGATTTTGAATATCACAATGCCGACTTTAAAGACTACTCTTTGATTTTATTGGATTCTAATGTAAAACATTCGCTGTTCACATCAGAATACAATACCAGAAGAATTGAATGCGAAGAAGGATTAGCCATCATAAAAAGTCATTTTCCAGAAGTAAAAAGTTTTAGAGATGCTACGGAAGAACAGGTTTTGAGCCTTAAAGATAAAATGACTGAAAAAGTTTTCAGCAGAGTTCATTTTGTTGTTAAAGAAATTAACCGTGTAATCAAAGCCTGCGAAGCCTTGGATCAGGGAAATATTGAGCTTTTAGGAGAATTACTTTTTGAGACTCATTATGGATTATCGCAAGAATATGAAGTAAGCTGCGAAGAATTAGATTTCTTAGTAGATACTGCAAAAGAAGACCATGCTATTATTGGTTCTCGACTTATGGGAGGCGGTTTCGGCGGCTGCACCATCAATTTAGTTAAAAAAGGATATGAAAATGAGGTTAAAAGTAAGTTTTCGAAACTTTATTTAGATACATTTGGAATTGAATTAAAATTCTATGATGTAAAAATCTCAAACGGAACAACATTACTTTAAACTACAACACACTACAATGAAAAATTTTGACATTAATGAAGATCCGCACAGACGCTTCAACCCATTAATCAACGAATGGGTATTGGTTTCACCTCATCGTGCAAAACGCCCTTGGCAGGGACAAAACGAAACGATTTCGACAGAAGAGCTTCCTAAATACGACCCAACTTGTTATTTGTGTCCAGGAAATGTTCGTGCCAACGGAGTAAATAATCCAGCATACGAAAGCAGTTTTGTTTTTGAAAATGATTTTGCCGCCATGAAACAGGAAGAAATTATTTTTGAAGACGATATCAAACATACTTTCTTTAAGGCAAAACCAGAACAGGGAATTTCAAGAGTGGTTTGTTTTTCGCCAAGACACGATTTGACTTTACCAGAAATGGAAATTGCCGATATCGAAAATATCATCAAAACCTGGCAGAAAGAATATACGGATTTAGGAAATATTAAATTCATCAACCACGTTCAGATTTTTGAAAACAAAGGAAGTGTAATGGGATGCAGCAACCCGCATCCGCACGGGCAAATCTGGGCTCAGTCTTCGCTTCCTACTCAGGTCGAAAAAACGCATAATAGTTTAAAATCGTACTACGATAAAAACAAAAGAACACTTTTAGAAGATTACGTTCAAGCCGAATTGAAAGTTGGTGATCGTATTGTAATCGAAAATGATCATTTTGTTGCATTGGTTCCTTTTTGGGCAATTTGGCCTTATGAAACCATGATTTTGAGCAAAAGAGCCATCAGTAAAATTACCGATTTTACAGCTGAAGAAAGTACTGCTTTCGCTAAAATTTTGAAGCAGTTAACAACGAAGTATGACAATTTATTTAATACTTCTTTCCCATATTCTTCAGGAATTCATCAGGCACCAACCGATGGATTACTTCATCCGGAATGGCATTTCCACATGCATTTTTACCCGCCATTGTTAAGATCGGCAACCGTAAAAAAATTCATGGTCGGATACGAAATGTTAGGAGAATCACAGCGTGATATTACGCCTGAGAAAAGTGCTGAAATTTTGAGACAACAATCAGAAGTACATTATAAAAGCCTTGTAAAAGTGTAAGAATTATCGTTTTATTGAAGTTAAAAACACAAAAATTTAACACAAAACACCTTTTATAAATGTAAAAAACACATTTGCTGATGGTTGATTTCTAAATTTTTATTTTACATTTGGCTTCTGCTTTTATTTTCGCAAAAAAATAACAGAAATAAAACACATCTTGCAATTTTAACAAGATTACACAACACAAAACTGATTGTAAAAACCAAATAAACAAACTTTACCCTATAATAATTATTTAAAATACTACTAACAATGAACCAAAACCTCGCTGTCGCAGATTATGCGGTTTTTATTATTTATTTTATCGTAGTCTCTGTCTACGGTTACACGGTTTACCGCAAACGTAAACAAGACGAACAAGATGCTAAAGCTTATTTTTTGGCTGAAGGAAATTTAACATGGTGGGCAATTGGAGCTTCTCTTATTGCTTCTAATATCTCTGCAGAACAATTCATCGGAATGAGTGGTGAAGGTTTCTTCTTAGGAATCGCTGTTGCTGCTTACGAATGGCTGGCTGCTATCGCCCTTATTATTGTCGCTGTATGGTTTATTCCTGTATATCTTAAAAACAAGATTTACACGATGCCTCAGTTCTTAAAAACTCGTTACAACGAATCTACTGCTTTGATTATGGCAGTTTTCTGGTTGTTTTTATACGTTTTTGTAAACTTGACTTCTATCTTATACTTAGGAGCAGTTGCAATTAACGGTCTTGCCGGAGGAGAATATCTTCATGCTATTATGATCGGATTAGCTGTTTTTGCTTTATTTATTTCTCTTGGAGGAATGAAAGTTGTGGCTTATACAGATGTTATTCAGGTTGCTGTATTAATCATTGGAGGTTTAGTAACTTCTTATATTGCTTTGACTACAGTTGGACAGTATTTTGGAGTAGGCGAAAATGCAATCGCTGGTTTCAAAGTTTTAATGAGAGAAGCTCCTGAGCATTTCAAAATGATTATTCCAAAACCAACTGCAGCATCTTCGCAGCTTGAAATCGATAAATATTTAACTTTCCCGGGATTGTTGTCTTACGCTGCCGGTATCTGGATCATTAACTTAAACTACTGGGGATGTAACCAATACATTACACAAAGAGCACTTGGAGCAGATTTACAAACAGCTCGTACAGGTATTTTATTTGCTGGTATGTTAAAATTATTAATGCCACTTATCGTAATGCTTCCTGGTATTGCTGCTTACGTTTTATATACAAACGGACATTTACCTCAATTAGTTGGAGGAAAAGACGGAGCTTATTCTGCTGTATTAACATTCTTGCCAACTGGATTAAAAGGACTTTCTGTTGCGGCTCTTACTGCTGCAATCGTAGCGTCTTTAGCTGGAAAAGTAAACAGTATCTCTACAATCTATACATTAGATATTCATAAAAAATACATTCAAAAAGAAGCTGGCGAAAAACAGCAGGTAAATATTGGTAGACTTGCCGTTTTTGCTGCAATGCTTTTAGCTGTTTTATTTACTTGGAATGACGTTTTAGGAATTGGTGGTGTTGGTGGATTTACCTACATCCAAAAATACACTGGATTTATCAGCCCTGGAGTTTTTGCTATGTTCTTCTTAGGTATGTTCTGGAAAAGAACTACAGGAACAGCGGCGATCGTTGGGGTAATCTTAGGATTCTTATTATCTGTTTTATTCAACGAATATGCTCCGGCTTTATTTGGTCCCGATACATTTTTATACACCGCTTATCCTAACGGGAAAGGAGCTTTCGAAATTCCGTTCCACATTTGTATGGGATTATCATTCTTATTCACAATGATTGCGATGATCTTAATAAGTTTCGCTGGTCCAAAAGTAAACCCAAAAGCATTCGAGACAGAACCTGGAATGTTCAAAGTACAGCCACAGACTACGGTTTTAATCGTAATTACATTACTGATTATCGTGGCTCTTTATGTTAAGTTCTGGTAATAAATTATCAGTTCTATTCTCTCTATTTTTACAGCTGTTGTTTGTCATGAACAACAGCTGTAAATTTTTTAAAAAAGTTCTAACAACAGAAATAAAAAGCCACGAATTACACTAATTTCCACGAATTATTTTTTTTAACAAAAATTCGAGCTAATTTGTGTGATTCGTGGCAAAAAAATCACAACAAACTATAATAAATAAAAATCATGCAGTTATCATTAACCCAAAAAATCATTATCGTTACGGGAGGTGCAAAAGGAATCGGTTTAGGAATCGTTAAGGTTTTAGCCGAAGAAAATGCAATTCCGTTTATCGTTGGACGTAACGAAAATGACAACATCAAAGCCGTAGAAGAATTAAAAGCCATTGGAAAAGAAGCGCATCAAGTTGCCGCCGATTTGACAAAACCTGAAGACTGCAAAAAAGCTGTTGAAGCCGTAATCGCAAAATTCGGAAGAATCGACGGATTGGTAAACAATGCCGGCGTTAATGACGGTGTTGGATTAGAGAACGGAAATTATGAAGATTTCGCTGCTTCTCTTCACAAAAATTTAGTTCATTATTATTTAATGGCACAGCACGCTCTTCCGTATCTAAAAGAATCAAAAGGAGCCATTGTAAACATCGGTTCAAAAACTGCCGAAACAGGTCAAGGTGGAACCTCAGCTTATGCTGCTTCAAACGGTGGAAGAAATGCTTTAACCAGAGAATGGGCTGTTGAATTGCTGAAATACAGTATTCGTGTAAACGCTGTAATTGTAGCAGAATGTTATACACCTCTTTACGAAACGTGGATCAATACTTTTGAAAATAAAGAAGAAAAACTAGCGGCAATTACCAAAAATATTCCACTAGAAAACAGAATGACAACAGCAGAAGAAATCGCAAATATGGTGGTTTTCTTATTGTCTGAAAAGTCAAGTCATACTACTGGACAGATTATTTATGTTGATGGAGGTTACACTCATTTAGATCGTTCTATTTAAAAAAAAAACATCCGTTCTATTTGTCATTCTGAGGAACGAAGAATCACACGAGAAGCTCCACATGCAAAGTCGCTAATCTTTGTAGAATAACTTGTGTGATTCTTCGTCCCTCAGAATGACAATATTGCGGAAAATTGATTGAGAAATCTTTATCTCTATTTTTTATCCCGAATTACACCAATCATATTTAGAAAATTAATTCGGGTTAATTCGTGCGATTCGTGGCAACTTATTTATTTCTCACGCAGATTTAGCAGATCAGGCAAATTTCTATAAAAATCCTTTTTAATCCTTATTCCCGATAGCTATCGGGAGTGGCAAAACTAACTTTCGCATTATTTTTAAAATCCGAAGGTGTAATTCCCTTAACTTTTTTGAAGAGCTTATTAAAATTTGAAGCCGTTTTATAACCGCATTCATAAGCGATCTCAGACATGCTTTTATCGGTTTCGAGCAGCAATTTGCAGGCATTTGAAATTCGGATTTCGTGCAGATAATCCACAAAATTCTTTTTCGTTTTTACCCTGAACATTCTACAGAAAGAAGTACGCGTCATATTCGCAACAGCGGCAATTTCTTCTAATGAAATATTCTTTTTGTAATTTTTATTGACATATTGAAAAACCTCCGAAAGACGATCTACTTTCGAATCCTTTTGCATCAAAGAATAAATTTCATCATTGATATAAATTATATCCTGACTTTCAGAAAGAATAGACAAAATCTCAAAAAGTCCCACAATAACTTCAAAGTCTTTTTTTGAAGTTAATTTCTCCAGTTTTTTAGCAATCTGTTTATTGGTTTTTCCAATAATCGAAATTCCTTTTCCTGCCTGAAAAAAAAGCTCGTTGATTTTTTGGGTTTCTTTTAATTCATAAAAAGTCGGTCCGAAAATATCTTTATGAAAATATACGACAATCGAATTGGCTTTTAAATCCTCAATTCCCTGATAATATTTCTCATCATTCAGCCAAACATGCGGAATATCAGAACCCAAAAAAACCATATCTCCAGGTTCAAATGGCATTACCGAATTTCCGATAATTCGCTTGCCAAAACTCTCTTTTACATACACCAATTCCAATTCCGGATGTGAATGAAAAGGCGCTTGAAAAAATGGTTCTATACGATTGAGCACCGAAACTTTTGTATTGAGATATGACGCTATTTTGGTTTGTTCCAATTTCATACTGCAAAGATAATTAAAGATTAGACACGGATAATATTAGACTACTAACGAATGTGTAAAAACCCTAATTTTATTTTTCGTTAACTGCCCGAATTCTATACAAAATCAAAGGATTAAATTGTTATAAAACGAAAGCATTGACATCAAAAAAAAGAAAAAAAAAACAAACAACACAATGTCTGAGAATAACACAAAAAAACTGGTTGTAAAACTACATCCAGATGATAATGTATTGGTTGCCTTAACCGATCTTCAAAAAGGCGAAACCATTCATTTTGAAAATGAAACTTACGTTTTACAAGACCTCATCAAGGCCAAACATAAATTCTACATGCAGGATATGAAGCAGGGAGAAGAAGTAAATATGTACGGTGTTTTGGTTGGAAAAGTGCAAAACGATGTAGCAAAAGGAAGTTTAATGACGACCGAAAACCTAAAACATGCCGCAGATCCTTATGCATACAGAAACGCTTCTTACGAATGGAATGCACCGGATGTTTCAAAATTCGAAAACAGAACTTTTAAAGGTTACAAAAGAAAAGACGGACGCGTTGGAACAGCAAATTACTGGCTTTTCATTCCGACTGTTTTTTGTGAAAACAGAAATTTAGATGTCATCAAAGAAGCCTTACACAAACAATTGGGTTATGCTGTAACGGACAAATACAATCAATTTACGCACGAATTATTGGAAGGTTATTTGAAAGGAAATGATATTAACGATATTAATATTGAATTAAATCCGACGCCAAAAAACAAACGTGTTTTTGAAAATGTCGACGGAATTAAATTCTTAAATCACCAAGGCGGTTGTGGCGGAACACGTCAGGATGCTTCGACTTTGAGCGCTTTATTGGCTTCTTATGCCAATCATCCAAACGTGGGCGGAATCACACTTTTAAGTTTAGGATGCCAGCATTTACAAGTTCAGGATTTTGTAAATGATGTAAAAAGACAAAATCCAGAGTTCGACAAACCGTTATTTATTTTTGAACAGCAACAGACAGAAAGCGAAGAAGTTTTAATTACCAATGCCATCAAAAAAACGTTTGAAGGTTTAATCGAAATCAACAAATACGAAAGAACTGATGCTCCTTTAAGCGATTTATGTATTGGGGTAAAATGTGGAGGAAGTGATGGTTTCAGCGGTGTTTCTGCAAATCCTGCTGTGGGTTACACTTCTGATTTAGTTGTAGCTTTAGGCGGAAAAATTCTTTTGGCCGAATTCCCAGAATTATGTGGTGCAGAACAAAATTTAATTGACAGATGTATTACCGAAGATAACGCTAAAAAATTCATCAATTTAATGGAATCTTATGATGAACTGGCGCATAAAGTGGGTTCTGGTTTCCATATGAATCCTTCTCCGGGAAATATCAAAGATGGTTTAATTACTGACGCCATCAAAAGTGCGGGAGCAGCCAAAAAAGGAGGCACTTCTCCTGTTGTTGATGTTTTAGATTATACCGAATTGGTTACTAAACCAGGTTTAAGTTTGGTTTGTACGCCAGGAAATGATGTAGAAGCGACAACTGGAAAAGCAGCTTCTGGAGCAACTTTAATTTTATTTACAACTGGATTGGGAACTCCGACAGGAAACCCAGTTTGTCCAGTAATTAAAGTAGCAACAAACTCTGTTTTGGCAACCAGAATGAAGGATATTATCGATATTGACTGCGGGCCAATTATCAGCGGAGAAAAATCTATTGAAGAAATGGGCGAGGAAATTTTAGAATACTGCATCAAAGCGGCAAGCGGCGAAATTATTCCGAAAGCAGTACAATTAAACCAAGACGATTTTATTCCGTGGAAACGCGGCGTATCTTTGTAAAAAACTATTAAAAAACAACTCATAAAAATTTATATCAAATGTTTTCATTACAAAATAAAAAAGCAATTATCACTGGCGGCGGAAGCGGAATTGGAAGAGCGATTTCGGTTTTATTTGCGAAACAAGGAGCTGAAGTTCACATTTTAGAATTGACTGAAGAAAGCGCAAAAGAAACGGTTGAAGAAATAAAATCAGCTGGAGGAAGTGTTTTTACTCACGCTTGCGACGTTTCGAACCACGAACAAGTAAATTCAACTTTCCAAAAAATCGGAAATATTAATATTCTAGTAAACAACGCTGGAATTGCGCACGTTGGAAAAGTAGACACGACTTCAGAATCTGATTTTGACCGTATTATGAATGTAAACGTAAAAGGCGTTTACAACTGTCTTCACGCTTCAATTCCGGCGCTAAGAAATTCTGGCGGAGGTGTGATTTTGAACTTGGCTTCAATTGCGTGCTGGGTTGGAATTCCAGATCGTTTTGCTTATTCTACAGCAAAAGGAGCGGTTATGGCAATGACTTTATCGGTTGCTAAAGATTATTTGAATGATAAAATCAGATGTAATTCTATTTCTCCTGCAAGGGTTCATACACCTTTCGTAGACGGATTTATTGCTAAAAATTATCCTGGAAAAGAAGAAGAAATCTTCGAAAAACTATCTCAGTCACAGCCAATCGGCCGTATGGGAAAACCAGAAGAAATCGCCACTTTAGCATTATTCTTATGCAGTGACGAATCGTCTTTCATCACAGGTTCAGATTACCCAATTGATGGAGGTTTTATTAAATTGAATAACTAAAAAAAAGAATAGCCACGAATTCACGAATTTTTTCAGTCATAATTCGTGGCTATTTTTATTTAATACAGATTTCACAGATTTTTAAAATCATTTTAATTCGTGAATTCGTGGCTAAAAAAATACACATTACTAAAAAAATTAAAATATGAAACTTATTAGATTCGGAGAAGAAGGAAAGGAAAAACCAGGAGTTTTACTAAATGATAAAAGATATGATGTTTCGTCTATCGTAACCGATTACAACGAAGCTTTTTTTGAAAATGACGGTTTAGCAAAATTAGAAGAAGCTTTAAAAAATAACCCATCTTTAACAGAAGTAAGCGATTCAGTTCGTTTAGGTTCGCCAGTTGCGCGTCCTTCAAAAATTATCTGCATCGGATTAAATTATGTAGATCACTGTGAAGAAACGGGTGCTGCAATTCCGGAAGAACCAATTATTTTCTTTAAATCTACAACCTCTTTATGCGGACCAAATGACAATTTGATTATTCCGAAAAACAGTGAAAAAACAGACTGGGAAGTGGAATTAGCATTTGTTGTAGGCAAAAAAGCAAGCTACGTTTCTGAAGAAGATGCACCCAATTATATTGCTGGATATTGTCTTTTAAATGATTACAGCGAAAGAGCATTCCAAATCGAGCGTGGTGGACAATGGGCAAAAGGAAAAGGTTCTGATACTTTCGCTCCTCTTGGACCAATTATGGCAACTCCAGATGAAGTTGGAGATGTTAACAACTTAAAAATGTGGCTTACTGTAAACGGAAAAACGTTCCAAAACAGTAATACATCAAACTTGATTTTCAAAATCCCATTTTTAGTACATTATTTAAGTCAGTTTATGACATTGCTTCCTGGCGATGTAATCAGTACAGGAACACCTCCGGGAGTTGGATTGGGAATCAAACCAGATCCGATTTACATTAAAGCGGGCGACGTAATCGAATTAGGAATTGAAGGTTTAGGTACAAGCAAACAAACTGCTGTAGCTTACCAAGGATAAATTTAGATTATGGCAACACAAAAATTCTATCTGGCTTTAGATCTTAAAGATGATGCCAATTTAATTGCAGAATATAAAGAACTGCATGAAAATGTATGGCCGGAAATTAAAAAAAGCATTCAAGATTCTGGGATTGAGGTTCTTGATATTTACTGCACTGGAAATCGATTGTTCATGATCATCGAAGCTGATGCCGATTTTACTTTCGAAAAGAAAGACAAAGCCGACGCTGCAAACGAAAAAGTTCAGGAATGGGAAACTTTAATGTGGAAATTCCAGCAAGCTTTACCGTGGGCAAAACCGGGACAAAAATGGATTTTAATGGATAAGATTTTCGGATTGTAATATTCTAATCTTATTTCAAATGATAAAAAAGAGGATTTCAATTTTGGAATCCTCTTTTTGGTTTTAAAACAAAATGGCAATATTATTTTAACATGAAATAAATTATTTATTCTTCCTTTTGCTTACTTTTAGCCACATAAAAATTAACCTCAATTAACCAAAAAATGAAAAAATTAATTATCGCTTGCTTCTTTATTTCGGGAGCAATGTTTGCTCAGGACATGAATGTTGTTAAAGGAAATTTTGACTTTTTAAAAGACCAAAAAGAAATCAACACCGTATTTGATTATAGTAATTTTACTATGATGAAAGAAAATAAACCTGAAGCGCAATATGTTGAAGAACACAAAGCCGATTTGGATAAAAAAGCAAAAGGAAACGGAAATCTTTGGGAGAAAAAATGGATTGTAGCTAAAGATCAAATCTGGACTCCTAAATTTTTAGAAATTGCCAATATCGTTTTAACGAAAGAGAAAAAAGATTTAAACTTTCAGGAAGGTTTAAATACTCCTTATACTTTAATTGTAAAAGCAGTATGGATTTATCCAGGTTGGGATGCAGGAATTATGAAACAGCCTGCAAAAGTAACAACCAATTTAAAATTTGTTGAAACGGCAAATAAATCAAATGTGTTGTTGGAAATTACCAGTGAAGAAGCTCCTGGAGATCAATGGGGAAGCAACTTTAGCAACGAAACCAGAATTGGAGAAGGATTTGCTAAAACTGCAAAAACAATGTCTAAGTTGATTGCTAAAAAAACTAAATAAAGAAAAAGCCCTGATTATTCAGGGCTTTGTTTTTTTATATATTTCAATAACTAAACTGTTATTTTCCTTTCAATAATTTTTCCAAATATTCTACTTTATCTTTTTCAGATTGTACCAACCTTTCATACAATTCAACAACTTTATCAAGCGGATTAAATGTTGGCTGATACTGAATATTTGAATTCATAGATGCATTATCATTATTATTGATTGTATTTCCAATAATATTGAATATCGCTTCTTCCGAAAAATTCTTAATTGCTTCAACACTTACACCAAGTGCTTTTGCAACTTGAATTAATTTTTCTTCATCAATATTTTCGCTATTCTCCATAGCCGATATCGCCTGTTGATTTGTTCCTAAAGCTTGTGCAAGGGCTTCTTGTTTCATGTCTTTTAGTTCACGAATACGGCTTATTTTTCGCCCTATATGATTTGGTTTTATTACTGTACTCATAGCTCAAAGATAATAATTAAGAATAAAAAATAGAAAATGTATCATACCAGATAATGCTGTAAAATACAAAACATTCCTTTTGTCTGAACGAACAAAAATACAATTTTTCAGACAGAAAAAAAGCCCTGATTATTCAGGGCTTTGTTCTTTTTGCATATTTAGTAAATATGCCATATTTGCAATTACGTGATCGTGTTTCTTGACAAACGAATTTTCTTCGTTCCAAACATAACCAGCTAAAACAGCACATATTTTTTCTTTTACTTCTGGATTTTCAGGCTGGTGGAAAAACAACGTTTGTAAATTTCCTGTGTACCATTCTTGTACATAAGTGGTAAAAACGGCAATTCCGCGTTTCATATATTGCGTAAACTCAACTTCCCAGTCAACAGGAATTCCTTGTGATTCTTTCAAATATAATTTTGCTGCCAGCATTCCAGATTCCGTTGCAAAAGCTACTCCCGAAGAGAAAACCGGATCTAAGAATTCTGAACTGTTTCCTGTTAAAGCAAAACCATCGCCATACATTCTTTTTACAGCTCTTGAATAGTTTTCTAATTTAACCGGCTCAAATAAAAATTCTGTTCCAGCAAATCTTTTAATATAATAATCCGATTTCTGAATGGCATTTTTCAAAGCCTCGGCATTGTCTTTATTTTCAGAAAGAGAATTGATGAAATCTGTCGGACCCACAACTCCCAAACTTGTATTTCCATTAGAAAACGGAATTACCCAAAGCCAAACTTCTGTTTCCAGAATATCAAAAGAAATCTGAGTTCCTTCTTCACCTTCTGGTCTATTGATATCTACAACATGTGTAAATATCGAAGAATGCGGATCTAATTTTGAAGGCGTATCCAAATCCAAAAGTCTTGGCAAAACACGTCCGTAACCACTAGAGTCGATAATAAAGTTGGCGTGAATTTCTTTTAGATTTCCTTCTTTGTCTTTTACAATAGTTTTTGATTTTTTTCCTTCAAAAGAAACCTCTAAAACTTCCGTTTCAAATTCCAAATCGATTCCTTTACGTACAATTTCCTGCGCCATCGTATTGTCGAAATCAGCACGAGGAACCTGCCAGGTCCAATCCCAGCCTTCTCCAAATTTTTTACTGAAATCAAAAACACAAATTTCTTCACCTCTGATAAAACGAGCTCCTAATTTTTTCTCGAAGTTCATGGCATCAAGCGCATCAAACAATTCTGCCTCAGCAAAATGATCCATTACCCGAGGAATAAGGCTTTCGCCAACAACAAGTCTCGGAAACTTTTGCTTTTCTACCACTTTAACCTTAACATTGTTTTTAAAAAGATACGATGCCGAAACACATCCGGATGGTCCTGCACCAATCACTAAAACATCAACAAACTCCTTTGTCATATTAGAATTATTATCATTAATTAACCTACATTTGCCATCATCAAAATAACTACATTTATTTTGATAAATAAAATTAAATTAGCGCAACCAAAATTGATTTGATGAATACAATAAATGAATATTTAAGTTTAGCAGAATTTGAAACCATAATCTTTGGAAAAAACAAAGTTGCCATAAGCGATGTGGTTTTAAATCGAGTAAACGAAAGTTTTAATTTCTTGAAAGAATTCTCAGGAAACAAAGTAATCTACGGAGTAAATACTGGCTTTGGTCCAATGGCTCAATATAGAATTAAAGAGTCTGATCAAATTCAATTACAATATAATTTAATTAGAAGCCACTCTTCAGGAACAGGAAAACCTTTAAATGCAGAGTGTGCAAAAGCAGCAATTTTAGCTCGTTTAAATACACTTTCTTTAGGAAATTCAGGAGTTCATCCTTCTGTTATTCATTTAATGGCAGAACTAATCAATAGAGATATTACGCCTTTAATTTTCGAACACGGTGGTGTTGGTGCCAGCGGTGACTTAGTACAATTATCTCACTTAGCTTTAGTTTTAATTGGCGAAGGTGAAGTTTTTTATAAAGGAGAAAGACGAGCAACGGCCGAAGTTTTTGAAATCGAAGGTTTAAAACCAATTCAGGTAGAAATTAGAGAAGGTTTGGCATTGATCAACGGAACTTCTGTAATGACAGGAATTGGAGTTGTAAATGTACATTATGCTCAAAAATTATTGGATTGGTCATTAAAAGCTTCTTGTGCAATCAACGAATTGGTTCAGGCTTACGACGATCATTTTTCTGCAGAATTAAATCAAACAAAACGTCATAAAGGACAACAGGAAGTAGCTGAAAGAATGAGACAAAACCTTTCTGACAGTACTTTAATCCGTAAAAGAGAAGATCATTTATATTCTGGAGAAAATACAGAAGAAATCTTCAAAGAAAAAGTTCAGGAATATTATTCGTTAAGATGTGTTCCTCAAATTTTAGGCCCCGTTTTAGAGACTATAAATAATGTAGCTTCTATTTTGGAAGACGAATTTAACTCGGCAAACGACAACCCGATTATCGATGTAAAAAATCAGCACGTTTACCACGGAGGAAATTTCCACGGAGATTATATTTCGCTTGAAATGGATAAACTGAAAATCGTTATTACCAAATTAACGATGCTGGCAGAACGCCAATTGAATTATTTATTGAATTCTAAAATTAATGAACTACTTCCTCCGTTTGTAAACCTGGGAACATTAGGATTTAACTTCGGAATGCAGGGCGTTCAGTTCGTTGCAACTTCGACAACTGCTGAAAGCCAAATGTTGTCTAACCCAATGTACGTACACAGTATTCCAAACAACAATGACAATCAGGACATTGTAAGTATGGGAACCAATGCGGCCGTAATTACATCAAAAGTAATCGAGAATTCATTCGAAGTTTTAGCCATCGAATTAATTACAATCGTTCAGGCAATTGATTATTTAGGTCAAAAAGATAAAATTTCATCTGTTACCAGAAAATGGTATGACGATGTGAGAAATATAATTCCAACATTTAAAGAAGATCAGGTAATGTATCCTTTTGTTCAAAAAGTTAAAGATTATTTGATCAACAGTTAAAAATTGATATACAAATTTGCCCCAAAGAGTTTTAGTTTTTTAATCGTTAAACATTGAATTTTAAAATCATGAAAAAGACACTTATTTTTTTGTTGCTGGTAAGTATTCAATTTGTTAATAGTCAGGAACTGGCATTAGTTAAAAAGAGCTCCAAAATTGGATATCTTGCTAAAGACGGATCTTTTAAAATCGAACCGCAATATAAATCGGCCAGAAGTTTCTCTGAAGGATTAGCTGCTGTAGAAAATGGCGGAAAATGGGGTTTTATTGACACAAAAGGAACTTGGGTAATTCCAGCCGACTTCAAAGACGCGAAAGATTTTAACAACGGAATTGCGGTCGTGCAAAAAGATAAGGAATGGGTTTATATTAATACTAAAGGAGAAATTCAAAAAGCTCCTGCTTCTGAAAAAGTTTTTGATTTTAATAACGGTGTTGCCTTCATCAGACAAAACAATAAAGTCGGTTTGATCAACAATAAAATGACTGTTGTTCTGGAACCGAAATATGATCAGATCAAGCCTTTTGAAAATGGTTATGCCAGAGTAGAATTGAATAAAAACTGGGGAATCATTAATACCGAAGGAAAAGAGCTGGTTGAACCTGCTTATGCCGAAATCGGAAATTATTTTAAAGGAACAACCTGGGCCAGAAAAGATAAAACTTTCGGATTGGTAAGTGGCGGAAAATTCATTCCAGTTGATGGAGCTGAAAAAATTTGGGATTTTGAAACTCAGGATTTGACATTCGCTAAGAAAAATGGAAAAATTGGATACATCGATTTAAAAGGAAACTGGGCAATTCTTCCTATATATGATAAAGGAAAAGCTTTCTCTAAAAACCTGGCTCCCGTTTTAGTTGGAAAAAAATGGGGATTTATTAATCCGGAAGGAAAATTTGTAATTGAACCAACTTACAGCGATGCAGAAGTTTTCAGTACTAACGGATTAGCTCCGGTAAAAGAAAGCAATTGGGGTTTCATCAACGAATCTGGAAAACTGGTAATTCCAACGCAATACGGAATTACAACAAATGCTATTATCGCCATGTTTGTACAGCAGGATAAAGGATTTATTGATGGCGTTGCCCGAGTTAAAAACGAAGGAAAATGGGGATTTCTAAAACCTGACGGAACAGTTTTGGCTAACCAATGGTTTGAAAATGCTGAATTATTTTCAAAATCTGAAAAACCACATCCAGTTGCAGCTCCTTCCGAAGCCCCAAAACAAGAAACAAAAACAACCAAACCAGCTGCCAAATCGACACCGAAGCCAGCAGCTAAGAAAAAGAAATAAATTTCACTTATGAAGTGTGTATTAGTAACAGGCGGTTCAAGAGGAATCGGAAGTGCTATTTGTAAAAAACTAGCCGTAGAATCCGATTATCATATTCTGATTAATTACCATTCGAATCAAACAGCTGCCGAAGAAACATTACAAGAAATACAAAAATTAGGTGCAACAGGAGAAATTTTAGGTTTTGATGTTGCCAATTTTGAACAAGTACAAAACGTTCTTACACAATGGCAGGAAGCCAATCCTGACAAATTGGTTGAAGCAATTGTAAACAATGCCGGAATCACAAAAGATGGTCTTTTTATGTGGATGACACCGCAGGACTGGAACAGTGTAATGAATACAAGTGCAAACGGTTTTTTTAATGTAACGCAATTTTTTATTCAAAAAATGCTTCGTAACAAATACGGCCGAATTGTAAATATTGTTTCTGTTTCTGGAGTAAAAGGAACTGCAGGACAAACTAATTATTCAGCTGCAAAAGGCGCTATTGTTGCTGCTACAAAAGCATTGGCACAAGAAGTGGCAAAACGAAATATTACTGTAAATGCTGTAGCTCCAGGTTTTATTAGAACCGATATGACGAGTGAACTGGATGAAAAAGAATTACTGAAACTTATTCCTGTAAATCGTTTTGGCGAAGCCGAAGAAGTAGCAGATTTGGTAAGCTTTTTGATTTCTAAAAAAGCAAGTTATATTACAGGAGAAATTATCAATATTAACGGCGGAATATATTCTTAAAGAATACTATGTTTGCGAGATTATTTTAAGATTTTTAAACATAGAAAATTGCTCGCAAAGAAACAGAGTTGCAAAGTTTAAGCAAAAAGACTTAAAAAAACTTAGTGCCTTGGTGCCTTTGCTGCAAGATTAAAAAATTACACTTTAAGGATAAAAAATTACTTTTGAAAGACGATGAATAGAAGAGTTGTAATTACTGGAATGGGAATTTATTCTTGTATCGGAACTTCTTTAGACGAAGTAAAAGATTCGTTATACGAAGGAAAATCTGGTATTCAGTTTGATTCTGAACGTAAAGAATTTGGTTTTCAATCAGCCTTAACAGGAATGGTTCCGAAAGCTGATCTTAAAAATCTATTGACACGAAGACAGCGTATGAGTATCGGTGAAGAAACCGAGTACGCTTATATGGCAACTATCGAAGCATTGAAAAATGCGAATATCGACGATGCTTTTTTTGATGAGCGTGAAGTCGGTATTATGTATGGAAATGACAGCGTTTCTAAAGCTATTATTGACGCTACAGACATTGTCCGCGAGAAAAAAGATACGGCTTTAATTGGTTCTGGTGCGATTTTCAAGTCGATGAATTCTACGGTAACGATGAATCTTTCAACTATTTTTAAACTTAGAGGGATCAATTTAACGGTAAGTGCAGCTTGTGCAAGTGGTTCACATTCTATCGGATTAGCTTATTTTTTAATTAAAAGTGGTTTTCAGGATATCGTAATTACAGGCGGTGCTCAGGAAATTAATAAATATGCCATGAGCAGTTTTGATGGATTAGGTGTTTTTTCGAACAGAGAAAGTGATCCTGAAAAAGCGTCAAGACCTTTTGATGCTGGCCGTGACGGATTAATTCCAAGTGGTGGTGGCGCAACTTTAATTTTGGAAAGTTATGAATCTGCTATTGCACGTGGCGCCAACATTATTGCAGAAATCGGCGGTTACGGATTTTCATCAAACGGCGGACATATTTCTACACCAAACGTTGAAGGTCCAGCAACAGCAATGAAACGAGCATTAGATGATGCTAAACTAAACGCTTCAGATATTGAATACATAAATGCGCACGCAACCTCAACTCCTGTTGGTGACGCAAACGAAGCCAAAGCTATTTTTGAAGTCTTTGGAGAAAAAAATCCTTATGTGAGTTCTACTAAATCGATGACTGGCCATGAATGCTGGATGGCAGGAGCCAGCGAAATAATTTATTCTATCTTAATGATGCAGAACGATTTCATTGCGCCAAACATCAATCTCGAAAATCCAGACGAAGACGCTTTAAAATTAAATTTAGTTAAAGTTACGTTAAACAAAAAATTTGACATATTTTTGTCCAATTCTTTCGGTTTCGGAGGAACCAACTCTGCGTTGGTGGTTAAAAAGTTTAAATTGAACGATGAATAAAGAAGAGATTATAGCAAGAATAAATGGTTTTTTAGTTGATGAATTTGAAGTTGATAATGACGACATTGAACCAAATGCTAATTTAAAAGATACACTTGGGTTAGATAGTCTGGATTATGTAGACTTGGTTGTTTCAATTGAAGCAAACTTTGGTGTAAAACTAGTTGAAGCAGATTTTGTTGGAATTTCTGATTTTCAAAGCTTTTACGATCTTATCGAAACAAAAATAAAAGCCAAA
This sequence comes from Flavobacterium notoginsengisoli, assembly GCF_042686225.1. NCBI lineage: Bacteria > Pseudomonadati > Bacteroidota > Flavobacteriia > Flavobacteriales > Flavobacteriaceae > Flavobacterium > Flavobacterium notoginsengisoli. Next base: position 38,126 of record NZ_JBHUOT010000019.1, read on the forward strand.
TCAGCTTAAATGAGTCAATGGGATGGCAAGTCCAAAGGAACTGTTTTAGGGTATAGAATATTCGTTTTTTTAATTAAAAAAGCGGGTGTTAAAGCAGCTTATGGCTTACTTTATTTTGTCGCTTCTTACTATTTTCTATTTTTAAGAAAAAGTAATAGGGCTATCTTTTATTATTTTAAAGAGAGGCTTCAATACTCCTGGTTCAAATCTAAAAAAATGGTTTTCAAAAGTTACTACACTTTTGGGCAAACCATTATTGATAAGATTTCGATTTCTGCCGGAATGCGAAATAAATTCACTTACGAATTTGATGGAATCGAAACACTCAAAAAACTTCTAGCCGAAAAAAAAGGCGGTGTTTTAATTAGCGCCCATGTGGGTAATTTTGAAATTGCCGAACACTTTTTAGGAGATATCGACCTTAACTTTCAGATCAATCTGGTTACGACAGATTTAGAACATTCGGCCATCAAGAATTACCTGGAAAGCGTTACACAAAAACCAACCGTAAAATTTATCATTATCAAAGAAGATCTATCTCATATTTTCGAGATTAATGCTGCTTTGGCCAATAATGAGTTGGTTTGTTTTACCGGTGATCGTTATTTTGAAGGAACCAAATCTCTGTCTGAAAATCTTTTAGGAAAAGAAGCCAACTTTCCCGCTGGACCGTTTTTAATTGCTTCAAGGTTAAAAGTGCCCGTTGTTTTTGTTTATGTAATGAAAGAACCAAATCTTCATTATCATTTATATGCCAGAGAAGCAACAGTAAAACACCGTGATGAAAAAGGTCTTCTTAAAGAATATGTAACCAGTGTAGAAAGCATTCTGCAGCAATATCCTTTACAATGGTTTAACTATTTTGACTTTTGGAACGATTTAAAGGCATAATTTTTTTCTCAGAATTATGACGGTTTCATTAATTATATAGTCAAAAAAGGACTTTTATTAAATCATTTTTCAATTGCATCTCCAAAAATTTAAAAGAATGCAATTTCTAAAAGCTGAGCGAGATTTTAGATCAATTAAACAAGAAAATTCGTTTAAATAAATTTACTTACTTTTGTCCGCAACCAAAGCAAATAAACCATAATGAAAAATGTTCTCGTTATTTATTATTCTCAATCAGGACAGTTAGAAACTATTGCAAAGCAAATTGCAAAACCGTTTTTGAATGACGAGAATATAAATGTAACTTTTCACGAAATCCAACTGGAGAAACCTTTTCCTTTTCCATGGAATAAGGATTCTTTTTTTGATGCTTTCCCAGAATCCTTTTTACAGATTCCGACCGCATTAAAACCAGTTCCTGAAGAAATTTTAAATACAAAATTTGATTTGGTTCTTTTCCATTATCAGGTTTGGTATTTATCGCCTTCAATTCCGATTAATTCGTTTTTAAAAAGCGAAGATGCCAAAAAAATCCTGAACAATACACCGGTTGTTACCATAAGCGGTTCAAGAAACATGTGGATTATGGCGCAGGAAAAAATCAAAACCTTGTTGAAAGAAGCAAATGCAGATTTGGTTGGAAACGTAGCTTTGGTTGATCGCGTTGGAAATTTAATCAGCGTAATAACGATTGTAGAATGGATGTTTTCTGGAGTAAAGAAAAAGTATTTAGGTATTTTTCCTTTACCAGGAGTTTCAGATAAAGATATTGAAGAATCAAGCCAGTTTGGAGAAATTATGCTGGATTCTTTTAGCAAGAATAATTTAAACGAGTTACAACCAAAATTAGTAAATGCGGGAGCTGTAAAAATAAGTTCCTATTTAGTGACTGTTGATAAAACGGCAAATAAGATTTTCAATAAGTGGTCAAACATCATTTATAAAAATCAAAAAAACCGAAAACAGCTGCTTAAAGTATTTAATGTTTATTTATTCCTTGCGATATGGTTAATTTCACCAATAGTGTATATATTGCACCTTATTACCTATCCGCTTAAGTTAAAATCTATAAAAAAGCAAACTCAATATTATCAGGGAGTTTAGAAGACGAAATTTAAATTATGTTTGAAGTATATATTACAAAAGCTGCAAAATATTTGCCCAACGAAGCTGTTTCTAACGATGAAATGGAAGCCTATTTAGGTCTTATCAACGATACTGCATCAAAAGCAAGACGTATTATTTTGCGCAATAATAAAATTACAAGCCGATATTACGCTGTTGACAAAACAGGAAAAAGTACACACAGTAATGCCGAATTAACTAGAAATGCTATTCTTCCATTATTTGACGAAAATTTCACACCACAGGATTTAGAAGTACTTTCGTGCGGAACCTCAACTCCTGACATTTTCCTTCCTTCGCATGCTGCGATGGTTCATGGTTTGTTAAAAAACAAATCCGTAGAATTAAATTCTTCTACCGGAGTTTGCTGTGCCGGAATGAACTCTCTAAAATTTGGTTTTCTTTCTGTAAGATCCGGAAATTCAAACAATGCTATCTGCACAGGATCTGAAAAAGTTTCAACTTGGCTGAATGCCCAAAAATACAATCACGAAGCGGAGAACTTAAAAAACTTAGAAGAACAGCCAATTATTGCGTTCAAAAAAGATTTCTTAAGATGGATGCTTTCTGACGGTGCCGGTGCCTTTTTATTAGAAAACAAACCAAGAGGACCAATCTCACTTAAAATCGAATGGATGGAAGCTTTTTCGTATGCTTACGAATTAGAGACTTGCATGTATGCGGGAGGTGACAAATTAGAAAACGGAGAAATCAAAGGCTGGAGCGATTATGCTCCGGAACAATGGTTAAACGAATCTGTTTTCTCCATTAAACAAGATGTAAAATTATTAGATGAATTTATCCTGTCAAAAGGTGCTGAAAGCATGAAAGACGCAATGGATAAAAACAACATCAAATCTGAAGATATTACTTATTTCATTCCTCACGTTTCTTCTAATTTCTTTGTTGAAGGATTAAAGAAAGGATTAAATGAAAAAGGAATTGGAATGAGCGATGAAAAATGGTTTATGAATCTTTCAAGAGTGGGTAATGTAGGTTCTGCCTCTATTTACCTTGCAGTGGAAGAATTATTGAATTCCGGAAAATTGAAAAAAGGAGATCATATTCTTTTATCGGTTCCGGAAAGTGGAAGATTTTCTTTCGCGTATGCGTATTTAACAGTTTGCTAATGGAAACAATGGCTTCTTTAGAAAAAGAAATGGTTGAAAATTTACTACCGCAAAAGTTCCCTTTTGTGATGGTCGATGCTATGTATTCTTATACCGAAACTTCTTTGGTTTCCGGTTTAAAAATTCAGCAAAATAATATTTTCGTAAACAATGAAATTTTTCTGGAAGCAGGTTTAATTGAACACATGGCGCAATCTGTAGCATTACATACGGGCTATCAATATTTTTTAAGAAACGAAACTGCTCCAACAGGTTATATCGGTTCTATTAAAGAAATTGAAATTAAAAAATTGCCTCAATTAAACGACAACATTCAGTCAGAAGTAACTATTTTACAAGAATTTGCCGGAATTACTTTGGTAAATATTGTAACGAAATTAAATAATGAAGAAATTGCAAACGGACAAATGAAAACCGTTTTAGCGAAATAATATATGATTTTGAAAACCGGAGTTGACATACAAAATTATTTACCGCACCGGGCGCCAATGCTTATGGTCGATCTGATTTTGGATATTGATGCCAACTTCGTAGAAACCATCTTTTTGATAAAAGAAGACAATATTTTTGTACAAAATAATGTTTTTATCGAAGCGGGTTTAATTGAAAATACGGCGCAAACCTGTTCATCTATTGTTGGAAAAAAATACTTTTTTGACGAAGACGGAACAGAAAATGAGAACGTAAATGTAATTGGATTTATAAGTGCCTTAAAAAATGTAAAAATTCATTCGCTTCCAAAAGTTGGCGATACTATAATTACCAAAGCAAATTTAGTTTCAAAATTCGCTGGCGATGATTACACTTTATGTACGATGAGCTGTCAAAGTTCTGTCGAAGACCAGGTACTCTTAGAATGCGAAATTAACTTGTTTATTCAAAAAACAGTTTCGGTTCCAGAATAATCAATTAGTAAAAATGGGCCAAAAAAAAATGCTTTATCATTTAGCAATTCGGATAGGAATTTTAATGTTGCTATTGATTGGTCTTTTTATATATGAAAAAGCAGACTTGATAGATCAAGTAGCTTTCTTTTTGAGCCAAACTTATTGTCTGTTTCTTCTATTAGAAATGATTTACTTTTTTGTCAAAAAAAACAAGAAATTAGGTTTGATAAATCTTGCTATTATAATTATAATCGAAATAATTCCAATATTGGTTTTATATCTATTATTAGTGTAATTTTTTAAAATAATACCGTCATGGAAAAAGATAAAGTACCACAAGATCAAAGCAACTTAACGAAAAACAACGTCAAAGAGCTTTTATATGCAACAGATGAAAATGGCAATTACACCACAACTCTAAGTACAGGATGGGAACCAAAAACTATTGCATTATCAAATTCTATTGACGAAATAAACGAGCGCATTGCCGATGCCAGACAACAGGTTTTGAATGGTGAAGTAAGCCCGATTGTATATTTTATGGAAGTCAACAAAATGGATCTTACTATTTTATCCAGTTATGTCGGTTTCTGGAAATGGCGTGTAAAGAGACATTTTAAACCTAGTGTTTTTGCAACATTAAACGATAAAATTTTGAAGAAATATGCCGACACTTTTGAAATTTCAATTGAAGAATTAAAAAACAGCATCACCAAATAAATGGAATTAACTTTCACACATCATCAGTCTGCTCATTGCGAGAATGGAGTAGCGTCGAATCTGCTAAAAAATAGCGGACTAAACATCAGCGAACCGATGGTTTTTGGTATTGGCTCAGGATTGTTCTTTGTATATCTGCCATTTATAAAAGTCAATTATGCACCGGCAATCAGTTACAGAACTTTGCCTGGACAGATTTTTAATAAAGTTGCCAATCGTTTACATTTAAAAATAAAAAGACAAAAATTTTCATCAGTATCCAATGCCAACAAAGCATTAGATGAAAATCTAAAAAATAATATTCCAACTGGATTACAAGTTGGGGTTTACAATTTAAGTTATTTCCCAGACGAATATCGTTTTCATTTCAATGCACACAATTTAGTCGTTTACGGAAAAACCGAAAAAGATTATTTAGTGAGCGATCCTGTAATGGAAACCGTTACGACTTTAACCCACGAAGAATTAGATAAAGTTCGTTTTGCCAAAGGAGCTTTTGCACCGCGCGGCCAAATGTATTATCCAATTCAGGTTCCAAAAGACGTTGATTTAAAAAGCGCCATTATTAAAGGAATAAAAAATACCTGCCGAGATATGCTGGCTCCAATGCCAATTGTAGGCGTTCGAGGCATCAAATTTGTTTCTAAGCAAATTAGAAAATGGCCGATAAAACACGGAACCAAAAAAGCCAATCATTATTTAGCGCAAATGGTTCGTATGCAGGAAGAAATTGGAACCGGAGGCGGTGGTTTCCGTTTTATTTATGCCGCATTTTTACAGGAAGCTTCGGTTATTTTAGGGAATGAAGAATTGAAGGAACTTTCTAAAGAAATGACAAAAATTGGCGATTCATGGCGAGATTTTGCCGTTGAAGCTTCCCGAATTTATAAAAACAGAAGTGCCAAAGAAGACGCTTACAACACTATTGCCGATGAACTTTTGGACATTGCTAATAGAGAAGAAATCTTTTTTAAAAAACTAAAAAAAGCCATCAGCTAAGATATTTTGCAATCCATAATTAAAATAGAATCCCTTTCGAAAAAGTACAAAGAAGCAGACCAATTTTCTTTGAACAACGTTTCGTTAGATATCAATGAAGGAGAAATTTTTGGTTTACTCGGCCCAAACGGCGCCGGAAAAACAACTTTAATTTCAATGCTCTGCGGATTGGTAAAACCTACTTCGGGACATTTTACAATTGATGGTTTAGACTATCAACATCATTCTTCAAAAATTAAAAAAATCATAGGTGTTGTTCCTCAGGAATATGCCTTATACCCTACTCTTACGGCAAGAGAAAATCTGCATTATTTTGGAAGTATGTACGGTTTAAAAGGCTCGGTTTTAAAAGATAAAGTAATCGAAACTTTAGATCTTTTAGGGCTTTTAAAATTTGCCGATAAACCGGTAGGAACTTTTTCTGGCGGTATGAAACGTCGTGTCAATTTAATTGCCGGAATTCTGCATCAGCCTAAAGTTTTATTCTTAGATGAACCAACCGTTGGTGTTGATGTGCAGTCCAAAAATGCCATTATAGATTATCTAAAAGTGTTGAATCAAAACGGCACCTCTATTATTTATACTTCACATCATTTGGCTGAAGCCGAAGATTTCTGCAGCACGATTGCGATCATTGACAGAGGCCAGATTTATACTAAAGGAACGCCTTCAACTTTAATCAATTCTGTTGAAGATGCCCGAAATCTCGAAGACGTTTTTATTTCATTAACTGGTAAAGACTTGAGAGATGCTATATAAAATTTGGATGTCGATCGTAAAAGAATTTTTACTGCTTAAACGCGATTTAGGCGGACTGATTATTCTGTTTATAATGCCTTTGGTTTTGGTCATTACAGTTACGTTAATTCAGGACAGCACTTTTAAAACCGTAAGCGATTCTAAAATTCCGATTTTATTGGTGGATAACGATAAAGGTTCGGTTTCAAAAACTGTTTTTGAGAATTTAGAAAAAAGCAATTTGTTCAGCGTTGTAACGCAGATTGACAATAAAACGATTAGTGAAGAAGTTGCCCGAGAAAATGTTTTCAAAGGGAAATTTCAATTGGCAATTATAATTCCACAAAATTTAAGTTCTGATTTACAAGCCAAAGTAGATCAAAACGTCGAAAAAATTGTCAGCAGTTTAGGCATGACTGACAGTACTGCAACCGAACCGCAGCGAATAATAAAAGAAAAAGAAGTAAAACTGTATTTTGATCCTGCGGTGCAGATGAGTTTCAAAAATGCAGTCATGAGTTCGATTGATAAAATGATTTCACAAATCGAAACCAAATCGATTTACACCACTTTCGAAAAACAATTAGGCGAAGGAAGTACCGATTTTGAACAGAAAAGCTTTATTTCTTTTAAAGAGATCATTCCGAAAATTAACAATAAAGAAGTTCATCCTAATTCGGTGCAGCATAATGTTCCGGCTTGGACACTTTTTGCGATATTTTTTATTGTAATTCCGTTATCAATTAATATTGTAAAAGAAAAATCACAGGGAACTTTCGTTCGATTAAGAACCAATCCCGTTTCTAGTTTAGTCGTGATTATTGGTAAAACGATCACATATTCGGTCATTTGTATGATTCAGTTTTATATGATGGTTGCCGTTGCAGTATTTCTATTTCCATCCATCGGACTGCCGTCTTTAAATATCGAAGGGCATTTAGCCTTAATGAGTGTCGTGGCGCTATTTTCAGGTTTCGCTGCAATCGGGTTCGGAATTTTATTGGGAACAATTGCAAGCACGCAGGAACAATCGGCTCCGTTTGGTGCAACAAGTGTGATCATTTTAGCAGCAATTGGCGGCATCTGGGTTCCGGTTTTTGCCATGCCAAAAATCATGCAGATTATTGCCAAATCATCTCCTATGAACTGGGGATTGGATGCTTTTTATGACGTTCTTTTACGCAACGTTTCTTTCCTGGAAATTATTCCAAAAATAAGTTTATTATTTTTGTTTTTCATTCTCACTACAGCCATCGCATTATTTTATGATAAAAAGAAAAGAGCAGTTTAAAGAAGCTACAAGCCTTACCGTTACTCACGAAATCAGAATTCGTTTTAACGAAACTGATCCGCTTGGAATCGTTTGGCACGGAAACTATATTACCTATTTTGAAGATGGACGTGAAGCTTTTGGACGTGAACACGGATTAACTTATCTGGATATTGCCAAAACTGGTTATACCACACCAATTGTAAAATCGACCTGCGAACATAAATTGTCTTTACGTTACGGCGATGTGGTCACAATTGAAACAACTGTTGTCGACACTCCAGCTGCCAAAATGATTTACCGTTTTAAAATTATTGATGACAAAGGAGAAGTAGCCTGCACTGGCGAAACGACTCAGGTTTTTTTAGATGCAGCAGGAAATTTAATGCTGACGAATCCGCCTTTTTATGAAGAGTGGAAACGAAAAGTTGGCTTATTAAAATAAAACACGAATTGCACAAATTAACGCGAATTAAAAAATAATAGAATCTGTGTAAATCTGCTTAATCTGTAAAATCTGCGAGCCATTTTTTCAGACAAAGCTTTTAAAATAAATACCTACAAGGTTTTGAAAACCTTGCAGGAGAAAATGAGAATCATAAAATGTTAAGAGAAATATACATCACAGAAACAAATTGCATTACACCTCTGGGTTTTGATGTCGAATCAAATGTTGAAGCGATTCTTCGCGGCGATTCTGGCATTCAGCTTCATAGTGACATTTCTTTAATGCCCAATTCATTTTATGCTTCGATTATTCATGACGAAAAAATAAACAGTGCTTTTGCAAAAATCAGCACTGAAACCAAATATTCTCGTTTAGAGAAAATGATGATTTTGGCTTTAGAGCCAATTATCAAAAACTCAGGAATTGAATTAAATTCAAAAACAGCTTTTATACTTTCTACCACAAAAGGAAATGTTACGGCTTTAGCAAATGATTCTGAAGAAAGTTTCAACAACGCACATTTAGATGTTTTAGCAAAAAACGTTGCCGATTTCTTTGGATTCAAAACACAGCCAATTGTAGTTTCAAATGCCTGTGTTTCCGGAATTTTAGCAGTTTCCATTGCTAAAAGAATGATTCAGTCTGAACTTTACCACAACATTTTTGTAGTGGCAGGCGACGAAGTTTCAGAATTTGTTTTATCTGGATTTAATGCTTTCCAAGCGATGAGCGAACTGCCTTGCAAACCGTATTCTAAAAAAAGAACCGGGGTAAGTTTAGGCGAAGCGACAGCAGTGGTTTTAGTTTCGGCGGAAGCCAAAAACGCTAAAATAAAAGTGATTGGAGATAGTTCCATAAACGATGCGAATCATATTTCGGGTCCATCAAGAACAGGTGAAGGTTTGTTCAGAAGTATTCAGAATGCTTTAAAAGAAGCTCAAATCGAAGCCAACAAATTAGATTATATTTCAGCACACGGAACCGCAACTCCGTTTAATGACGAAATGGAAGCGATTGCTTTAAATCGTTTAGGCTTGCAAAATGTTCCTGTAAATAGTTTGAAAGGTTTTTACGGTCATACCTTAGGCGCTTCGGGATTGTTGGAAACGGTAATTGCGATTGAATCAGCGAATCGAAATACACTTTTTGAATCAAAAGGTTTTGATGAAATTGGAGTTAGTGAAAAGGTAAATGTTATTGAGAAAAATGAAGAGGCGACTATTGAGTATTTTTTGAAAACGGCTTCTGGGTTTGGAGGTTGTAATACGGCTGTGGTTTTTGAAAAAGTGAAATAACATGAAACTATCAAAATTCATATTTGTAACTCTAGTTCTTATTTCATCTTTTGGATGTAAAAAGAAAGAAGTGTCTGAATCTGATTTTGAAAAACATGTTTTAAAGAATGTCTTTGTAGAAATTGTAGATTCTATTTATATGGATAGGAGAATTGTTTCTCCACCACCAATGCCAAAAAGAGATTTTGAAACCAATAAAGAAGATACTATTGGATATCATAAAAAATTAAAAGAATATTGGCATTATCGAGATAGCATCAAAAACGATAACGCCAGAATATTACTTGGTGTTTATGATACAATAACAAAAATAAGTTCTCTGGAAACAGAAATGATTCAAAAAAAAATTAATCTTTCAAGTTATAAATACGATACTTTAAAAGAAACCGAAGAATATACATTTGACTTAAAGCCTTTTAAAAACAACAAAAAGTTTCATTTTGAAAAGGCTTCCAAATATTCTAATGAAAAATATTGGAACTTAAACGACATAAGTAATTCTGTGATACCTGTTGGAACTATTTTTATATCTAGAATTCAATTTGACAAAACAAAAAAATCAGGAATTTTATCAGTTGGTGCTTCATGTGGTGGTGGAAAATGCGGAAGAGGTTTTCTTGTTTTAATAGAAAACAAGGCAGGGAAATGGAAAGTAAATAAAATTATTCATCTTTGGGATTCATAACTTGAATCCGTTATTAAAAAATGACTCAAAACAAAACCTACATAAAATCCTACATCACCATCCAAAACAACGAAATTGTTTTGAACGGAACTTCTGTATTCAAAATTGAACCGACAGATTTTGCAGATTTCTCTAAACAAGCCTATCGTAATTTTGAAATGCAATATCCAAAGTTTTTCAAAATGGATGCTTTGAGCAAACTGGCTTTTTTAGGATCAGAATTGCTTTTAAGTCCGATAACTTCTACGGAAGAGGAAAATAATATCGCTTTGGTTTTGGCAAATAAATCGTCGAGTTTAGATACCGATGTAAAATATCAGGAATCAATTTCAGACAAAGAAAACTATTTTCCGAGTCCGGCGGTTTTTGTTTATACGCTGCCAAATATTTGTCTGGGCGAAATAAGTATCCGTCATCAGCTGAAAAGTGAAAATTCTTTCTTTATATTTGATGCCTTTAACACTGAATTTATGTCTAATTATTCGGATATTCTTTTGAATACAAATAAAGCAGATTTAGTTTTATGTGGCTGGGTAGAATATTTTAACGACAATTATAAAGCTTTTTTATGTACAATTAGTACAGAAGAAAACACAGAATATACAAACGAAACTATCAATACATTATACAATAAATAAGCATGGAAGCATTAAAAGAAGAATTGAAAAACAAAATTATAACAACTCTAAACCTTGAAGATATCGCAGTTGAAGACATTGCTGATAACGATCCTTTGTTTGGAGATGGTTTAGGTTTAGACTCGATTGATGCACTTGAATTGATCGTGATTTTAGATAAAGATTACGGAATTAAATTAGTAGATCCGAAAGAAGGAAAAACAATTTTCCAGTCTATCGAAACTATGGCAGCGTACATCAGCGCTAACAGAACTAAATAGATTTCAGATTTTAGACTTTAGATTTTAGATTCCAGGTCGAAATCTAAAATCTAAAATGGTTTAAAAATCCGTCAATTTTGTCAAAGGTTGAAACTTTGACAAAGTTCTAGAATCTACAATCTAAAATCATAAATCTAAAATGACAAAGGGTGTTGCAATAACGGGAATGGGAATTATCTCTGCAATCGGAAATTCGGTTGAAGAAAATTATCTTTCGTTGATCGAAAATAAAATCGGTATTTCCCGTATCTCCAATATTTCTACAGTTCATGCAGATGTAATCAAAGTGGGTGAAATCAAAAAAACCAACGATGAATTAATCAGCGAACTGAAATTAAACAGCGATAATAATTTTTCGAGAACCGCTATGATTGGTACTTTGGCAGCCAAACAAGCTGTTGAAAATGCTGGCATAACTTCTATCAACGAATTTAGAACCGGACTTATTTCGGCTACAAGCGTAGGCGGAATGGACATGACAGAGAAACATTATTACGATTATTTCGAAAAACCGGAACTGGTTAAATATATTACTTGCCACGATGGCGGCGATGTTGCGGATAAAATTGCTGAAGAACTGGGTTTAAAAGGAATGGTTTCGACCATAAGCACCGCTTGTTCCTCTGCTGCCAATTCGATTATGTTAGGTGCAAGATTAATCAAAACCGGAAAACTGGACCGCGTTATTGTTGGCGGAGCCGATGCTTTGTCAAAATTCACCATCAACGGATTTAAGACGTTGATGATTTTATCTGACGATTACAACAAACCTTTCGACAATAAAAGAAAAGGACTGAATCTTGGAGAAGCCGCTGCTTTTTTAGTTTTAGAATCGGATGAAATTGTTGAAAAACAAAATAAAAAAGTATTGGCAAGAGTTTCGGGTTACGGAAATGCAAATGATGCTTTTCACCAAACGGCTTCTTCTGAAAATGGAGACGGTGCTTTTTTAGCAATGAAAAAAGCATTTGAGGTTTCGGGTTTAAAGCCTTCTCAAATTGACTATATCAACGTTCACGGAACTGCAACTCCAAACAACGATTTATCTGAAGGAAGAGCTTTACGCCGCATTTACCAAGATGAAAAAGTGCCTGATTTTAGTTCTACAAAACCATTTACAGGTCACACTTTAGCAGCCGCAGCAGCAATTGAAGCTGTTTATAGTGTTTTGGCCATTCAAAATAATGTGGTTTATCCGAATTTGAATTTTGAAACCCAAATGGAAGAATTCGATTTGACGCCTCAAACTTCATTAAAAAATACAACTATTGAACACGTTTTATCCAACTCTTTTGGATTTGGAGGAAACTGTTCCACTCTTATATTTTCAAAAAGCTAATGACAAAAAAAACATATATAAATGGAGTAGGCTGTATTTCGACTCAAAAAACATTTGATACTGTTTTTTTGGAAGAGGCCAATGTTAATCATGATGAAAATGTGCTGGCAATTGTTCCGCCGGTATACAAAGAATATATTTCGCCGGCTGCAAGCCGAAGAATGGCAAAAGGTGTAAAAAACGGAATCGTAGCTTCGGCTTTAGCAATGAAAGATGCCAATGTCGAAAAAGTTGATGCCATTATTACCGGAACAGGTTTAGGATGCATCGAAGATTCTGAAAAATTCCTAAAAAGTATTTTAGATAATAAGGAAGAATTTTTAACGCCAACTTCTTTTATTCAATCGACTCATAATACGGTTGGCGCTCAGATCGCACTTTTACAGCAATGTAAAGGGTATAATTTTACTTATGTAAACGGAGCGGTTTCTTTTGAATCGGCGCTATTAGATGCTAAAATGCAGATTGAAGAAGACGAAGCCAATTCGATTTTAGTGGGCGGTGTTGATGAAAATGGAGAATATACTACTTCTCTTTTTAAATTAAACGGACGCATTAAAGCAGACAATACTGCTCCTTATGATGTTCTAAATTCTTCAACAAGCGGTGCCGTTTACGGCGAAGGTGCCAGTTTTTTTGTTTTAGAAAATGAAAGAAAAGACAATACTTACGCAGAACTTTTGGATGTTGCCATTATAAATAAACTGGAAGCAAATGAAGTTGAAACCGAAATAAAATCGTTTTTGAAATCGAATCATTTAGAAATTTCAGATATCGATGCTTTGGTTTTAGGTTTTGACGGAAATTCTTCTTTCGAAAATTATTACAGTAATCTGGCTGAAAATGCTTTCGCAAAAACTCCTGTTTTATATTACAAACATTTGAGTGGCGAATATGATACGGCTTCGGCTTTTGCTTTTTGGATGGCTTCTAAAATTTTAAAAACACAGGAAATTCCAGAAATTGTAAAAGTAAATTCGGTTACAAAACCAGCTTACAAAACCATTTTATTGTACAATCAATTAAGCGGCAAAAATCATAGTTTTACGTTACTGTCAAAATGATAACGCATAAAAACATCTCGATATTTTTTATTCTTTTATTGCTTTTAATGTTTCTCGCAAACTTTATTATGCCAATAAATATAGGATTTTATCTTGCTGTTATTTTTCTTTGGATTGGAATAAATGCTTTTGGTTCGTCCAGAATTTCATCCAATTATCACGTAAAAGCTTTCTGTAATAATCCATTAGAAAAAGAGAAAAAAATCGCCTTGACTTTTGATGACGGTCCGAGTATTTACACTTTGGAAGTTTTAGAGCTTTTGAAAAAATACAATGCTAAAGCTACTTTTTTCTGCATTGGAAAAAATATCGAAACGCATCCTGAGATTACTAAAAAGGTTATTGAAGAAGGTCACTTAGTGGGAAATCATTCTTACTCACATTCGAAGTTTTTTGATTTTTATAATACAAAACAAATACGGAAGGAAATTGAGAAAACGGATGCGCTTTTAGAAAAATTCACTTCAAAAAAAATAAACTTTTTTCGTCCGCCTTACGGAGTTACAACGCCTTCGATTCGAAGAGCATTAGAAAAAACAAATCATAAAGTGATCGGCTGGAATATTCGTTCGCTTGACGGTGGAACCAAAAATCAGGAATTAATTTTCAATCGCATTATAAAACGGGTTTCTCCCGGCGGAATTGTACTTTTGCATGATACAGGCACACACTCTGTTTTGGTCTTGGAACAGTTTTTGCAATTTTTACAGCAAAATAATTATGAAATGATTTCTGTTGAAGAATTACTGAAACTTAATGCTTATGGAAATTGAACGCGGATGAAACAGATTCACTATCGCGAAGACGCAGATAAAAACGGATTTTATTAAATTAAAAATTCGCGGAAATTGGTGCAATTCGTGGCGAAAAAACAAAGCACAATTTTAAAAATTATGAAAACTAAAATAGCTCTACTAATTCTTTTTATTTCAGGCAGTTTGTTTGCTCAGGAGCAAAAAATGACTACTGTAGAAATTGCGCAATTTAAAGAAGACGTAAATGTTGTAGCCAAAAAAATCAAAACACTTAGTACCGATTTTGTTCAGTACAAACATTTGGATTTTCTTTCAAAAGATATTGAAACTTCCGGAAAAATGGTTTTTAAAGAACCTGCACTTTTGCAATGGCAATATAAAAAACCATACAACTACAGCATTACTTTTAAAAACGGAAAAATCCTGATTAACGACGAAGGAAAGAAAAGCGCCGTTGATATTGGCAACAGTAAAATTTTTGCGAGAATCAATAAATTAATTATTGGAAGCGTGAGCGGAAATATGTTTGATGACAAAGAATTTACGATTTCGTATTTTAAATTAAAAGGTCAGAACTTAGCGAAGTTTATTCCGAAAGATGCGACGCTGAAAAAATACATCAAACAAATTGAACTGACTTTTGATAAAGAAGAAGCAACCGTAGTTCAGGTAAAACTTTTGGAATCATCTGAAGATTATACCAGAATTGTACTTAAAAATAAAGTAATCAATGCAAAAATCGACGATTCAGTTTTTACTAATTAATTTCGTTTTAGCGCTTGTATTCGTTTCTTGCGGTTCGGTTACAAAAAACTATACGCCAAAAAAATTAGATAAAACTTCTTATGAAGTTCCATATTTCTCAGATTCAAAAACCGATTACGTTTATAAAACCAATATCAGCGTTTACGGAAATGAATTGTCGGGAATTTTTATTGCCAAAAAAATAAACGACACTACACACCGAATTGTTTTTACAACGGAATTCGGAAATAAATTAATGGATTTTGAAATTTCGGAAAGCGATTTTAAAGTCAATTCGATTGTTTCAGAATTAGACCGTAAAATATTGATTAATACTTTGAAAGAAGATTTTCGATTATTGCTGAAAAAAGAATATATGATTCAGGAACAATTTGAAAATGAATCAGCTGATATTTATAAATCAAAAGATGGAAAACGAGACAATTACATTTTTATCTCCAAAAAGGACCAAAAATTAGAGAAGATCGTTCACGCTTCTAAAACAAAAGAAAAATTTACACTGCTTTTCAGTTCAGAAAACAATATTTTTGCTGAAAAGATTCAGATAATTCATCAGAATATTAAGCTAAAAATAGAGCTGAATTACTTTAAATCGGAATAGAAAATTAAACTAACCATAAACTTTAAATCAATTATAAATGAGAAAATTTATTGTAATTGCATTTGTTTTATTCATCGGAATTAAATCAGAAGCACAGGTAAGAGTAAGTCCAGGACTTCGAGGAGGTCTAAATGTATCAACATTAACTAATATTGATGACAATAAATCCAAAACCGATTTCTATGTTGGTGGATTAGTAGATATTAGATTCAATAAGTTTTTTTCGTTACAGCCGGAAATAACGTATTCCAGACAAGGAGATGAAGGGAGATATTTCGAAAACGGCCGTTATTATTCTGAAAAGTATGAGTTGAATTATATAACACTTGGTGCCGTTGCAAAGTTTAATTTTAATGGTGGCGGTTTTCACCTGCTAGCAGGTCCGTCTTTAGATTTTAAAGTTGGTGATAATTACATCAATACTAATCCGGAAGATTTTGATTTGGCAATAGTTGGAGGAGTTGGATATACGCTACCAAACGGTTTGACTTTTGAAGCCAGAATTAAACAAGGATTGGTAGATATTTATGGTTATGATTATTATGATAACGACGGATATTATACTAATGATGCAATCTTAAATCAGGTTTTCCAGATTGGAATCAGCTATAAATTTAAAACAAAATAAAAACCATGAATAAAAAAAACGTTCTTTTTATTATTGTTTTTTTCGCAGTATTAAGCATACAAGCTCAGATTAGTGTTAAACCCGGTTTAAGAGGCGGATTTAGTTTTTCGACCATTTCTGAAATGCATGCCGATTATAAAACAGATTTTTATGCTGGTGGTTTTGCTGAAATTAAGATTACGAAACTTTATGCATTACAGCCGGAAATCAATTACAGCAGACAAGGTTCTAATAATGTAGCGCGAAATTATTATGATGAAGTCAGCCAGACAAATAAAGTTGAATATTTAGATTTAGATATCAACTATTTGTCGCTTTCTGTAATGAATAAGTTCACTTTGCCAATGGGAATTCAGTTTCAGGCAGGACCAACTTTAGATGTTTTATTGAATGATAATCTTGCGGTTAGAAAAGCACAAAATGATCTTGGTTTGGTTTTAGGTGTTGCTTATGCTTTGCCTTCAGGATTAACATTTGAAGCCCGATTTAAAAAAGGTTTACTGGATGTTTTGAGCAGTGATTATTATCAAAACAACTCCAATAATTATTATTTATTTGGAGATTATAACACAAATATCAATTTTCAGTTAGGAGTTTCCTACTCGTTTGGAAAATAAAAAAATATGATTTTAAAAGATTTTTACAAAGTTCTATCGGAAGAAAAAATCTCCGATTCAAAATATAATATTACAATTTTAGTCAATGAGAAACATGAGGTTTTTAAAGGGCATTTCCCAGGAAATCCTATTATGCCTGGTGTTTGCATGATTCAGATTATCAAGGAACTTACAGAATCGATTACTAATAGTTCGTTGATGATTCAGTCTTTGGCAAATGTAAAATTCATGGCTTTGATTAATCCTGAGGTAACTCCGGAATTACGTTTAGAGCTTGATGTTACAACCACTGAAGACGGTTTGGTAAAAGTGAAAAACACGACTTACTTTAACGACACTACTGCTCTTAAACTGAGTAATGTGTACAAAAAAATATAATTATGAAACTATTACTGACATTACTTTTATGGGTAAATTTTGCGGGTACGCCAGATTTAGCCTCTATTCGTAAAATGTATACGGATGTTACAAAATCAGAAACTAATGCTAAAAATTTTGTAGAAAAACTTTCGGGTGTTTCCAATAGCGATGATAAAATTTTAGTGGCTTATAAAGCGGCTTCCATTTTACTGGATTCTAAATTTGAGAAAAAATTAGGCGATAAAATTGATCGTTTTAAAGAAGGTGCAAAACTTTTGGAATCAATTATTGACAGCGAGCCAAACAACATCGAAATCAGAATGATTCGTCTTAGTATTCAGGAAAATGTTCCTGGAATAACGGGTTATAAGAAAAACATTAAAGAGGATAAAAAATTTATTACAGCACATTATGCAGAACAAAATGCTTCTTTAAAAGAGTATTTAAAAGATTTCGTTATGCAGTCTAAAAGTTTTTCTGCCAAGGAGAAACAATTCGTGAAGTAAGCTCAAAAAATCCCTCATGAAATCACAGCAGGAATTACTTAGTTCGACTAACTTTTGTGTTATTGTACCCACTTACAACAACCCAAAAACACTGAAAAAAGTACTGGATTCTATTTTAGATTTCACCTCAAATATTATTATTGTCAACGACGGTTCTACCGATTCGACAAGCGAAATCCTAAAAGGATATTCGCAACTGACGCAAATTCATCATCCTAAAAATTTGGGAAAAGGCCGTGCGCTCAGAAACGGTTTTAGAAAAGCGCTTGAATTGAATTTCGAGTACGCCATCACAATCGATTCTGACGGACAACATTTTGCTTCGGATATTCCTGTTTTTTTAGAAGAAATTCAAAATGAGCCTAATTCGCTTTTGATTGGAAGCCGCAATATGACTCAGGAAAATGTTCCAAAGAAAAGTAGTTTCGGAAACAAGTTTTCTAATTTTTGGTTCAAGTTTGAAACTGGAATTAAGCTGGACGACACACAGTCCGGATTTAGATTGTATCCTTTAAGATTATTGCCAAAGCGTTTTTATACCAATAAATTTGAGTTTGAAATTGAAGTTATCGTACGCGCGGCGTGGAAAGGAATTGTTGTAAAAAATATTCCAATTCAGGTTTTGTATGATCCTGCCGAAAGAGTTTCGCATTTTCGTCCGTTTCAGGATTTTACCAGAATCAGTATTTTAAATACCGTTTTGGTAACCAATGCTTTATTATACATAAAGCCTCGGGATTTCTTTAGAAGAGCAAAAAAAAAAGGATTTAAAAAATTCTTTCTCGAAGATATTTTAGAAAGTTCTGATTCTAATTTTAAAAAATCGGCAGCAATTGCTCTCGGAATTTTTATCGGACTTTCTCCTTTTTGGGGATTTCAAACTATACTTCTTTTTACTTTTGCAGCCATTTTTCGATTGAATAAAGTAATTGCTTATTTGACTTCTAATGTGAGTTTTGCTCCTTTTATTCCGTTTATCATTTATGGCTCTTTAAAAATGGGAAGTTATTTTGTTTCAACAGATGCACCTTTGGTTTTGGACAGTTCTATAACATTAGATGATATTCAAAAAAATGCTACACAATATATCGTAGGAAGTCTTATTTTAGCAACCGTTTCAGCACTATCAGTTGGTCTTATAAGTTATTTACTTTTAACCGCTTTTAGTTCTAAGAATAAAACGAATATTTAAGTTAAGTTTGCCACAGATTAAAGGATTAAAATGATTTTCATTCAATGTCATCAACCAAGAATTTCACGAATTTTCACGAATTAATTCGTGAAAATTCGTGAAATTCTTGGGAAAAAAAATCTGTGCGAATCACTTTAATCTGTGGCAAAAAAATTTAAAACCTAAAACATGCATCAATACTTTTACGCCATTCATTTATTTGTAAACCGAAGAAAATCTCTATCGGTTCTATTGGCTGTTCTGATGCTTCTTGTTTTTGGATTTTTTGCTTCAAGATTAAAGTTTGAGGAAGACATTACTAAACTTATCCCCACAAACGACAAAACCGATGTCACGGCAAAAGTGCTCAAACAATTAAACTTTGCCGATAAAACCACCGTAATTTTTAAACTCGACAAAAATGGTACTGCCGAAGATTTAAAAGAAATGGCAACCGCTTTTTCAGACAGCGTTTCTAAATCCTGTAAACCTTACATAACAGGAATTCAGGGAAAAATTGACGAAGAAAATATTCAGGAAACTATTGATTTTGTTTACAACAATCTCTCTCTTTTTCTGGATGATACAGATTATAAAACTATCGAACAAAAACTGCAGAAAGACAGCATTGCAGCAACCATTCAGGGAAACTACAAATCGATCATTTCGCCTTCGGGATTTGTAACCAAAGATTTTATTCTACAAGATCCGTTTGGGATTTCTTTTATTGCTTTAAAAAAATTACAACAATTAAATATTGGCGACGATTTTACGCTCGAAAATGGTTTTGTAATGACCAAAGACAAAAAGAAATTACTGCTTTTTATTACATCCAATATTCCATCAAGCGAAACTGAAAAGAATACCCTTTTTGCTGAAAAACTAAAATCAATTCAGGAAAATTTAAATACTCAATTTAAAGGAAAAACTTCCATCAGTTATTTTGGTTCTGCTTTAATTGCAGTTGCCAATGCCAATCAAATTAAGAGCGACATTATTTTGACAACCTCAATTGCAATGTTTACTTTAATGCTGATTCTGATTTTATTTTACCGAAAAATTTTAATTCCGCTAATTATTTTTCTGCCGACCGTTTTTGGAGGTTTATTTGCGGTTGCGTTTTTATATTTTGTGAGAGAACAAATCTCCGCAATTTCATTAGGAATTGGATCAATTTTATTAGGAATTACAATCGATTATTCCATTCACATTCTCACGCATTACAAACATAACAGCGATGTAAAGACTTTATACAAAGATATTACAATGCCCGTAATTATGAGCAGTTCTACCACTGCGGTTGCTTTTTTATGTCTGCTTTTTGTAAAATCGGATGCGTTGAATGATCTTGGAATTTTTGCTGCCGTAATTGTAATGGCAACTGGAATTTTCTCTCTTTTAATTGTTCCTCATTTATACAAACCACACGAAAATCCGGCAGAACACAAAAAGAATGTGATCGATAAAATGGCTCACTTTTCGTTTCACAATAATAAAATACTAATTGGGCTTTGCGTAATTATTACCATTATCTGTTGTTTTACTTATAATGATGTTGGTTTTAATAACGATTTATCTCAGCTGAATTTTGTCCCGAAAGAAATTAAGGCTGCCGAAAAACAATTGGAAGAAAGCACCAGTTTAACTTCCAAAACGATTTATGTTGCTTCATACGGGAAAACTATCGAAGAAGCTTTACAGCATAACACTAAACTTTTTGGAGATTTATCAAAAGAAAAGCAGCAAAACAAAATTCTGAATTTTAGTTCGGTTGGCGGCATTGTGCTTTCTCAGGCAGCACAAGTCGAAAAAATCAAGAAGTGGAATTCATTTTGGACTCCGCAGAAAAAACAATTCATAAAATCAGAATTAGTTGCTGAAGGCTCAAAAGTTGGCTTTAAGCCAACAACGTATGAACTCTTTTTTGATCATTTGGATTTTGATTTCAAACCTGTTTCTGCAGCTGAATTTTTAAAAATTAAAGCACTTCAATTACAGGAATTCATTACCGAGAAAAATGGCTTTTATACTGTTTCGACTTTGGTAAAAGTAGCACCGGAACAGCGTGATGCTTTTGTAAAATCGGCTTCAACAAAAGAAAATGTAATTGCGATCGATCGTCAGCAGATGAACGAAACGTTTTTCAGCACTTTAAAAACCGATTTTAATTCGCTTGTCAATTATTCTTTTGTTGCCGTAATCCTGATCCTGTTTTTCTTTTTCCGAAGAATCGAACTGGTTATCATCAGCTGTATTCCAATTGCCTTGACTGGAATTGTAACAGTTGGAATTATGGGCATTTTTGGCATTCAAATGAATATTTTCAGCATGATTGTCTGCACTTTAATTTTTGGTCACGGAGTCGATTTCAGTATTTTCATGACCAGCGCATTGCAAAAAGAATATTCTACCGGAGTTAATGAAATTGCAGTTTACAGAACGTCAATTATTTTGGCGGTTATCACAACAATTTTAGGAATCGGCGCGATGATATTTGCGAAACATCCTGCCCTTACTTCAATTTCATCGGTTTCTTTAATTGGGGTTTTTGCGGCACTAATTATCACTTTTATTTTCTATCCGATTTTATTTAAACTGTTTTTGTCAAATCGTCCTAAAAAAGGGAATCCTCCGTTTCAGTTAAGAACATTTGTTCATGGTGTAATTTCTTTTGCTTATTATGGTTTAGGCGGTATCATAATGTCGATTTTTAGTTTTACCATTATGCCGATTTTGCCTTTCAGCAAAAAAGCAAAAATGAAAGCTTTCCGATATGTCATTTCAAAATTCATGAAATCGGTCTTGTATTCGAATCCTTTTATTCGCAAAAGAGTCGTTAATCATTTCAATGAAACATTCGAAAAACCTGCTGTAATTATTGCTAATCAT
Organism: Flavobacterium notoginsengisoli; assembly: GCF_042686225.1. Taxonomy (NCBI): domain Bacteria; kingdom Pseudomonadati; phylum Bacteroidota; class Flavobacteriia; order Flavobacteriales; family Flavobacteriaceae; genus Flavobacterium; species Flavobacterium notoginsengisoli. The sequence continues at coordinate 59,907 of NZ_JBHUOT010000019.1, forward strand.
TCTTCGTTTCTGGATATTTTGGCAATCGGAATGCTAAGCCCAAAAATTATTTTTCTGGTAAGCGACTGGGTTTACAATTCTCCAATTTTTGGCGGTGTGGTGAGAAAAGCAGGATTTTATCCAGTATCAGAAGGCTTGGAAGGCGGTGTTGAACATTTGCGTAAAAAAGTAGAACAAGGATATTCTTTAATGGTTTTTCCGGAAGGAACACGATCTGAAAACAATGTGGTGAAAAGATTTCATAAAGGAGCATTTTTCCTTGCCGAAGAGTTCAATCTTGATATTATTCCTGTTGTCATTCACGGTGCTTCGGAATTAATACCAAAAGGCGATTTTGTCATTCATCACGGAAAATTAACCGTTACCATTTTAGAAAGAATTAAGCCCGAAAATCTCTCTTTTGGAAATAATTACGCCGAAAGAACCAAACAAATAAGTTCTTTCTTTAAAGCAGAACATCGTAAAATTCGTGAACAACTTGAAGGTCCGGATTATTTCAAAACCATGCTTATCAATAGTTACGATTATAAAGAAATTGAAATAAGCAACAGCGTCAAAAAAGATTTAAAACAGAATCTTGAAGTTTATTATAACTTAAATAAACAAATTCAGCCAAAAGCAAAAATCCTGCATTTAGGAAATGATTACGGACAGCTTGACGTTTTGCTTGCTTTACAGGAACCACAGCGAAAAATAGTTTCTTTTATAAATGATGAAGAAAAATTATTGGTAGCCAAAACCAATTACATTGTATCTAAAAGAAAAATAGTTTATTTGGATCAATTGGAATTGGCACTTGAAAGTCAATATGATCTTCTTTTGATTTCTGACGAAAGTTATAAACATGAAATTGAAAAAGTAATTCCAGTTGCTTCTTTAATCATTTTAGCGAATTGTCCTGGCTTAAAAGATCAGTTTGAGAATTTTGAAATTGTTTCTGAAGAAAACGAACTTGTTGTTTTAAAGAAAAAGTAATGAAAAAAGAGTATGATGTAGTAATAATTGGCAGCGGTTTAGGCGGATTGGTTTCTGCTGTAATTCTGGCGAAAGAAGGCTACAGCATTTGTGTACTCGAAAAAAACAATCAATACGGAGGAAATCTGCAAACGTTCGTAAGAGACAAAACTATTTTTGATACGGGAATTCATTACATCGGAGGTTTAGACGAAGGACAAAATCTCAATCAATATTTCAAATATATTGGAATAATGGATCATTTGAATCTGAAAAAATTAGATGAAAATGGTTTTGATATTATTTCTTTTGAGGATGATAAAACAGAATATCCGCATGCGCAGGGTTTCGAAAATTTCATTCAACAATTAACAAATTACTTTCCTGAAGAAAAAGAAAATCTCGTTAACTATTGTCAAAAAATAAAAGCGATCTGTAAATCTTTTCCACTTTATAATTTAGAATCTGAGGGAAAATATGATGATGAAATTCTAACGCTTAACGCGAAAGAAACGATTGATTCTTTTACAAAAAATGAAAAGCTGAAAGCGGTTTTAGCAGGTTCCAATTTTCTATATGCCGGAATTCCGGATAAATCGCCTTTTTATGTACATGCACTTGTGGTCAATTCCTATATTGAAAGTTCTTGGCGATGCGTAAACGGCGGAAGTCAGATCACAAAACAGCTTTTAAAACAACTCAAAAAATACGGAGGTGAATTCTTTAAACATAAAGAAGTTACCAAAATTGTAGTCGAAAACCAAAAGGTAAATTCGGTACAAATGAAAGACGGAACTGAAGTTTCAGGAACGTATTTTATTTCGAACATCGAACCGAAAACCACTTTGAAAATGGCGGGTCAGGAAAATTTCCGAAAACCATTTTTCAATAGAATTCAAAATTTGGAAAATGTACTTGCTGCTTTTAGTTTGTATATCGTTTTTAAACCCAAAACTTTTAAATACATTAATCATAATTATTATCATTTTAAAAGTATTGATGATGTTTGGACTGCCTTTGATTATGACGAAAATTCATGGCCGAAAACTTTTATGGCTTCCATGAATCCGTCAAAGAAAGACGAAGAATGGGCAGACGGAATGACCTTTTTAACGTACATGAAATATGATGATATAAAAGCTTGGGAAAATACTTTTAATACGACTTTTGAAGAAAATTATCGAGGTAAAAGCTACGAAGAATTCAAAGCCGAAAAAGCCGAAAAACTTTTAGTAGAAATCGAAAAGAAATTTCCCGGAATTAGAGATTGTATCAAATCGGTTCATACTTCTACTCCTCTTTCCTACCGCGATTATATTGGCGGAGACGGTGGCAATATGTACGGATATGTTAAAGATTCCAATAATCCGATGAAAACTTTAATTCCCACAAAAACCAAACTGGAAAATCTGTATCTTACAGGCCAAAGTATTAACATGCACGGTGTCTTGGGTGTTACAGTTGGAGCGGTTATAACCTGCTCAGAAATTGTAGGAAAAGAATATCTGCTGGAAAAAATTAAAAAAGCATCTGAATAATTGAATCATGAAAAGCCGAGTTATTTATTTCTTCTTTATCGGTTTTCTCACGTTGCTGATTTCCTGCGGTACATCAAAATCAAAACATCATAAACCTGATCTTACTGCTTTTAATAATTCAAAACCAGTTGTTACTAAAGTTTCTGATACTGTTTTTATCTCTGGAAAAAATTCACTTTTAAAAAACAAACAAGGCCTTTGGGAATTGTATGTTGAAGGCGATCCGCTCGAAATTGGTCTCACAACCGGCGCTTTAACCGATTCGCTTTTACAAAAACAACAGCGTATTTTTTTCTCCAAAGTAACCGATTTTATTCCGTCCAAATTTCAGCAGAAATTGCTGAGAGGCTTTTTACAATGGTACAATCGTAAATTATATTTGAATGTTCCCGATGAATATCAAACCGAAATTTATGGGGTTTCAGAATATAGTTCAGACGAATTTAACAACATCGCGCCTAAATATCAGCGTGGTTTGTATCTGCATGGCGCACATGATATTGGACATGCTTTGCAAGATTTGGCTTTGGTAGGCTGCTCTTCTTTTGCTGCCTGGAATGAAAAATCGGAAGATGGAAATTTAATTCTGGCCCGTAATTTTGATTTTTATGTGAATGACGCTTTCGCGGAAAATAAAATCGCAGCCTTTATAAAACCAAAAGAAGGATATCCGTTTATGATGGTAACCTGGCCGGGAATGATTGGAGCGGTTTCCGGAATAAATTACGAAGGATTGACCGTTACCATAAATGCTTCGAAATCTAAAATTCCGCTTAGCGCGAAAACGCCAATTTCGATTTTAACCCGCGAGATTTTACAGCATGCCAAAAATTTAGACGAAGCCATTGCCATTGCAAAAAAGAGAAAAGTATTTGTTTCTGAATCTATTATGGTTGGAAGTGCCAATGATAATAAAGCCATTTTAATCGAAGTTTCTCCCAACAAAATGGACGTTTACGATGTTCCAAACAGCGATCAATTAATTTGTTCGAATCATTTTCAAGGAGAATCTTTTGCGACTGATAAACGAAATCTGGAACAAATTGCCAACAGTCATTCTGAATATCGCTTTGAAAGAATGCAGGAACTTTTGTCTGAAAACCCAAAAGTAAATCCTGAAATTGCCTCGGAAATTCTTCGAAATAAAGAAGGTTTAAAAAACATTTCTTTAGGTTTTGGAAATGAAAAAGCATTAAATCAATTACTGGCGCATCACGGAATTATCTTTAAACCAAAAGAAAAATTAGTCTGGGTTTCGGCAAATCCATTTCAATTGGGCGAATTTGTTTGTTATGATTTGAATTTAATTTTTGGCGAAAGCAAAAGTAATATTGCTTCTTTTCAATCTGAAAATTTAAATATTGCTAAAGATCCTTTTTTGGAAAGTACTGCTTTTCAGAATTTTAAAAAATTTAAAGTGGAAGATCATAAAATAGATTCCATTTTGGATAAGAAAGAAACGATTTCATCAGAATTCATTCCAAATTATCAATCGTTAAACCCTGATTATTGGGTTGTATATTATAAGGCAGGATTGTACTTTTACCAAAAAAAGGAATTTCTACAGGCAAAGCTTAATTTTGAAAAAGCTTTAAACCTTGAAATTACTACAGTTCCTGATAAAGAAAAGATTGAAAAATATTTAAAAAAAGTCAAAAGAAAATTACAATGATTCCAGCAATAGAAAAAGGTTCTTTAGAAGAGATTAAAATTTTTCAAGAAAAAAAATTAGTTGAACTTCTAGAATACATCAGTCAAAATTCTCCTTTTTACAAAAGACTTTTTGCTGGACAAAATATTGATATTTCTAAAGTGAAAACACTGGAAGATTTACAGCATTTACCTGTTACAACCAAAGAAGATTTACAACAATATAATGATGATTTTGTGTGTGTCCCGCAAAACCAAATCATAGATTATGCCTCAACATCAGGAACTTTAGGCGATCCTGTAACTTTTGGTTTAACGGATTCTGACTTGGATCGATTGGCTTATAATGAAGCAATTTCATTCGCTTGTGCCGGAATTGCAGAAGGAGATGTCGTGCAACTAATGACTACAATTGACCGAAAATTTATGGCAGGTTTAGCTTATTTTCTCGGTCTTAGAAAATTGAAAGTCGGCGTTATTCGCGTTGGTGCCGGAATTCCGGAAATGCAGTGGGATTCGATTTTAAAATACAATCCGTCTTATTTAATTACGGTTCCTTCTTTCCTTTTAAAATTAATTGAATACGCCGAAATTCACGGAATCGATTATAATAATTCGAGCATAAAAGGCGCCATCTGCATTGGAGAATCTTTGAGAGAACAGGATTTCTCAATGAATATTCTATCGAAAAAAATCACTGATAAATGGAATATTAAGTTGTTTTCAACTTATGCTTCAACCGAAATGAGTACCGCATTCACAGAATGCGAACACGGAAAAGGCGGACATCATCATCCAGAATTAATTATTGTTGAAGTTTTAGACGAAAATAATCAGCCTGTAAAAAATGGAGAAACCGGCGAGTTGACATTCACTACTTTAGGAATTGAAGCAATGCCATTATTACGTTTTAAAACGGGAGATATTGTACAGCTTCACAACGAACCTTGTGCCTGCGGCAGAAATACTTTGCGTGTTGGTCCAGTTGTCGGGCGTAAAAAACAAATGATCAAATATAAAGGAACAACGCTTTATCCGCCAGCGATGAACGATGTTTTGAGCAGTTTTGATACTATCGAAAATCATTTAATCGAAATCTCTACAAACGATTTAGGCACTGATGAAATCGTAATTAAAATTGCTGTAAAAAACCAAACTCCAGAATTTTTACAAGAAATTAAAGATCATTTTAGAGCCAAATTAAGAGTAACTCCAAAAATAGAATTTGCCTCAAAAGAAGTTTTAAATCCTCTGGTTTTTAATCCAATGAGCCGAAAACCAATTCGATTTTTTGACTATAGAACTTAGTGTAGAGACAAAGTAACAAAGATCCATAGTGCCAAAGGCTGTTAATCAGCACTATAAAAAACCTTTGTCCCTTTGTTACTTTGAGCCTTTGTCACTCGAATTGTGCCAATTCGATTAAAAAGTTGTAATTTTGCAAAAAATTACGAAGATGGTCAAGATTGGCAACATAGAATTACCTGAATTTCCTTTACTACTCGCACCGATGGAAGACGTTAGTGATCCGCCGTTTCGCAGATTATGCAAAGCGCATGGAGCCGACATGATGTATTCTGAATTTATTTCGTCGGAAGGATTAATTCGTGACGCTATAAAAAGCCGCATGAAGCTGGATATTTTTGATTACGAACGTCCTGTTGGAATTCAGATTTTTGGTGGTGATGAAGAAGCAATGGAAATGTCGTCTAAAATTGTTTCCACAGTAAAACCAGATTTAGTAGACATTAACTTTGGATGTCCTGTAAAAAAAGTAGTTTGCCGTGGTGCTGGTGCAGGAGTTTTGAAAGATGTTGATTTGATGGTTCGTTTAACGAAAGCGGTTATCAAAGGAACTGATTTGCCTGTTACTGTAAAAACGCGTTTAGGCTGGGATGAAAACTCGATTAATATTGATGAAGTTGCAGAAAGGCTTCAGGATATTGGTGTTCAGGCTTTAACCATTCACGCTAGAACCCGCGCTCAAATGTACAAAGGTCATTCTGATTGGTCACACATTGCACGTGTAAAAAATAACCCAAGAATTACAATGCCTATTTTTGGAAACGGAGATATCGATAGTCCGGAAAAAGCATTACATTATAAAAACGAATACGGAATTGACGGTATCATGATTGGCCGTGCTGCGATTGGTTATCCGTGGATTTTCAATGAAATTAAACATTTCTTCAAAACAGGCGAACACTTACCTGCTCCAACCGTTATAGACCGCGTTGAAGCTGCTAGAAACCACTTAAAATGGTCTATGGAATGGAAAGGCGAACGTTTGGGAATTGTAGAAATGCGTCGTCATTACACCAATTATTTTAAAGGAATTCATTCATTTAAAGAATTCAAACAAAAACTTGTTACTACGGATGGACCTGAAGATTTATTTGCAATCATGAAAGAGATTGAAGAGGTTTATGCGGGATATGAGTTTGTTTAAAATGAGTCGTCCTGAAATAGGTTGACAGGTTTCACAATATTAATTAAAACCAGTAAAGTTCTCTTTGCTGGTTTTTTGATATACAAAATTAGGTGTTTTCATTTTCAAGCTTAAATGCGGCCTTTTTTG